>JAVWHP010000004.1:0-114780 GCA_036639955.1 Erysipelotrichaceae bacterium
CTTGATAAAAATCTGGAGATTTACGTTCACAAAAGAACCTATAAGGTTCTTTTTTATTACATTTAATAAATGTTTATAATTATATATAATGAATTGAATATTATGTTATACTTTATATGTGAACTAAATAAATGTGGTACAGAATAAACACAAATTACGAATCTTGTTAAATGCTCAATAATTCACAGTGCGTGTCCCTGTTGACATACATCAAGTTACGAATTATGTAAAAGATTTTGTATCACGTTCACACTAGAACCCAATCGGGTTCTTTTTATTATTCGACTATAATCAATATAAATGTTAAAATATTATAAAGGAGGTTTAAGTATGATAAAAATGGTAGTAAGTGATATGGATGGTACATTATTACATGATGATAAAACATTAAATAGTAATATATATAAGTATGTTGATTACTTTATTAATAATAATATTAAGTTTGTTTTAGCAAGTGGAAGACAAATATATAATTTAGAATCATATTTTTTAGATTATCTACAAGATATAGCTTTTATAGGAGAAAATGGAGGCAATCTTAAAGATAATAATAAAACTATATACACTAATTATATAAGTAAGACTGATTGTTTAGATATTCTTAAACAAATAGAAGGTATTAATACTTTTGATGCTATTCTTTGTGCAAATGATAGTGCTTATATAAGTAATAATGATCCTAAATTATTAGAAGAAGTTAAACGCTATTATAGTAAAGTAAAATTAGTTAATGATTTAAAAGATCTAGATGTAGATGTATTTAAGATAGCTATCCATGATAATATTGATGCTTCTACTAATTCTAATAGTATTATTGAATTACATAGTAGTAATCTTATAAAATGTGTTTCTGCTAAAGAATACTTAGATATAATGCCTAGTAATACTAATAAAGGTGCTGCTTTAAAAATGTTATGTAATAAATATAGTATTAAAGAAGATGAAATACTTTGTTTTGGTGATTATCTTAATGATATTGAAATGTTAAGTTGCGCTAAATATTCTTATGCTTTAGCTAATTCTGTTAATGAAGTAAAGGAGGTTGCTAATTATCTTACTTCTAGTAATAATGATGATGGTGTATTGAAGGTCATTTCTGAATATTTTAATATTATTGAATAATTAGTTCATACTATATTTGAGGTGATTATATGTCAGAATGTAATATTGATAAAAGAGAAGTAGTAGAAGAATTAAATGATTTATTAAAGGGCACTTATATGGGTCGTTATTGTTTTCAAAACTTAGTAGATAGAACTTCTAGAAAAGATGTTAATGATTTATTATTAGAAATGATTGATATATTAAATAATCATGTTAAAATCATTAGTAATCAGATTATAGAATGTGAGGGTATTCCTCATGATGATCATACTTTAGCTATTGCTATGAGTGATATGATGGTAGCTATGAAGAATTCTTCTTTAAATACTAAAGAAGAATTATTAAATTCTTGTATTAAGGATATTGGTATGGGACAAGAAGCTGTTAATAAAATGATTATTAAGTATGGTGATAAGCCTGTTTGTTTAAATAAAATTATTAATAAGCTTGATAAGGATTATAAAGATATGGTAAGTGATATTAAAGAAATTATGTAGAGGGTAAATTGATGGAAAATAAAGATGCTTTGATTAATCGTTTTTTAAATTATATTAGTATTGATACTACTAGTGATCCTAATAGTAGTAGTGTTCCTAGTACTTCTTCTCAGCTAACATTTGCTAATAAAATGTTAGCTGAATTAGAAGTTTTAGGTCTTAAGGATATTTATCTAAGTGAGTTTGGTGTAGTTTATGCTAAATTACCTGGTAGTCTTTCTAATAGTATAGGTTTAATAGCTCATATGGATACTTCATGTGATGCTAAGGGTAGTGATATAAAGGCTAGAGTAATTAATAACTATGATGGTGGTATTATCAAATTAAATCCTACAATGGAGATGTCTCCATTAATGTTTCCTTCACTATTAAATCATGTTACACATGATTTAATAGTTAGTGATGGTAGTACTCTTTTAGGTGCTGATGATAAGGCTGGTATTACTATTATAATGAGTGTGTTGTCTTATTTTAAGGAACATCCTAATGTTGAACATAATGAAATATGTATAGCATTTACTCCAGATGAAGAAATAGGATTAGGGACAAAGCATTTTGATGCTAAGCGCTTGGGTGCGCTGGTGGCATACACCATAGATGGCTCAGATGTAGGGGAATTAGAGATAGGGAACTTTAATGCTAGTAAAGCAGTAGTAAAGATTAAAGGATGTAGTATACATCCAGGTTATGCTTATAAAAGAATGTTAAATGCTAGTTTATTAGCTACTGAATTTATAAGTGAATTAGACAAGGAAGATACTCCATACTATAGTAAAGAAGACAAAGGCTTTATCCATGTATGTAATATAGAAGCCCAATGTGAACAATCTAAAATAGAACTTATTATACGTGATTTTGACCAAACATTAGTTGAACACCGTAAACAAACTATAATAGATATAGCTAATAGTTTAAACATTAAATATGGTAAAAAAGATCTAGTAGAAGTAGAAATAAGTGATAGTTATTATAATATGCAGGATAATTTAAAGAAGACACCTAAGGTGTATGAATTTGTATATGAATGCATGAAAGAACTAGGAATGAATCCAACCTATGCAAAAATAAGAGGAGGAACAGATGGAGCAAACCTAACCAACCAAGGCCTACCTTGTCCGAACCTCGGAACTGGAGGTTATAATTTCCATGGAAATTATGAGTACCTTAGTCTAAATGAAATGCAACAAGCAATAAAACTAATAATAAAAATTATGAAAGAATACTAAGCACAATGAGTAAAATCATAGTGCTTTTTATAATTTATAAAGAAAGAATAGGGATAAAGATATGGATGTAGTATAATTAAATGTAAGGAGTGATAAAATGTTAAGTTTAGATATACATGGATTAACCATTAAAGAAGCAAAACAAGCAATAGATAAACATTTAGAAAAGATACCAAGTTCTATTCATGAAGTACCTATTATTCATGGTTATAACTATGGAACAGCTTTAAAAGATTATGTAAATAAGCAATATAAACATCCAAGAGTAATTAGAAGAATTAAAACAATGAACCCGGGAGAAACAATTTTAGTGTTAAAATAAGGATAAAATTTGATATAATAGTAAACAGTAAATAGGAGGAAGTATATGAAAGAACTAATTGAACCAATAGCAAAAATATTGAAAGTAAAAACCGAACAGGTAGAAAGAACATTAGCATTATTACAAGACAGTAATACAGTACCCTTTATAGCTAGATATCGTAAAGAAATGACTGGAGGACTAGATGAAGATCAAATAAGAGTAATAGAAGAACAGTACTCTTATCAGTTGAATTTAAAAAATAGAAAAGAAGATGTAGCAAGATTAATTGAACAACAAGGAAAACTAGATGATGAAATTAAAACATTGTTAGCTAATGCTACTAAACTATCACAAGTAGAAGATATCTATCGCCCATATCAACAAAAAAGAAAAACAAGAGCAACAGATGCTATAGCTAACGGCCTTAAGCCGTTGGGGGAATATATATTAAGCTTACCATTAGAAGGAAATGTTAATGAAGAAGCTAAGAAGTACTTAAACGATAAGATTACTACAGTAGAAGAAGCACTACAAGGAGCTAAAGATATTATAGCTGAAGTAGTAAGTGATAACTTAGATGTAAGAAATAAGATTGTTATAGCAATGCAAAATAACGGTAAAATTAAAACTACTGAAAAGAAAAAACACGAAGATGAAATGAAAGTATATAAGATGTACTATGACTATGAAGAAAGAATAGCAACAATAGCAAATCATCGAGTAATGGCAATCGATAGAGGAGAAAAAGAAAAAGTAATCAGTGTTAATATAAGTTTTGATGATACATACATTATACAATGGACAAATAGATTATATCTAAAAAGAGAAGTTAGTATATGTGATAATCTAGTAGTAGAAGCAATAGCAGATGGATTAAAAAGATTAGCATTCCCATCAATAATGCGAGGAATTAGAAATGAATTAAGTGAAAGAGCACATACAGCTTCAATCGAAGTATTTTCAAGTAATTTAGAAAATCTATTATTACAACCACCATTAAAAAAGAAAATGATACTAGGACTTGATCCAGCATTTAGAACTGGATGTAAACTAGCAGTAATAGATGAAACAGGAAAAGCATTAAAAGTTAGTGTTATATATCCACATGCACCAGTCTTTAAAGTTAAAGAATCAAAAGATATTGTGTTAGGATTATTGAATGAGTTTCCAATTAATGTAATAGCTATAGGGAATGGAACAGCATCAAGAGAGTCTGAAAGCTTTGTAGCAGAACTTATAAGAGAAAATAATTTAGATGTTCAATATTCTATGGTATCTGAAGCAGGAGCATCAGTATATTCAGCAAGTAAATTAGCTAAAGAAGAATTTCCAGATTTACATGTAGAACAAAGATCAGCAATATCAATTGCAAGAAGAATGCAAGATCCATTATCAGAACTTATTAAAATAGATCCACAATCAATTGGGGTAGGACAATACCAACATGATTTACCACAAGCACAATTAAAAGAAAGATTAGAGTTTGTAGTAAGTAAAGCAGTAAATAGAGTAGGAGTTAATGTTAATACAGCATCAGCTACATTATTAAAGAATATATCAGGATTAAATGGAGCAACAGCTAAATCTATAGTTGACTATAGAGAAGAAAATGGAGAAATACTAAATAGAACAGCATTAAAGAAGATACCTAAATTAGGAGCTAAAGCATTTACACAAGCAGCAGGATTCCTAAGAATAGAAGATGGTAAAGAACTATTAGATGCTACTTCTATTCATCCAGAAAGTTATAAGTTAACTAAACAAATATTAAAACTATTAGGAATTAAAGAAAAAGAAATGGGAACGCAAATAGCAAGAGATGCAATAGCTAACATTAATATTGATAACCTAATAGAAGAAGTTCAATCAGATAAATATACAGTAGAAGATATATTAGATAGTATATCATTACCATTAAGAGATTATAGAGATCGTTATGATGCTCCATTATTAAGAAGTGATGTATTAACATTTAATGATTTAAACCAAGGAGATACACTACAAGGAATAGTTAGAAACGTAGTAGACTTTGGAGGATTTGTAGACATTGGACTAAAAGAAGATGGACTTATACATATATCACAATTAGGAAAAAGAGTTAATCATCCAAGTGAAATATTAAGTGTAGGAGATATTGTAACTGTAAGTATCTTTAAAATAGATGAAGAAAAACATAAAGTACAATTATCATTGGTAGCCTAATATGAAACAAAACTATATAGATAATTTACATGATTATCAAATAGAAGAAGTACAACATGTAATAAACCAATGTAATATGAATAACTATAATAAAACAATATTTATAGGAGATTCTATTATAAAGAAATGGAATAATATTAATTATATAAATTGTGGAATATGTGGAGCTACAACTGAAACTTTATTATTAATTAATCAAGAAATAGCTAATATAAAACCTAAAGAAATATATATGTTAATAGGTACTAATGATTTTAGTGATCATTATCAAACACCATTTTTAGAAGTATCCTTTAACATATATAAACTAATAGAGATATTACAAAATAAAATTAAAGATGTAAAAATTAATATTATTTCTGTATTACCAATTATAGAAGATAAACAAAATTCTATAATGAAAACTAATAGTGTAATTAGAATGCTAAATAAAGAATTATTAGGTTTAGAAAAAGAATTAGATAATGTTAAATATTTAGATATAGCTAAATACTTTATTGATGATAAAGGTAGTTTAAAAGAAGAATATAGTTTAGATGGTTTACATATTAATAAAGAGGGGTATTTAATGTTTGAAAAGGTTTTAAGTTTATAAAATATTAAATATGGGGTGGAATAAAGTATTATAAGAAATAGCTACTGTATTATACAGTAGCTATTTCTTTATAGATTAGAGGGGATTAAGATATGGTAGGGGGATAATATATGATATTTATTGATAATAAGTAATAATATGGGGGTAAAAGAGATAAAAATATAAGAAAGGTTAAAAAATATCAAATTTTAGGAAGAAAAAAAAGAAGATTTATAGTATAATAAATGCGTATGCGTTATCTAGGAGGGTTATGATGAAACAAATCAAGGAATTAGAAGAAATAGCAATGCGTGTCAGAAGAAACATTATAAAGATGGTGACTGAAGCGAAATCTGGACATCCTGGTGGATCATTATCTGCTGTAGAAATACTAGTAGCAGTTTATTTTACACAAATAAATGTTACTAAAGAAAATTTACTAGATCTTGAAAGAGATAAGTTTGTTTTATCTAAAGGACATGCTTCACCTGTTCTATATTCAACTTTATGTGAAAAAGGATTTGTAGAAGCAGAAGAACTATTAACCTTTAGAAAGATTAATACAAGAATACAAGGACATCCAAGTATGAGAATGCTAGATGGTATTGATATGTCTACTGGTTCCTTAGGACAAGGAGTTTCAGCAGCAGTTGGAATGGCCTTATCAAATAAGATACATAAAAAAGATTTTAGAGTATATACATTATTAGGAGATGGAGAAATACAAGAAGGTGAAGTTTGGGAAGCAGCTATGAGTGCTGCACACTTTAAACTAGATAACCTAATTGCATTTATCGATTGTAATGGACTACAAATAGATGGTAACGTAAGTGATGTTATGAATCCTAATCCAATTGATGAGAAGTTTAAAGCATTTGGTTGGAATGTTATAAAAGTAGATGGACATAACTTTGAAGCTCTTATAGGAGCTTGTGAGGATGCTAAACTAGTTAAAGGTAAACCTACAGTAGTTATATGTAAAACTGTTAAAGGTAAAGGTGTTTCATTTATGGAAAATAACTATAAGTGGCATGGAATAGCACCTAAAGCTAATGAATGCGAACAAGCATTAAAAGAGTTAGGAGAATAATATGGCAAAGATAGCGACAAGAGATGCATATGGTAAAACACTTGCAGAAATAGTAAAAGAAGATGAATATGTTATAGTGCTAGATGCTGATTTATCAGGATCAACTAAAAGTGCATGTGCTAAAGCAGTAGCACCTGAACAACATTATAATATGGGAATAGCTGAAGCTAATATGATGGCAACAGCAGCAGGACTTGCAACCTGTGGTAATGTAGTATTTGCTAGTAGCTTTGCAATGTTTGCTACTGGACGTGCTTATGAACAAATAAGAAACTCAATTGCTTATCCAAGACTAAATGTTAAAGTATGTGCATCACATGCAGGATTAACAGTAGGAGAAGATGGAGCTTCACATCAAACAGTAGAAGATATTTCATTAATGAGAGGAATACCTGGAATGGTTGTAATTCAACCAGCTGATTATGTAGAAACTTGTGCAGCAATAAGAGCAGTATATAAATATGATGGACCATGTTATGTAAGACTTGGTAGAAGTGGTGTAGAAGAAATATATAAAGAAGAAAACTTTAAATTTGAAATAGGTAAAGGTAATGTATTGAATGAAGGTAAAGATGTAGCTATCTTAGCAACAGGTATGATGGTACAAGAAGCATTAAAAGCTAAAGAAGAATTGAATAAGCTAGGATATAATCCAACTATTGTTGATATACATACTATTAAACCAATAGATAAAGAATTAATAGTTAAATTAGCTAAAACACATAAACTCTTTGTAAGTGCTGAAGAACACAGTATTATTGGTGGTTTAGGAAGTGCTATTGCTGAAGTATTAGCAACAGAATGCCCAACTAAATTAGCAATGGTAGGAGTTAATGATGTGTTTGGAGAATCAGGAACACCTGAAGCATTATGTAAGAAATATGGATTAACAGCTGAAGCAATTGTTAAAGCTGTAGAAGATAACTTTAAATAGGAGGCCCAAATATGAGAGCGGTAATTAGTGTAACTGGAGAAGATAAAGTAGGAATACTTGCAAAAGTTAGTGGAGAATGTGCTAACGCAGATGTTAATGTAGTAGATGTAACACAAACTATATTAGGTAATATGTTTGTAATGGTAATGAATGTAGAAATTAAAGGTGATGTAGTAGAGTTCCGTAAACATTTAGAAGAATATGGTAAGAATAATAGCTTAGATATTCATGTTAAGAATGAAGAAATCTTTAATGCAATGCATAGAATTTAAATTGGAGGTATCATATGATTAGCGTAAATGAAATATTAGAAACAGTTAATATGATTGAAACAGAGGATTTAGATGTTAGAACTATAACAATGGGTATTTCTTTACTAGATTGTTGTGATAGTGATATAGACAAGTCTTGTGAAAAGGTATATAACAAAATTACAAGATTAGCTAAAGATTTAGTTAAAGTAGGAAATGATATTTCTAATGAATATGGTATACCTATTATTAATAAAAGAATTAGTGTAACACCAATAGCTATGTTAGTTGCTGCTAGTGGTGGAGATCCTGTTAAGTATGCTAAAACTTTAGATGCTTGTGCTAAAAAAGTTGATGTAAACTTTGTTGGAGGATTCTCTGCTTTAGTACAAAAAGGATTTTCAGCAGGAGATAAAGAATTAATTGCTGCTATTCCTGAAGCATTAGCTTGTACTGATCGTGTATGTAGTTCTGTTAATATTGGATCTACTAAAGCAGGTATTAATATGGATGCTGTTAAAACAATGGGTGACATTGTTAAGAAGTGTGCTGAATTAACTGCTGATCGTCAATGTGTTGCTGCTTCTAAACTTGTAGTGTTCTGTAATGCTCCTGAAGATAATCCTTTTATGGCTGGTGCCTTCCATGGTGTTGGTGAAGCTGATTGTGTTATTAATGTTGGAGTATCAGGTCCAGGTGTTGTAAGAGCTGCTATTGCTAAAGCTCCTAAAGATATACCTATGAATGAAGTAGCTGAAATAATTAAAAAGACTGCATTTAAGATTACTAGAATGGGTCAATTAGTTGGTAGTATTGCTAGTGAACGTTTAGGTGTTCCTTTTGGAATAGTTGATTTATCATTAGCTCCTACACCTGCTGTTGGTGATTCAGTTGGTTATATATTAGAAGAAATGGGATTATCTCAAGTTGGAAGTTATGGTACTACTGCTTGTTTAGCAATGTTAAATGACGCTGTTAAAAAAGGTGGAGTAATGGCTTCTAATAGTGTTGGAGGATTATCTGGTGCTTTTATTCCTGTGTCTGAAGATGCTGGTATGATAGCTGCTGCTAGAAGTGGATCATTAACTATGGAGAAATTAGAAGCAATGACTGCTGTTTGTTCAGTTGGTCTTGATATGATTGTAATTCCTGGTGATACACCTAATTCTACTATTTCAGGTATAATTGCTGATGAAGCAGCTATTGGAATGGTAAATTCTAAAACTACTGCTGTACGTGTAATTCCTGCTATAGGAATGAAATGTGGAGAAGAACTAGACTTTGGTGGTCTATTTGGAGTAGGACCAGTTATGCATATTAATGAAAACTCATGTGAAGTTATGATTAATCGTGGAGGTAAGATTCCAGCTCCTATTCAATCATTAAAGAACTAATTATATATAGTAAATGGATAACACGTTAGTGTTATCCTCTTTGCTACTAGAAAGGACATAATTATTATGTTAAAAAAAGAAGATGAACGTAAAGAAGAAGCTATCCTAGAGTTAGATGATATTGTAGATGAAATTAGTATGTTATCACAACTTAAAGAAATTATGGATGTACCTCCTTTTATTGCTATGGATTGGGAAACATTAGAACTAATGTTAAGTAGTACTAGTCATTTACCTAAAACTTTATATATAAAAGGATGGAATGCTATTAAAGAAAAAGACCCAATAGCTGCTAATAGATTAGAAACTATTATAAATAATTATAATGCTACACAAATACACTTTACTTGTAATGTAGTATATCAGGATTAGAAGATTGAGGTAACTATGAGTAAGTTTATTGTAACACCCTATAGTATAAGTGATATAAAATTACTTAAAGATATAAATGTTAAAGCTGTATTAATTAATACAGCCTTTTTGAGTGTAACTAGTACTAGTTGCTTTGATTTATCTGATCTTTCCTCTATAAAGAATGAATGTAAAGAATGTGGACTTGAATTATATATTAATGTTAATTCATTCTTTATGGAGGAAGATATAGATAAGTTAATAGATAGTTTAAAGAAGATTAGGGATGTTAGTGTTGATGGTATATACTTTAGTGATTTAGGAGTATTATATGAAGCTGAAAAACTAGGTATGTTAAATTTACTAATATATAATCCAGAAACATTAATATGTAATGAGTATGATGCTAAATACTTCTTAGATTTAGGTATTAAAAGAGTAGTTCTTTCTAAAGAAATAACATTAAGCGATATAGGTAAAATAACTAATAGTAATTTAGATCCTAAACGTTTAGAAGTATTTATTCATGGTAGAACTTTAATGATGAACTCTAGAAGAAAACTAGTTAGTAACTATCTAAAGTTTATAAAAGAGGATAGTAGTATAGTTAAGGATAATTCTAAGTTATATTTAATTGAGGAAAAACGTAGTGATCATTTACCTATTATAGAAGATGATAAGGGTACTAGAATATATAGCGGATATATATTAAATGCTATAGAAGATATAGAAGCTTTAGTTGAATATGGTATTGATAATTTTATTATTGATGTTATGGGTTATGGTATACAATATGTTATAACAATAATAAAATTATATAGTAATATAATAGATGGTACTATAACTAAAGAATTAGCTATGAAAGAATTAGTAGAACTTACTAAAGATCGTATAGATACAGGATTCTTTCATAAAGCTACTAGTACGATTAAGGTTGGTGATTAGATGAAAAAGATTGAACTGTTATCACCAGCAGGTGATTTAGAAAGATTAAAGACGGCTGTACGTTATGGAGCTGATGCTGTATATATTGGGGGTAAACAATTCTCATTACGTTCACGTGCTAGTAACTTCTCGATTGAAGAAATAGAAGAAGGAGTAAAGTTTGCTACTAGCTATGGGGCAAATGTTCATGTTACCATGAACATATTACCCCATGTAGATGAACTAGCAGAGCTAGTTCCCTACATAAAGGCACTAGAGAAAGCTAAGGTTAAAGCAATTATAGTTGCTAGTGCCTATATAGCTAGTGTTGCTAAGGAAGTAGCTCCTAACTTAGAGGTGCATATTTCGACTCAGAATAGTAGTACTAATTCTAGTGTGGCTAAGTTTTGGGAATCTAAAGGAATGGATCGTGTTGTAATAGCGCGTGAAGCAACATTAGATGAAATAAGAGCTACTACTAGTAATACTGATATGCCAATTGAAGTGTTTATTCATGGAGGTATGTGCGTTTCTTATTCAGGTAGATGTACATTATCTAATCACATGACAAATAGAGATGCTAATCGAGGTGGATGTGCTCAAAGTTGTAGATGGAAATATAAACTCTATAACGACAATGAACTTATATCTAAACAAGATGAACTCTTCTCTATGAGTAGTAAAGATTTAATGGCAGCTAAATATATACCAGATTTAATAGACGCTAATGTAGCTAGCTTAAAGATAGAAGGTAGAATGAAAACTAACTATTATATAGCTACTGTAGTAAGTACTTATCGAGCATTAATTGATGAATACTATGAAAGCGGACAACTAAGTGAAGAACGATTAGATTATTATACACAACAACTAAGGAAGGCAGAAAATCGACCGACAAGTAGTGGCTTCTATGAAGGACTACCTAATAGTGATGCTCATTTATATGGAGTTAATGGGGCAGGTGTTACTCAAGAGTTTATAGCTACTGTATTAGGTTACGATGAGGTCACTAAGCTAGCAACCATCCAGGTGAGAAATAATTTCTCATCCGGGATGGAATGTGAAATATTTGGACCACATCGTTTAGCAACTAGCTTTATTATGCCAAACCTTACTACTAAAGATGGCGAAAGCATAGCATTAGCAAATAAGCCGATGCAAATACTACAAGCTAATTTAGGATTTGAAGTATATGAACATGAAATGATTAGAAAAATAAAGGAGAAATAAGATGAAATTAAGTAATAGTTTCTTTTATACAATAAGAGAAGATGCAAAGGATGAAGAATCCAACAGTGGTAATCTATTAGTAAGAAGTGGAATGATTAAAAAGAGTAGTAATGGTATTTATACGATAATGCCTTTAGGAATGAAAGTACTACACAAGATTGAAAACATCGTAAGAGAAGAAATGGATGCAGCAGATGCACAAGAACTATTAATGCCAGCATTAATACTTGAAGAAGTATATGAAAAATCAGGAAGACGTGAAGCTTTTGGTTCTAATATGTTTGCTCTTAAGGATCGTAATAATAAAAATTATGTATTAGGACCTACACATGAAGAACTATTTGTATTAGCAGCAAGCATGAAAGGAAAATCTTATAAAGATTTTCCATATACATTGTATCAAATGCAAACTAAATATCGTGATGAAACTAGACCTCGTTATGGACTAATAAGAGTACGTGAATTTATAATGAAAGATGCCTACTCATTTGATATAGATAATGCAGGACTAGATATAAGTTATATGAAAATGTTTAATGCTTATAAAAGAATATTTGACCGAATGAATTTAAATTATAAAATAGTACAAGCAGATACAGGAGCTATGGGAGGAATGCTATCAGAAGAATTCCAAGCCATTACTCCAATTGGAGAAGATACAGTAGTAGCATGTAACAACTGTGATTTCTCAAGTAACCTTGAAATCACAGCTGTTGTAGATACATTAGAAAAGAAACAAGATGTGGTAGAACTAGATTATGAATTAGTAGAAACACCAAATGCTAAAACTATTGAAGAAGTAGCAGCCTTCTTTAATACTGATACTAATAGTTTTGTTAAAACTTTAATATATAAGGTTGATAATAAAGACTTAGTAGCATTTCTATTAAGAGGTAATAGAGAACTTAATGAAACTAAAGCCACTAAAATTCTAGGAGCATTAGAAATGGAATTAGCATCATTTGCTGATGTAGAAAAAGTAACTAATGCTAAAGTAGGGTTTGCTGGTCCAATTAATTTAGATATTAAAATAGTTATGGATAATGAAGTTAAAAATATGACAAACTTTATATGTGGAGCTAATAAAACTAATTATCATTTTAAGAATGCTAATCTAAAAGATTTTAAAGCTGATATTGTAGCAGATATTGCAAGTGTTCATGAAGGCGATATATGTCCTATATGTGGTCAAAAATTAGTATTCTCTAAAGGAATAGAAGTAGGTAATACATTTAAGTTAGGTACTAAGTATACTCAAGCATTAGGTTTACAGTATTTAGATGCTAATAATAATTTAAATCCAGTAGTAATGGGAAGCTATGGAATTGGACTAGAAAGATGTATGGCAGCAGTAGTTGAACAACACTCAGATGAAAACGGAATCAACTGGCCAACAAATCTAGCACCATTCAGTGTAGCAATCGTATTAGTAAAGGATAAGGATGAAGCAGCAATTGAATTAGCAAATAACATGTATAAAGAATTTAAAGCAGCAGGCATTGAAGTACTACTAGACGATCGTAAAGAACGTGCAGGAGTAAAATTTAAAGACATGGAACTGATAGGAATTCCAGTTAGAATTACAATTGGAAAACGCTATGAAGAAGGAATCGTAGAAATAAAAAGAAGAAAAGATGAAGCAGTAGAAGAAGTAAGCACTAAAGAAGTACTAGAATATGCAATGAAATTGCTAAAATGCGACATGTAAAGTGCTAATGAAAATATTTTCATAAACATTTAGAAAAATATTTCAAAAAAAGACTTTAATAACATGAATATTTATTGTATAATATAGTACGTAGGTAGGACACTTGTTTTTCAGATAAAAACACTTAGCCTAATATAAGATAAAAAATACATCAGAAAGAGTATGAGGTAAAGAAAATGAAAGAAAATTTATATTTAAACCAAGATTTAGCAATAATCAACTTTAGTAACGCGTACCCACAAAGTACAGCACAATTACTAAATTCATCAACATTTAAAAACTTCGTGGAGACATTCATTGATTTCCTTGAAAATAAAGATGAAGAATTATACAAATGGGCACTAAACGAAAAAACAGCTCGTGAAGCAAAAGTAGAAATAACTAAATTATTTAGAGAACTAACAGTATTAACTCTAGATGAAATTAATTCAGTATACTTAGAAGACAAAGAAAAACTATTAAACTTTGTTGAAGAACTATATAACTTCTGGAAGAGCCACCAAAGATTTTCAATTATAGATGCAGGATTTAATAATGCAGTACAAAACTCATCATTCATGGCAGTAGACTCAGGGTTTAATGAATTGATCAGAGGAATGTACCGTTCTATAGAAGAAAAAGTACAAGGAAGAAAGAATCACGTATACCGTCAATTACAAGCAGGATGTAATGCAGCATTAGCATTAAGAGACAATAAGTTTGTATTAGATGAAAAATATAAAGCATTAGACGGAATTAAATTTGTAGATTCAGTAATGATAAGAACACCATTAATATTAAACCCAAAATCAAACAAAAGAACAGGTTCATTTACTGAAATTGATGTAAACCCTATTACTAAGTTTACTGGAAATGCAGATGAATGGTTCTGTTACCCAGCTAAAATTGGTAGTCTATTAGCATTTATATACTTACACAGAGATTTCTTAAGCAGTGGAGTATCTGTAGCTAACCTATTTGAATTAGCATCAGAAGAAGAATGTGAACACCAACCAGATCTAGTATTATTCTTTGGAAACGAAGATGGAGAAGATGCAACTAACTTCTATCATGATACTAAAGACAATATTTGGGTAGGATGTGTATCATATAATGAAAGAATTGAATACTTTGGATATATGAAAAAAATGTGTTTAACATTACACAACCTAGCTATGATGCAAAAAGGATGGTTACCAATACATGGAGCATTCGTTAACATTACTTTACAAAACGGAAAACGTAAAGGAATAATGCTAATGGGAGATTCAGGAGCAGGTAAATCAGAATCAATTGAAGCATTAAAAGCACAAGGAAGCGATGTAATTAAAGATCTAGAAATAGTATTTGACGATATGGGAACAATTCATATAGAAGACGGAATCCCATATGGACAAGGAACAGAAATAGGAGCATTCATAAGACTAGACGATCTAGATAAAGGAACTCCTTATAGAGACATGGACAGATCAATCTTCATGAACCCAGACTCAAGTAATGCACGTGTAATAACACCAGCAGCACCATATGAAGTAGTAGCAAACAACCATACAATAGATATGTTCTGCTACGCAAATAACTATGATGATAAATTAGGAATAAGACAAATAGATGATATAGAAGAAGCAAAAGCAATCTATACACTAGGAAAAAGAATGGCACTAGGAACAACACAAGAAGTAGGAATCTCAACAACATACTTTGCAAACCCATTCGGACCAATGCAAAAACAAGAACTATGCGCAGGACTAATCGATGAAGTATTTGCAAATCTTAAAGAAAACAATGTATTTGTAGGAGAAATCTTTACACACCTAGGATTCAATAAAGAAGAAAGAACAGGACTACAACAAGCAGCAAAAGAATTATTAGAATTTATAGAAAAAGACTAATAAACAATAAATAAAGAAAGAAATTAAAGATTAAGCAATAAAATAAGATATAATTCTAAAGAATTATATCTTTTTATAATTAATGGGAACAATATATTTATAATTAACTTTAAATTTAAGAAGAAAAGGTTTACAATATAAACAATTAACTATTAACTAGGAGGTAAAAGTTATGGATATGAAAATGGTATATGAAGCAAAAGAAGTATTAGATGGGATAGCAACAAAGACTCCTATTATGAAAGCAGATAAGATAGATCCTAATTTATTAATAAAAGCAGAGAATTTACAAATGACAGGGGCTTTTAAGATTAGAGGGGCTTATTATAAGATATCTAAATTAAGTGAAGAAGAGAAAGCTAGAGGAGTTATATGTGCTAGTGCTGGGAATCATGCTCAAGGAGTAGGATATAGTTGTAAAGCTATGGGAGTTAAAGGGATAGTAGTAATGCCTAAGAGTGCTCCATTATCAAAGATAGAAGCTACTAGAGCTTATGGAGTTAAAGTAGAGTTACAAGGAGATAGTTTTAATGAAGCTTATGTTTATGCTCAAAACTTACAGAAAGAAACAGGAGCTGTATTTATAGAACCTTTTGATGATGAATATGTAATAGCAGGACAAGGAACTATAGGATTAGAAATATTAGAAGAAGTACCTGATGTTGATGTAGTGCTAGTACCAATTGGTGGAGGGGGATTAGCTAGTGGTATAGCTTATGCTATAAAGAATGTTAAACCTGAATGTAAAGTATATGGAGTAGAAGCTAGTAATGCTGCTTGTATGAAAGAATCTTTATTACAAGATGAAATAGTTACTTTAGATACTGCTAATACTATAGCTGATGGTATAGCTGTTAAATGTCCAGGAACTATTACTTATGATTTATGTAAAGAGTACTTAGATGGTGTTTTAAGCGTATCTGAAGAAGAAATAGCAGCATCTATACTAACACTAGTAGAAAAGATGAAACTAGTAGCAGAAGGAGCAGGAGCAGCTTCTGTAGCTGCAGCAATGTTTAAAAAGATAGGATTTAGAAATAGAAAATGTGTAGCAGTATTATCTGGAGGTAATATAGATGTTAACTTCTTATCTAAAATTATAGATTTAGGTCTTATTAAAACTGGACGTAAATGTTCTATGGAAGTTATAATGATTGATAAACCAGGTAACTTATCTAAGTTTGCTACATTAATATCTGATTTAGGTGCTAACATAGTATCTATTGAACATGATAGAGTTAATAGAGCAGTCCTATCTGACCAATGTAAAGTACACTTTGTAATGGAAACATTTGATAAAGCTCATATTAAAAAGATATCTGAAGCCTTAAATGAAAATGGCTATAAACATAAGATATTTGAAACTAGTAATGAACAAGATATTAATTGATGCTGATGGTAGTCCTATAATAAATGAATGTATAAATATCGCTAATGATTATGGTATAGATGTCCATATCATTAGCGATTATAATCATGTTTTTAATTATCCTACTGCTTATATTCATCAAGTAGATAAGGGTAATGATAGTGCTGATTATGCTTTACTTAATTTATTAAATAGTAATGATCTTGTTATTACTCAAGATTATGGCTTAGCGACTTTAGCTTTAAGTAAAAAAGCTTATGTATTAAATAATAATGGTATAGAGTATAATAATGATAATATTATAGAGATGTTATCTAAACGAGCAGCAGGTGCTGCTGCTCGTAAACATAAGAATTATGGTGGTAATCATCAAAAGAAACGTACTAAGGAAGCTAACATAATATTTGCTAGCTTATTAAAGAAATTTATAGAGGAGACTTATAAAATGGATCCATTAAAACAAATTAATGAAGCATCTTATGCTATAGCTTTAAAACAAATGAGTATTGATGAAATCAATGCTCATTTACTAGAAATGAATGTTACTTTAGATTACAATGGTATATTAGAAAAGCTTAAGGTTACTTATAATGATTTAAGTGTAGCTGACTTTATCTTTTCTAATTATGAAGTAAAGGCATCAAAATATCCTATAGCTTTTATTGATAGTGTAGTATTTGAAATAGTTAAACGTAATAAATTTGATTTTAAACATTATGGTTTAATTATAGATGCTATTAATGGTATAGAAGAAAGTGATATTAGTGAAGAACATAAAGCTAGTTTATTTAAATCTGAAATACTTAGTTTTATTAAATTATGTCAACGTTTTAAATTAGTAAACTTTGATGCTATTATGTATGAAGTTAATGATGGCTTTGATTTTCAAACTTTTGTTAATGATTACTTTGATGAGTGTAAAGAACTTGGAGTAAATACTAATTCTAATTATTTAAATGATATTATAGATATTAGTAAGAAACTATTGAATCAATTTACTTCTATTAATGAATACTTTGAAGAAGATTTAAATGTTGTTCAAGCTAGTGCTTACGTTGCACTTAAGAATCCACTAGGAGAAAAACTCTTCTTTAAATTAATGAAGAACACTAATGATGTACCTTTAATGAACTTATACTATGGTCTATCTTTTATAGATGTAGATAAAATAAAATGTAAACGTCTTTTATCAGATTTACTAAGTAAATCTGATAAAAACAGTGATGTTTATAAAATGACTAAAAATATTTTAGATGATCTTAAATAACTATTCTATAGAATAGTTATTTTTATTTTGTATAGGGATTGATTCAAATTTATTCTAATTTGAAATTTAACATAATTTAATTTATTTTGTGAAATTGTAGATATACTAGATTTTTCTTCTAAAATAGTTAATAATAATATGTGTTAGGAGTAAACTATGAAAAGAAGAAAATATAACTATCGTAATTTAACTATCCTAATCATCTTATTCATATTAGCATTACTATTACTATTTGCCTTATTATTTGGTATATATAAAGTGATAGTTAACGCAAATAGTAATAGTGACGAGGTGAATACCTCGCTAACGTTACCTAGTAACGTTGATGCTAAGAAAACAGTTGTTTTAGATGCAGGGCATGGTGGCTATGATGGTGGTTCAGAATCAAGTGATGGTAGTGTTAATGAAAAAGATATTACATTGGCTATTACTTTAAAAACAGGTAAATTATTGGAAGATATGGGCTATAAAGTAATATACACTCGTACAAGTGATGTTGTTAGTTGGCCAAGTGACGAAGAACAAGACTTAACTTCAAGAGTTAGAGTTGGTGAAGAAGCTAATGCTGATGTATTTGTAAGCATTCATACAAATGCTAGTGAAGTTAATGATGATGGCAGTAATGGCAATGAGGTTTGGGTAATGCCTATTTCAAATTTCAATATAGAGTTAGCAACTAATATAAATACAGAATTATCGAACCTAAAGTATACATCTAATCGAGGTGTAAAAGATCAAGTAGACAATCCAATTCAAATATTATTTTGGAATCGAGTACCAGCAGTACTTGTAGAAACTGGATTTATAAATGATTCTAATGATTTTGCTTATATGAATTCAATAACAGGGCAAGACAGAATTGCACAAGCAATAGCAAGTGGAATTGATTCAACGCTTAAATAATTACACTTGCAATTTTAATGGTATTTGATATAATTAACTACATCAAAAGGAGATTGATAGAATGAATAACTTGGATAACGATTTATTAGATATTAATGAAAATTATACGTTTGGAAAACACGTTTCTAAAACGTTTGGCTGGATGTTTCTTGGATTATTAATTTCATTTGTTTCTGCAATAGTATTTCTAGCTACAGGAATAAGCGAAATATTCTTAGGCAATGCTTGGTCATTATTTATTGTGTTTGGTTTAGAAATGGTAATCGTTTTTAAATTTTCAAAATCTGTAGGTAGTGCATCTACTTCAACTACTTTATTACTTTATGTTGTATACTGTATTGTTACAGGTATTACCTTTGCATTTGTTGGAATGGTATTTGACTTAAGCGATATTGTGTTAGCATTTGGCGCAACTGTGGTTTACTTTGGTAGTTTGGCAGTTATCGGATCAACTACTAAGTTTGATCTTTCTAAATTTAGAAATATTATCTTTATTTCATTAGTTGTTCTTTTAGTATTAGAACTAGTTGGAGCATTCATAATGAATATGGATAAATTTCAATTGATGATTATGTTCTTTGGTTTATTCGTATTTACTGCATTAACTGTATATGATACACAAATGATGCATAAATATTATGTTATGGCAGACGGTGATTCTACTACATTAAAACAGTACTCATTATATTCTGCTTTCCAATTATATTTAGATTTCATCAATATATTCTTATATATTCTAAGATTGTTTGCTAGAAGTAACGATTAAAAAGATGCCTAGGCATCTTTTTTTTTTATATGTTTAAATAGTTAGCAATATTTGCACTAGCACTTATTTTAGGTTTAAGGATTGAAGAAGGTCCACTCATAATGACGCAGACACCAGGGCCATGTCCGCTAGTAAATGAGTCGGAATGGACGATAACACCAATAGTAGCGTAGTCATTTTTATAATGAGGACCATAGGTGCAATCGTTATTTTCGATGTATACTATATCTCCGAATCTTAGAGAAGATAGTTTGTATTTCTCTACTTCTATGGGATCTTGAGTCATAATGTCATAATCTCCACTAAATAACGTAGCACTTCCAGTACCAGAACCCATTAGATGGGAAGGTATCACATGAGTTACACAGATGTCTAACTCATGTGCGGTTTCGCTAATTTCAAGGTGGGTAAGTAAGTCAGGGTCAATATTCATGACCTGGATTTCATCGAAGTCATGAAGTTTAAGGCCCTGACCAAAACTTCTAATCTGAATAGTGTCATCGATAGCTAATTTTTCTAAATCTTGTTGTTTAAAATAAATAATGACATGATCAATACCACCATGTTTACCAGTAACAAAACCAGTCGCACCCTTTGCATCACCATTCATAACACGAGCAGTGTTACCAATACAAGCAAAGGTTTGGAGAGCATTGTTTTGGTCATCATGAACATTCTTAATACTAACACCAGGCTCAACATGATCACCAACAATGCTCATAGCAGTATCACCAAGTTTAAAGTTATAAGTAATACCACCAGTACCAAGATTAATACGACCAATACCATCATAACCAACACGATAACCACTACCACTCAAAACAGGATGAGTAATACGACCACTTAAAGCATGCATAACTAAATAATCTTTATTTGTTTTCATAATATATACCTCACAGTAATAATTATAACATATCATTTATTTATATGCATATATTTGTTATAATATAAAAGAGGTGATTAAGTGCTAAAAAAACATAAATGCTATGTAATAGATACTAAACAAACAATAGTTAAAAAAAGAAAAGACTATAAAGAAGTAATAAAAAGAATTACAGAAGCAGACTTTAGTAAATATAAATTAGAAGATATATACTTTAAAATGAATGGAAGTACAGAGTTACCAAACTTTACTTATTTAAGAGAAGAATTTAGTTTACCAATATATAAAAATATAGTAGGACTATATTTAATAGAAGTAAGAATAAATGGAAGAGCATATAAATTTCTATTAGATACAGGAGCACAAGTATCAAGTATAGACAATAAACTATTAGAAGAATTAGATTTAAAAGAAAATGAAACTATGTTAAATATAAGTAGTTTTTCAGGAAAAGAAGAAAATAGTAAAAGTACTACAATAGAAGATTTAACAATAGGAGATTTAAGAATTAAAGATATAGCAGTAATGATAAATCCAAAAAGTTTATTAGGAAATAAAGCTTTAGGAATAGATGGAATACTAGGTTGGGATATACTATCAAGAATGGATTTTGAAATTGATGATAAAAATAGTTTATTTAGATGTATTAAAATTAATAAAGAAGTAGAAGATAATAATTTAGTGATGGGAGTATTTCCTACATTAATTATTAAAGATATTAATAACAAACTAGTAATAGCTGGATTAGATAGTGGAGCATTAACAAGCTGGATAAGTAAAGCTAGTATAGAAAGAAATAAATTAGAAGTTGTTAAAGAAGGAGAAGCTTTAGGATTAGGTATTCATGGGATGGAAAATATTATGATAAGTGTTGTAAAACAAGTACGTTATAAGTTAGGTAAATCCCATATAGTTATAGAGAATGTGAATACTGGTAAGACTGCATTATTTGATGGTATGGAATATGATATAGTGTTAGGTAATGAAGTGTTTAAGAATCGTTGTATCCAAGTAATTACATCTAAAGGATGTATTAACATTTTATAGGAGGAAAAGAAAATGAAAAATACTGGAAAGATTGTTATGGAAAATGGTGAAGTAATTAAGTTTGAGTTATTTGCAGAAGAAGCACCTATTACAGTTGCTAACTTTGTTAAGTTAATTAATGAAGGTTACTATGATGGAAAGAAGTTCCATCGTGTTATTCCTGGATTTGTTTCTCAAGGAGGATGTCCTAATGGGAATGGGACTGGAGATTTAGGTTATACAATACCTTGTGAATGCAGTACTAATGTACATAAACATGTAGCTGGTAGTTTATCAATGGCACATAGAGGTAAAGACACAGGATGCTGTCAATTCTTTATTGTTCACGAAGCACAACCTCATTTAGATGGCGTACACACAGTGTTTGGTAGAATTACTGATAACTTAGCAGCAGCTATTAGAATGAACAGTGGTGACGTTATGACGAGCGTTACAATGGATAAGTAGATGAAAGACTTTAAAAGATTAGGCTATCCCTTACTAATAATAGTAGGAAGTGCTATTATTAGTAAGTTTTTAACATTATATATTAAAGCAAGTTTTATTAATACTTTAGTTACAGTAGTAATAGTATGTGCTTTATTCTTATTTGGAACATCACTTAATAAAAGTAGTAGAAGTAATGCAGTAATTAAAAAAGTAATAAGCTTAGTCTTAGTAATCTTTTTAATGCTAATGCAAATGAATATCTTTACATTACCTTATATTTCTAGTTTCTTAGATATGATTGGAATGCATTCATTCTTTATTAATATGTTATATATTTATTGTGGTTATATCTTTGTAGATTAACTATAGGAGGAATTATGGAGCAATATATCTTAGAAGGAAATATATCAGTAAAAGCAGCTATCCTAGCTAACAAAAGAACTATCTATAAGGTACTTATAGATAGTTCTAAGAAGGATAAGGATAGTAATTATATATTAGCTAAAGCTTATGAAAGAAATATAGAAGTAATTAAAACTAATAGAGAAGAAATAGACTTATTAGCTAAAGGTAATACTCATGGTGGACTTATAGCTTATGTAGGACCTATTAGTACTTATAGTATAAATGATCTTAATGAAACAAATAAGTTTGTAGCTCTTATAGAAGGTATAGAAGATCCTTTTAACTTTGCTTATATTTTAAGAAGTCTTTATGCAGCT
Source organism: Erysipelotrichaceae bacterium (assembly GCA_036639955.1). Classification (GTDB taxonomy): domain Bacteria; phylum Bacillota_I; class Bacilli_A; order Erysipelotrichales; family Erysipelotrichaceae; genus JAVWHP01. Next base: position 23,047 of record JAVWHP010000004.1, read on the forward strand.
GGAGTAGAAGGCATTATAGTTAGTTCTCGTAACTGGTCTAATGCAGCTACAACTTTAGCTAAATCAAGTGCTGGAGCTAGTGAATATATAAACATGTATATTTATGAATCTCCTAATGAAGTTATAGCTGCTCTAAAGAGTTGTAGCCTCCCTTTAATATGTGCGTATCGTAAAGATGCTACATCTCTATTTAGTTATCATTTCCCTACCAAATGCTGTATAGCAATTGGTGGGGAAATGAGAGGTTTATCTAAAATATTTATTGAGCATAGCTCAACTAATATTTATATACCTTATGCTAATGATTTTAGAAATGCTTTATCAGGAGCTAGTGCTAGTGCTGTTATTGCTTTTGAATACTTTAGACAAATGTCTAATAAGATGTAATAATTTTATTAGTTATTGTAGGTTAATTACTTATTTACATCTATCACTATTAATATCTTAATAAATAAGTTACTATATTAAAGGTGATGATAATGAGAAAAGGATTTACATTAATTGAAATTGTAATAGTTATTGCTATTATAGCAACATTATCTGTTATATTAGTTCCATCATTTCTAGATTATATTGATGATAGTAATATTAAGGCAGCTAGTAGTAATGCTAAAAGCTTTGAAACTATTTATAATGCTGAAAGAAGTAAAGTTATAGCTAATACTAAAGGTACAATAGAAGTAGTAACAGTATTAACTAACTTAAGTACAAGTAATCCAGAATTAGCAAGTGATCCTAATATGTCTTATGAAATAGAAGAAGATACAGCTAAACTAATTAAAGTATGCTATTTATATGAAGAACAATGTTTTAATCCTGAAGGTAATATTGAAAGCAATATTATTAAACCAGGAAGTGATTATTATGAAAAGTAGAGCCAATTATGGCTCTACTTTTATTTATAAAAAAAGAGCTATATTATAGCTCTTAAGATATTAAATTGTATTACGAATAAGTTGTTTACGATCATAAGGTGTTAAACCTTTTTTACGTACTCTTAAGAAGTTAGGAGTAATTTCTACTAATTCATCATCATTAATGAATTCTAGAGCTTCTTCTAAAGTCATAATCTTAGGTGGAACTAAATGCATAGCTTCATCATTACCAGTAGATCTTACTGCAGTAAGTTTTTTATTCTTTAATGGATTTACTTCCATATCAAGATTTCTAGCACTAACTCCAATAATCATACCTTCATAAACATCACATTGTGGAGAAATAAATAATTGACCACGATCTTGAATATTAAATAATGCATAAGTCATAGCAGAACCAGTAGCTGTAGAAATTAAAGCACCATTAGGTCTTTGAGAAATCTCACCTTTATATTGCTCATATCCACAAATACGTCTTACTAAAGTACCTTCTCCATGAGTATCATTAATGAATTCATTACGATAACCTAATAAACCACGAGTAGGAGCAGTATAAGTAATTTTACTATAACCATTCTCTTCATCCATATCAACCATAGTACCTTTTCTTAAATTAAGCTTATTAATTACAGTACCACTATATTGTTCAGGAACTAAAGCAATAACCTCTTCAATAGGTTCTACTTTCTTTCCGTTTTCATCAATATGCATAATAACCTCAGGTTTAGATACAGCTACTTCATAACCTTCTCTACGCATATTTTCTAATAATATAGAAATATGTAATTCACCACGTCCACTAACTCTAAAACAGTCAGCAGCATCAGTAGCTTCAACCTTAAGACCAACATTTACTTCTAATTCTTTTTCTAATCTTTCTTTTAAATTACGAGAAGTAACAAACTTACCATCTTGTCCTGCAAAAGGAGATTTGTTTACTATGAAGTTCATAGATAGAGTTGGATCTTCAATTTTAATAGTAGGTAATGGAATTAAGTTATCTTTGTTTAAACATAAAGTTTCTCCAATAGATATATCATTTATACCTGATAATACTACAATATCACCACTTCTAGCTTCACTTACTTCAGTTCTCTTTAATCCTTCATAAACAAATAGTTTATTAACTTGTTTATTTCTTTGATTTCCAAATACATCACATACTACAACAGTTTGTCCAGCTTTAAGAACTCCTTGTGTAACTCTACCAATACCTAAACGACCAATATAGTCATCATAAGCTAAAGCAGATACTTGTACTTGTAATGGTTCTTCATCTAAATTAGGATAAGCTTCTACATGTTTCATTATTGTATCAAATAATGGATCAATGTTTTCACTAGGTTCATCTATTTCATATTGAACGATTCCTCTTTTAGCAATACCATAAAGAATTGGGAAATCTAATTGCTCATCTGTAGCATTTAAATCTATGAATAAATCATAAACCATATCTACTACTTCAGCAGCTCTTTGATCTTTTTTATCAATCTTATTTATTAATAGAATAGGACGTAAACCCATCTCTAAAGATTTCTGTAAAACGAAACGTGTCTGAGGCATAGGTCCTTCACTTGAATCAACAAGAAGAATAACTGTATCTACAGTCTTAATAATACGTTCTACTTCACTAGAGAAATCAGCATGTCCTGGAGTATCTACGACGTTAATTTTTGTATCTTTGTGCATTACACTACAGTTCTTTGAATAGATTGTAATTCCACGTTCTCTTTCAAGATCATTAGAATCCATAACACATGTAGCTACATCTTCATTAGCTCTAAATACATTACTCTGATTAAGAAATGCATCAACTAATGTAGACTTTCCTGCATCTACGTGGGCAATTACTGCGATGTTAATAATTTTTTGCTTGCTCATTTGCATACCACCTTTTTTAAACTCAGAATATATAATATACTGAATTCGATATAATTACAATTTATTTATGAAAAAAAAGCAATTTTTTCATTGTTTTACGTATACTTTAAGGAAACAGGTGAAAAAAATGCGTATTAAGTACTCTTTTATACTAATTTTAATATTAGTCTTTTTAAGTAGTTGTAGTCCTAACAACCATAATAATTCAATACAAAACAAACATTTAGCAGGTAATTATGAAAAAGAAATTGAATATAATGATAACTATTTCTATGATATAGCATACCCAAGCTTTAATAATCCTAAACTTAATATTATCATTAAAGATTTTACAACAACTTATAAAAATAAGTTTTTAAAAGAATGTAAAACTAATATAAAACAAGGTAGTAGTGAACATATGCCAGAACTTATACTAACATATCGTTCTAATATAAAGAATGAACGATATGTTAGTATTATGTTCACTACTTATTATTCGATAAATTATAGTACTAATGTTATAGAAACAATTAACTATGATTTAAAAGAAGATAAATTATTAACTATAGATAGTTTTATAGATAATAAAGATATGGATGTATTAGCTGATAGAGTAATAAATAAATTAAAAGATATTAGTGTAGGTGAGCGAATTGAATTAGCACCTATTTCTAGTAATTATAATAACTTTTATTTAGGTGCTAATTCAATTCGCTTTTTTATTAGGAGTGATGATAATTTAGATGTTAGTATTCCTTATATTAATATAGAGGATATTTGTTGTTTAAGAGATAATAAAGAGGTTGGTATTATTACTGATATTTTAAATGTACCTGAAAAGAAAGTAGATCCTAATAAAAAGATGATTGCTTTAAGTTTTGATGATGGTCCTAATAATAGATATACTCCTGAATTATTAAATATATTAAAAGAATATAATGCTAGAGCTACATTCTTTGTTTTAGGTGATCATGTAGAAGCTTTTCCTAAAGTATTAGAAAGAATGGTATTAGAAGGACATGAAATAGGCAATCATACTTTTGATCATAAACAATTATCTAAATTAAAAGATAATGAAATTAAAGAAGAAATAGATAAAACTCAAAAAGCAATTAAAGCAGTTATAGATTATGAACCAAAATTAATAAGACCTCCATATGGAGAGAAAACAAACAAGATTAGAGCACAATTACCAGATAACTTAACTTTAGTAACATGGAGTATAGATACATTAGATTGGAAAAGTAAGAATACTAAAACAGTAGTTAATAAGACATTAAAAGAATGTAAAGACAAGGATATTATACTGATGCATGATTTATATCCAACTACATTAGAAGCCGTAAGAATACTAGTTCCAGAATTAATTCAACAAGGTTATCAGTTAGTAACTATATCTGAAATATTAGAAAATCAATGAAATAATAAGAGGTATAATTACTAGTAAAAAGGACATAATTATGATAGAATAATAAATAGTAATAATTATGAGGTGATATTATGAATACAGAGGGACATAGTAGAGTAAAACTAAGCGTTATAGTTTTAGTAGTCTTAGTAGCAATGGTAGCTGTAATAGCATTTATGTTTTTTAAGCTAAAGGGAAATGATGGAGATAGCTATAGAAATGTGGATAGTGCTAATAAAAGCGTAGGAACATTAATAAATGAAGTAGATAAAAATGATAAAGGTTATATAGCCTTACATTATCCTAACTTTGAAGATGAACAATTAAATAATACTATAAAAGATTATGTAAATAAGATTAAAGAAGAATCTAATAAGAATGTAGATCCAAATATCATATATTTCTTAGATTATAGTAGTGAAGAACTATTTGAAAATTATATAGTATTAAGATTGAACTATCAAATAATTAATAGTGAAACAAAAGAAATAAAAGAAAATAGTTATATGCTTAATTATGATAAGAAGAGTAAGAAACTACTTAAAGTTGATGATATCTTAAGATTAGATTATGTTAGCAATTTAACTAATATAGCTAAGAATAATAATATTAGTGTTAAAGAAGAAGTAAGTAGTTTTGAAAATTTTATGTTGGGTAAAGATAAGGTTGTATTTTATTTTAATGATTATAAGGATCAAATGGATTTTAAATATGCTGATTATAAGCGTTATATAAAGCTACAGAACGTTAATATACCATCATTAGCACCAACTACTCCATTAAGCGTAAAAGAACGTAAGATAGATCCAAAGAAACCGATGATAGCATTAACTTATGATGATGGTCCTTCAGGAGCATTTACGACTGCTATGTTAGATGTATTAGCTAAAGAGAATGTTAGTGCTACTTTCTTTACATTAGGATCAAGAGTAAAAGAATATCCAGAATTAATTAAAAGAGAATATATGGATGGACACCAAATAGCAAGTCATGGATATGATCATGCAGATTTAAGATCATTAGATATGAATGCAACAAAAAAACAAATGTTTGATACATCTGATGCTATATTCTCATTAACTGGATATGATCCTAGTTATGTAAGACCTCCTTTTGGAGCTGAAAGTGATAATTTACATAGTCTATATGATGAAGACCATATTATATTATGGACAGTAGATACAAGAGATTGGGCAACAAGAAATGCTGAAGCAATTAAGAACGTAGTACTCGAAAACGTTACAGATGGAAGCATTATATTAATGCATGATATGTACCAACCATCTATTGATGCAACAGAACAATTAATACCATTACTAAAAGAAAAAGGCTACCAAATGGTAACTGTAGATGAATTAATAAAATATAAGTATAAAAAATAGGAAGGTTACTTCCTTTTTTTTATACTTAATGTTAAACTCTATATGAAGAAATGGAGATAATAATATGAAAATAGCAATGATACAAATGAATGTAAACGTCTTAGAATTCAAAACTAACTATAACAATATATTGAAATATATTAATAAAGCAAAAGCTGATAAAGCAGATATGGTAATACTACCAGCTCACTGTATAGGAGGATTCTTATTAGGAGAACACTATAAAAATAATGAACTAATGAAACTATTAAGTAGCTATAATGATTTAATAGCTAAAGAAGCTAAAGATATAGCTATAGTATGGGGTAATATAAAAGCAGTACATAACATGATATTTGATTGTATATTCTTTTCTTATAATGGTGATACACAAATGAGTAGTAGAACTTTAAATACTAATAATTATATGAATGAATATAAATATTTAAATAGTAGTGAAATTACTTCTAATATAGTATATAAAGATATGGTCTTCCACCTAAATTTAGGTATTCTTACTTCAAATGATGGTTGGAATATAAATTTAACTAGTAGTAGTTATCCTAACCAACCATCATTTACAAATAGGACTATTTGTGTTAATTCACTAGGTAGTGAATTAACAAGTAAGAATGTTATAGTTTATAATGGTGGAAGTTTTATATATGGAGATAATAAGTACTTAACTCAACTACCTTATTCCATAGAACACTATGAACTAATAGAATTAGAGTCTTCTAATTCTATTCAATATATGAACTGTAGTAGGCTTACAGCCCTACTACAAGGGATTAGAGACTTTGATAGAATTTGTTTTGGTTCTAAGTTACCTTGGATTATTGGTTTGTCTGGAGGTTTAGATAGTAGCCTGAGTGCAGCACTCTTAGTTAAAGCATTAGGAAGCGAAAGAGTAATAGGCTATAATTTAGCTACTCACTATAACAGTGAGTGTACTAAGAATAATGCTAATTACTTAGCTGATAAATTAAATATTAAATGTGTAGATGGTAGTATTGAAAAATTAGTTGAAGCTACTAATATAACACTTGAAGAATATGGTTATCTAAATGATAAGAATAGTTCATTAACTAATGAGAATATACAAGCAAGATTAAGAGGACATTTACTATCAAGCTTTGCGAGTGTTGAAGGCGGAGTAGTAGTAAATAATGGAAATAAAGTAGAAGTAGCACTCGGTTACTGTACTATGTATGGAGATAGTATCGGAGCTGTCTCACCATTAGGCGATTTAACTAAAGTAGATATCTTTGAAATATGTAGAGAACTAAACGCTGAAAGTGTAATAATTCCAGAATCCCTTTTACCAACAATTGATGGTGATAAAATAAAATGGATAATGCCACCAAGTGCTGAACTAAAAGATAAACAATTAGATCCAATGAAGTGGTTTTATCATGATCAATTACTAGATATACTTATGCAAGAAGGAAATTTATATAGCTATCTAAATTCATATCTAGACGGTACTATTAAAACACAACCTTTATATAAATGGATTAAATACTACGGTCTAGATAACCCAATAGAATTTGTAAAAGATATAGAATGGTTTACAAGAACGGTTCAACGCAATATATTTAAAAGAGTACAACTTCCACCATGCATTGTTATGAGTAAACATCCATTTGGAAGTTGTAAAGATGAAGTACAAGGAAGTTATGTTGATCCAATTCAAGAAAATATTTTAAAAGAAATAAATAATATGAAGTAGTGTGCTATAATTAAAGCAGAGGTGATAATATGAAATACAAATTTGATGACCAAATGAAAAAGAATGTTATGACCTATGGTATTGTAGCTATAATAGCAGTGTTAACATATTTTTTATTCTTTAATTATCCAATAGTTAAAAACTTTTTATCAGGATTATTTACTTTGCTATTTCCATTTATATTAGGCTGTGCAATAGCATTTTTACTTAATCAACCAATGATATTTGTTGAAAAGAAACTAAGAGCAAAGACTAAACTAAAAGATAAGACAATAAGAAAGATTAGTGCTATAAGCGCTTTAATATTTGGTATAGCCATTGTTAGCTTGTTTTTGATGTTGTTAATTCCACAACTATTGACTAGTATTAAGTCTTTGGTTAATGAATTTCCAAGTTATTTAAAGCAGTTTGAAAGCTTTGTAAATGATGTAATAATTAAATATGAATTAGATGCAAACATAATTAATTCACTATTTGGAACTCAACAAGAAATAACAACAAAGATTACTAATTTCTTTTCTAGTTTAGTACCACAGGTAGTTAATGTATCTTATCAAATGATGAAATCAATATTTAATGTATTACTAGGAATAGTAGCGGGTTTATATTTAATGCTAGACAAAGAGAAGTTCTTTAGATTTGCTAAAAAAGTAAATTATGCGTTCTTTCCTAAAAATGCAGCAGAATATATAAGAAAACTAACATTAAGAACTAATGATATATTTAATAACTTTATTATAGGTAAAGCAATTGATTCATTAATTATAGGTATATTATGTTATGTTGGTATGAGTATTTTACAATTACCTTATGCTTTATTATTAAGCGTTATAGTTGGTTGTACTAATATGATACCTGTGTTTGGTCCTTTTATAGGAGCTGTTCCTGGTATATTTATATTATTGATTATTAAACCGATAGATGCTTTGTGGTTCTCATTATTTATATTGGCTCTACAACAATTTGATGGTAATATTTTAGGACCATTAATTTTAGGTGATAAATTAGGAATTCCAAGTTTATGTATCTTATTCTCTGTAGTAGTAGGGGGTGGACTATTTGGAGTAGTAGGAATGTTTATTGGAGTACCAACATTTGCTATTATTTATTCAGCAATTAAAGAGTATTTAGATTATAGATTAAAAAAGATGGAAGTAGTAGATATTGATCAAACTTGATAAGAAATAAAAAAAATAATAAATAGAATAAGAAAAAGACTTTACATTAATGATGTAAAGTCTTTTTCTTATTTTAGGTACTATATACAGATGAAAGAAATTAAAATTAATTGTTAGTTTATTTAAACTAACAAAAACATTAATATACATCTGTCTTCATCACGTATTTAGACATATTTATAATTATTTGACAGAAGTAAACATCTCTTCATATGTTGGGAAAGGATAATTTTCTGTTGCCATTTCATCTTCTAATTCGTCAATTACTTTACGTAATTGACTCATAGTATCAACAACACATTCATTGAAATACTTACCCTTTTCTTTATTAGTAGGGAACTTATGGATTTGTTTACCTACGAAATCTAAATTATCATAAGCTACATTTAATTCAGTAAGTTTTTTAGTTAAATGCTTAATATGTTTTTCTAAGAAATCATTATCTTGATTTAGAGAATTATAAGCATCAGCATAGAACTTAATTTCTTTAATAAGAGCAGGAAGGAAAGACTTCTTAGTAATCTTTAAGAAAGTATCTATTTCTACAGCTACAGTTTTGACAAATTGTTCGTAAAGAATTTCCGCGCGCGCTTCAAGTTCATTCTTTTGGTAAACGTTGTTGCGCGTAAAACAAGCTATAGCTTTATCTGAGATTAAAGCAGAGATAGATTCATAGTATGTAGGAATATTAGGAAGACCACGTTTAGAAGCTTCATCTAACCATTCAGGAGAATAACCATCACCACTAAATAATACTTTATTGTGTTCCTTCATGATAGATGAACATATATCAAGTGATTTTTCTCTAATATCTTGGATATATTTATATTGTTCTAATTCATTAGCTATATTACTTAGTTCATCAGCTACAATAGTATTTAATACAATATTAGTAGTAGAAGCAGATAATGAAGAACCTACCATTCTAAATTCAAACTTATTACCAGTGAAAGCAAAAGGAGATGTACGATTACGATCACTTGTATCTTTAGGAACAAATGATAGATTAGCTATAGAGAATGTAGCTTCTTCTACATTACTAGACAGCTTTACACCACGTGTAAGTTGTGTAAGTATATCTTCTAAGTGTGAACCCATGCATATAGAAACTATTGCAGGAGGAGCCTCATTAGCCCCTAATCTATGATCATTATTATAACTACTAGCAGCCATCCTTAATAATTCAGGATATTTATCTACAGCCTTAATAACAGCACAAACAAATAATAAGAATCTAATATTTTCATGAGGTCTATCCCCAGGTTCTAATAAATTTTGACCATCATCACATACTAATGACCAGTTATTATGTTTCCCAGATCCATTTACACATTTAAAAGGCTTTTCATGTAATAAACAAGCAAAATGATGTTTATCAGCAATCTTCTTTAACATATCCATAATAATCTGATTTTGATCAACTGCTATATTAGCATCAGCATATAAAGGCGCAATCTCAAACTGTGCAGGAGCAGCTTCATTATGTTCAGTCTTAGCATATATCCCTAACTTCCATAATTCTTGATCTAATTCTTTCATAAACTCTTTTACTCTAGTAGGTATAGATCCATAATAATGATTATCTACCCCTTCACCTTTAGGTGGTACTGCTCCAAATAAAGTTCTTCCAGTATGTACTATATCACTTCTTTTATTATATAAATCTTTATCTATTAAAAAGTATTCTTGTTCTAATCCTACCATAACATTTACTCTTTTTATATCTTTATCTTTAAATGCATTTACTATTCTTGTTGCTTGATTAGATATTGCTTCTATAGATTTTAATAGTGGTGCTTTCTTATCTAATGTTTCACCATTATAAGATACAAATATTGTTGGTATACATAATACATTATCTCTTATAAATGCTGGACTTGTACAATCCCAATATGTATATCCTCTTGCTTCAAATGTTGCTCTTAATCCTCCACTTGGAAAACTCGATGCATCTCCTTCTCCTTTTACTAATGCTTTTCCTGAGAATCTTGTTATCATTTGTCCGTATTCTCCAGGTTCTACAAAACTATCGTGTTTTTCTGCTGTTGTTCCTGTCATTGGGTGAAACCAATGTGAAAAATGTGTTGCTCCTTTTTCCATTGCCCATGTTTTCATTGCATGTGCTATTGCATCTGCTGTATTTCTATCTAATGCATCTTCTTTCTTTGTTGCTGTTTTCCAACTCTTATATACAGGGTATGGTAATCTCTCTTTCATTACACTTTCACTAAATAAATTTGTTCCGAAATCTTTAAATGGGTGTTCTTCTGTCATAGTATAATCCTCCTAATACTTAAATTTTATCTCTTTTATAAAAAAAAACAAGTTATTTCTTTAAAATTCTCACTTTTTCTTAGTTTTTCTTAAAATTTATTGAATATTCTTCTTAAATTTTGATTATTTTATAATTTTTTTAAAATCTATATTAGTTTAATGGTAGCTTTAGTTATTTATATTTTTAAAATTTATTCAAATTGCGTGCATAGTGGTTCTAAATAGATTACAATATAAATATATTAAAGGAGGTAATGACATGTCATTATACAAATGTAAAGTATGTGGAATGAATATTGAAGCTGACTCTACTCCAGCTGTTTGTTTAAAGTGTGGTGCTAAAGAGTTTTCTTTATTAGATGAGGAGGCAGCTACTAAGGTTTATCGTAGTGATGCTTCTAATGATTTACATATGTCTCTTATTCAATTATGTATGGATATAGATACTATATGTGAAGCTGGTATTATGGATAACTTAGATCCAACTTGTGTTAGTGTTTTTAATAAGGCTAAAGATTATGCTTGGTCTATCAAGGAAATGTCTAAGGCTGAATTAGCTAGTCATATTTCAAAAGGTAAATATTAGAGAGGAGATTCTTATGAAATTAGAGGGATCAAAGACGGAACAAAATTTATTAGCTGCTTATGCAGGTGAATCACAGGCTACAAACAAGTATACTTATTATGCTTCTAAGGCTAAGAAAGATGGTTATGTTCAGGTTGGTAATGTGTTTGAAAAGACTGCTGCTAATGAACGTGAACATGCTAAATTATGGTTTAAGTTATTACATGGTGGTATGCCTTCTACTGAAGAGAATTTAAAGGATGCTGCTTGTGGTGAAAACTTTGAGTGGACTTCTATGTATAAGGAGTTTGCTGCTGTTGCTCGTGAAGAAGGTTTTGATTCTATTGCTGCTACTTTTGATGGAGTTGCTGCTATTGAAAAGACTCATGAAGAAAGATATGTTGCTTTATTAAACAATATCCAAAATAACCTAGTGTTTGAAAAAGGTGAAGTTGTAGTTTGGGAATGTTTAAATTGTGGTCATCTTCATGTTGGTGTTAATGCTCCTGAAATATGTCCAGTATGTGATCATGCTAAAGCATATTTTGAAGTAAGAGAAACTAACTATTAAAGGTTAAGATCCATATTAAATTATTGAGTGCTAAGCTAATGCTTAGCACTCTTTTTATGTTACATGCTAGTCTTGTTTTTTTGTAATATTTATTACAAATAGTAATTTACTTAGTGATAGTCCTATGATAAAATTATTTTATTGAGGTAAGTCAACTTTAATAGTATCATAATTATTTATTGTTATAACAAATCTATAAGCAAAGTTGGCTTTTAAGCCATTGATTCTAGTCACCCAAATACTTATAAAAATAATATTAAAGGAAGTACATTGGTGTTCTTAACACTAATGGTGATCGTTGATGTCATTTTAGTACTAATTATAATAATGTTGAGGTTTCTTTATTAACATATTAGTTGAAAATTAATGATTAGGCGTTTTAATTTTTATTGAAAAGGAGAAAGCAATGATAGAACTTAAGGGAATTAACAAAAAATTTAAACAAGAAATTTTTAGGGGCTTAAACTATAAATTTCAATTAAGTGGTCATATATATGGTATTAAGGGAGATAGTGGATCTGGTAAAACTACTCTATTAAATATATTGTTTGGTTTAGATAATAATTATGAAGGCAATTATACTATTGATGGTTTAGATGCAAAATCATTAAACTGGAGTAAAGAAAGAGAAACTATTATCCAATTAGTTTCTCAAAATTTTAGTTTATTTGAAGAAATGAATGTAAGTGAAAACATAAGATTAGCTACAAATAACTTGATTGATGAAGCCTATTTTGAACAACTAGTTACTTCATTAAGAGTAGATGAAATATTAAAGAAGAAGGTTAGAAATTTAAGTGGAGGAGAAAAGCAAAGAGTAGCTATTGCAAGAGCCTTAATACATCAACCTAAGTATCTTCTATTAGATGAACCTACTTCTAATCTTGATGATATCAACATAGATAATTTATTAGAACAATTAACTTTTATAAAAGAGTTGGGAATAACAATTATTGTTGTAAGTCATAATGACTACTTTTTAGATGCTTGTGATACATTATTAGAAATAAAAAATTTAACATTAGAAACTATCAGAGAAAATGATAATTCAACCGAATACATTAGTAAAACAAGAACTAAAAAAAATAAGATTACTAGTTATTCAATAACTAGTTATCGTAGAAATTTTGTTAGAAATATTATTCCTAATATTTTAAAGTTAGCTACAATGACACTTTTAATAATATTTTTTATATCACAAAACATTAAGTTCTTTGATGTTTTTTCTCCAATGAACAAGAAGGATGATAGAGTTTTAGAAGTAGTTCTAAGAGCATCTACAGCATCTACAAATGATGGAGTTACTTCAGTTAAAGTGGATCAAAACATGATAACATTAAAAGCAAAGGATATAGATAAAGTTAAGAAACTAAAGAATGTAGAACATTTAGAGTTGCTTAATCATAACGCAGATAATTGTGAAATCACTGACACTAATGGATACTTAAGCGCTGAACATATTAACAAAAAAGACTTACCAATGAGTGTTAAGAGATATGCAACTTATGCGGCACTACCAGATAATTTACCTATACAGTTCAATCAACTAATAGTTAGTAATAAAATGAGAGAAAACTATCATGGAAGTAGCGAAGGAAACATGCGAATTACAAATGGTAAATTACCAAAAGAAGATTCAAATGAAATATTAATAAGTGATGCATATGCACTATATTTAGCATCAAATATGGATATAGAAGTAGAAAAACTAATAGGTAAAACAATCGAATTAGAAACAAACAAAGTAATAGATAATCAAGAAGTAAAAGCAAATAAACAAAAATATATAATCAGTGGAATTTACCTATCAGATTATGCTAATACATGTTTAGAAAGATATATAGTATATACTTCGTATGTTAATAAACCTATAAAGGATAATGAAAAACTTAAACTATTATATGATAAAAACTATTATCAAGATGCTATAAAGAAACAAGTTAATGGAAAACCAATTTATGCCGATGCTCCAATGTATAAGTCATTTGAAATTATGCAAAGCAACATCGGAACAGGATATACCGCAATGGCAATTCTAGTAGATGATACAAAAAATATTGATAAAGTAGTAGAAGAACTTAAAAGTATTTTCCCATCAATAAGCCAAAACACAATGATGGTTATAAAAGGAGACATATACACATCTACTAAAGTAAAAAAAGCAGATGATCTAGTTATGCAAGCAACTATCTATGCATTAGTAGGATTTGTAATCTTTCTATTAATAAGATTTGATGACATAAAAAGAACTAAAAGAAATTTTGCAAAATTATATACACAAGGATATAGTAAAGAAAATATACTCTTAATAAACATAATTAAAGAAACAATTAAAGCAATTACAAGCATAATAGGTATTTATACTATGATATATATTGGATGGAGAAGCATGTTATTAATCATGCCTGAATTAATAAAGTATTATGATATAATGCACAACTTATTCACATTCAAAATATTCAGCATCTTTGCTCTTATAATGATAATTATACATCTATTATTTATAGCTACTATAACTCTAGTAACAAGTGATAAAAATTTAGTTAAAAATTTAAAAAATAAATAAGTACTATAATCAAATACTATATAAAAATGTCTCTAACCCTTTAAATAAGGTGTACGAGACATTTTTATTATATAATATTAAATTAAGTTCTTAATAAAATATTAACAACTATACCATAATAAGTACTGTTAAGACTAAACTTAATACTGATTTAATGCAATCCATGTTAAGGTTGTATAAGGATTGTAGGTATATCATTGTAATTTATTTTTAAATGTGTAAAATAGATAAGTGTTAAGATTATATTAAAATAAATTAACAAGAGGGAAAAATATGTTTATTATAAATAAAATTAAAGGATTATTTTTATGGAGAAATCATTCACCAGCTCAAAATATAGTAATGACATTTGCAATGTTAATATTTGGTGGTGCAGTTTTACTTACTTTACCTATATGCAATAAAAGTGGTTTATCTTTAAACTTCTTAGATGCATTATTTACAGCTACAAGTGCTTCTTGTGTAACCGGCTTAGTAACAGTAATAACATTTGAACAATTTAATGTGTTAGGACAAATAGTTATTATATTATTAATTCAGTTTGGTGGTCTTGGAGTAATGACAATTATGGCAACGTTTATCTTAATGCTAAAAAATCGTTTATCAATGAATGAAAAAATAGCAATGAGAGATATGTTAAATCATGATTATCTATCAGATATGAAAGGCTTTATATTAGATATTCTTAAATATACTTTTATATTTGAAAGTATTGGAGCATTATTACTAATGATAGTATTTATTCCAGAATTTGGAATAATAAGTGGTATTTGGAAAGGTATATTCTTATCTATATCAGCATTCTGTAATGCAGGTTTTGATATACTAGGAGCTAATTCATTAATCCCTTATCAAACTAATTCAATCGTAAACTTTACTATTATGTCTTTAATAGTTTTAGGTGGTCTAGGTTTTGCAGTTTGGTTTGATCTACGTGATAAAATAGTAGAAAGCATTAAAAAGAAAGTTAAGTTACGTAAATTTATACGCACTCTAGCATTTCATTCAAAGATAGTTATAGTAATGACATTAATACTAATCTTTGTACCAGCTATTATTATGTTTTTATTAGAAATGAATAACCCAGCTACATTTGGTAATCTATCATTCTTTGATAAAATACAGTGTGCATTATTTCAATCAGTTACTTTAAGAACTTGTGGATTTGCTTCAGTTGATTATGCAGGTTTAACATTAGGTACTAAGTTTATTATGATTATATGTATGTTTATAGGTGGATCTCCAGGAGGAACTGCTGGAGGTATTAAAACTACTACATTAGCAGTAATTATTATATTTATGGTATCTACATTCTTTGGTAAACATGATGGAGCAATCTTTAAAAGGTCTATTAATAAAGATATTGTTTTAAGAGCTGTAACAATCTTCATGATTAATATAATAGCTCTTAGTATAGGAATCTTTATTCTATGTCTAAGCGAAGGCGCAACCTTAGTAGAAATTATGTTTGAATGCGCAAGCGCCTTAGCAACAGTTGGTTTAACATTAGGTATTACAACAGGACTAAGTACTATAGGAAAGATTACTATTATTTCATTAATGTATATTGGAAGAATAGGCGCATTAACATTGCTTATATCAGTAATTAAAAAGGGATCTAGTAATAGAGGTATTACATATCCAAATGCAACGATCATCGTTGGATAGAGAGGGAAAATTATGAAATCTATTAAATCATCAACAGATAAACAATATGTTATATTAGGATTAGGAATATTTGGCTCTACAGTAGCTAAAACATTAAGCGAATTTAATTGTGAAGTATTAGCAATTGATAGTGATATTACATGTGTAGAACGTTTAGCGGATACAGTTACACAAAGTGTACAATGCGATATAACAGATAAAGAACAATTAGCAGCAGCAGGAGTTGCTGATTGTGATGTAGCTATCGTAGCCATTGGATCACACCTAGAAGAAAGTATATTAGCTATTATAAATTTAAAAGAACTAGGAGTACCATACATAGTAGCTAAAGCTAAAAATAAACGCTATATGCAAATTATGAGTAAAGTAGGAGCTGATAAAGTAGTACGTCCAGAAAAAGAAATGGGAGTACAAGTAGCTAAATCATTATTAGCTAGTAATATTATTGATTTAATTAATTTAGATGATGAATATAATATAGTAGAACTTAATGCTCCTGAATCTTGGGTAAATAAATCACTACGTGATTTAGATGCACGTAATAAATTTGGAATAAATGTACTAGGTATAAGAAAAGTATTAGATAAGAAATTATCTATATCACCTGATGGAGATTACATAATTCAAGCAGATGATCATCTTCTAGTTATAACTGATAATAAATCATTTGAAAAATTAGACTTTAAATAAGCTCGCAATAGCGAGCTTTTTATTAGTTGTAAATAAAATATATGTATGGTAGAATACACACTCAAGGGTAACCCTATAGGAGAATATTATGCAAAAAGCTAAAGGTAAGAAAACTATAATTGTTGATGAATCAACAATTATAGTTAATAATATACAAGATAATTTAAAATTTGATTATCGTAATGATTTAATATCTTATAATAATTTAGAATTGGATACTAATGAATTATTAAACTATGATAATTACTTAACATTATCTTCTAAAGATGATTACAATAGTAGTTATACTTTAAGACTTATGTATGTCTTTAAAAAGCTATATAGCTTTTTAAAGACATCTAATATTTATATTCAAGGTGGTACTTCTAATAGTAATGATTATAAGTGCCAATTAAGGTTGGAGAATGGTGATGATAAGCCAATATTTTATCGTGGTGCTTTAATGAGTACTGCGCTATATCCAATAAAATGTTATGCTGCTTATATGAGTGGTAATATAAGTATTAGTAATGATGAAGTTATAGATACTTTAGTAAGTTTAGAAGGTGATGCATCATCCTTAATTAATGAGATTAATGAGTATTTAAATGCTATATATACTATTGGTAATTATTTACCGGTTCCTATGTTATTTGATAGTGAACGTAGTGGTTTTACATCTAATAAAGCTTCAATAGATCTTACTCTTAGCCAAATTTATAACTGGTATAAAAGAAATGAAACTAATGAAGAAGACCCTAATCCAGATAAAGAACTATATGACTTATTTAAAGAAGGTCATTCTAATAAAACAACATCAACTATTAGAATGACCGTAAAGAATACTAAACAATGGTTAAGCAACTTTAATACATGGAACGACTTTATAGAATCTAACTACTTACAAGATTTCGTAATTTTAATTAGTGAATCTAATTATGGAGAACCTATCATGTTCTTTAATAACCGTACTTTCACTGAATATGAATTTTATAACCCCACTATATTAGATAATAGTATTATTGAATCTAACTTTAAACAATACTTTACTATTGCGAAAGCACTAATTATTAAAAGAAATGAGCGATTATCTTCAATAAATAATATTTAAGTATTTAATCTTCTTTTTCCTCATATAATATATGGGGTGTAATATGGTAGATATAAGAATGTTAGAGTTTGATAATATTAGTTATGTTGGTATCTTAGTTAAAATTGCTCATAATCCTATTTATATTATTACTAATACTCGTTTAATCCTTACTACTAGTTATTTTAATGAATCTAGTTTTAATAATATAAACGTTATTATAGTTGATAAGGCTAATTCTTATAATAGTTTATATAGTAGTATAGTAATTGCTAGTAATGATTCTAATTTAATAGGAATGAAAGCTTATGATGCACTCAAAATTATTAATCAAGAAAAGATATAAGGTAGGTATAAGCTTAATAATTGGGGTATTATTAGTGTATGCATTGTTATTTATGATGAATAGATTTATTGAACCCCAATTATTAAGCTTAGCTAAAAAGGAAGTAAATAATGGAGTAAATTATATAGTGGATGAAGTATTATCAACTATTGAGTATTCTAGTGAACAACTAATTTTAAATAGATATGATAGTAGTGGAAATATTATAGGGATTCAATATAATTCTAATGAATTAAATTCAATCCAGAATAAAGCTAATAAGTTAATTAATGAATCTTTATTGAATGCTCAAAAGGGAAGTTATGATCAATTATTAGGAAGAATAATATATGAGAATGGTATAGTGTATAAGATGAAATTAGGTTATTTAACACAAGCAACATTACTATCTAATATAGGTCCTTCAATAAATATTAAAATGCGTACTAATACGCTAGCTTCCACTAATATAGATATTCAATCTAAAGAATATGGTTTAAATAATACTTTACTAACCATATCATTAAGAGTTAAAGTTAAAGCACAAGTAATAGTTGCTAATCTTACTATTACTGAGATAGAAATAATTAATGATATACCATTAGTAATACAAGTAATTCAAGGTGAAGTACCTAACTATGTTCCTATGCTAAAATAGCATAGGAACATTTTATATAATAAAAGGTACGTTTAGTTAGCTAAACGTACCTCTAATACTCCCTCTACTTCTTCTAATAATATTGCTTCTACTCCGAGCTTTAATGTATCATCTAAAGCATAGCACTCACTACAAGCACCCATCATATTTACATAAACAATACCATCTTCAAATTTAACAAAGGCTACATCGCCTCCATCTCTTTGCATGTAGGGACGAATCTTTTCTATTACACTTATAATTTCTTCTTCTTTTGTCATAATTTACCTCTTTAAAATAACATACTGTGCATAACTATTGAAACAAATAAACCTAAAACGAAACCACCAAGAGCCTCAACATAACGATGTCCTAATACCTGCTTCATCTTTTCAAAATAAATAGGATCTGAAAATCTTAACTTAGTTAATTCTTCTAAATCGCTAATTAATTGTTTAGTTAACTGAATATTCTTACCTGCATAATATCTAACATTAACAGCATCATATAATACTATAAATGAGAAAATACTAGTAACAGCAAATAAAGTGGATTGGAATCCTTCTACTAAACCTACAGAACAACTTAATGCTATAACTGTAGAAGTATGAGAACTAGGAAAACCACCACAAGCAATCGCTTGATATGGATCGAATTTTTTAGTTCTTATGTATAAAAATATAGGTTTTAAGATTTGCGCTATAATGTTAGCGACTATTGCTGCCCAAAAAGGAAACATACTGCTTATCATAGCATCACCTCTTGTTAATATTATAACACAATTTATTTAAAGTTATGATATAATTAACTAAGAAGTGAGGTGTTTTAATGGAATATGTTATTGGAGAAGAAATAGAAGGAGTTATTACTGGGTTACAACCCTATGGTGCTTTTGTATATTTAGATGCTGAAAATAGAGGATTAATTCATATTTCTGAAATATCTGATGGTTTTATAAAAGATATAACTAGCTTTTTTACCGTAGGTGAAAAAGTTAAAGTTAAAATTATTGATGAAGATCATGAAACGCATCAATTTAAATTATCAATTAAAGCTATTGATGGTAAGGGTAGAAAAACAAAAAATCGCCATAATAAATATGTAAAAGTACCAGTAATGAAAATAGGCTTTAATAGTTTAAAAGTAGTATTAGAAGATTGGATTAAGGAAGCTAACAGCTAGGGTGCTGTATAAGATTATAGGAGGCTATAATATGATAAACTTTAATATAGATAAAACTAAACTTGATGAAACTTATAAGGATTACCAATCTGATGTTACTAGAATTCATAATAATTTAAATAATCATACTGGAATTGGTCATGAATATGATGGTTGGTTAAACTTTACTATAAGTGATGATGAAGTAGAACATATTATAAATACTGCTGATAGAATTAAGAATAGTTGTGACGTATTTTTAATATGTGGTATAGGTGGTTCTTACCTAGGCGCTAAAGGCGCAATAGATATGATTAATGGTTTATATAATGATTTAAAACCTGAAATAATACCAATAGGTAATACATTTAGTTCTAATTATATAGTTCAGGTTTTAAATCATATAAAAGATAAAGATGTATGTGTTAATGTTATATCAAAGTCTGGTACTACTGCTGAAACAGCAGTAGCCTTCAGATTAATAAAAAACTTTATGCACAATAAATACAGTGATAATGAATGCTCAAAAAGAATAATAGTAAGTACTGATGAACATTTAGGTACCCTAAATGTTCAAGCTAAAGAATATGGGTATGAACAATTTAATATTCCTAATAATTTAGGAGGAAGATATTCTATGATGTCTTGTGTAGGTTTATTACCAATGGCAGTAGCTAGTATAGATATTAAACAATTCTTAAAGGGATATAGAATGGCTCAAGCAGCATTTTCTTCAGATATAATTGAAGAAAATGCTGCCTATCAATATGCAGTAGTAAGAAGGATGTTAGAAAAACAAGGAAATGAAATAGAATTATTAGTAGCTTATGAAACACAAATGGCTTTTTTTTGTGAATGGTGGAAACAACTATTTGCTGAATCTGAAGGAAAGAATGGTAAAGGTATATTTCCTGCATGTGCTAATTTCTCTGCTGATTTACATTCAATCGGACAATTTATTCAAGATGGTAAACATGTATTATATGAAACATTATTATTAGTAAAGAATCCTACATATGATATGGAATTCCCTTATGATAAAGATAATTTAGATGAAATGAATTATGTAGCTAATAAATCTTTAGACTATATAAATAAGATGACTCAAAGAGGTACTTATACTGCTCATACACAAGATGCTAATGTCTTTAACATTATTATAGAAATAGAAGATATGAGTGCTTACTCAATTGGATATCTAATATATTTCTTCTTTAAAGCAGTAGCTATGAGTGTATATCTTATAGATGAGAACCCATTTGATCAACCTGGAGTAGAAGTATATAAACACCATATGTTTGAACTACTAAAGGATAAATCATAGTATGTCTAATAATACTATACCTAGCTATAAACATCTACTCGGTCTATATAAACACTATAAAGGAAATACTTATGAACTTATAGGTATAGCTAAAGATAGTGAAACACTAGAACTAAAAGTAGTATATAAAGCATTATATGGTACTAATGAACTATGGGTACGTAATATGGATATGTTTTTTGAAACTATAAATATAGAAGGAGAAACAATACAAAGATTTAAAAAAATAGAATATGATACATCTAATTAATAAACTATAAATATAACAATTATATAATATTGAATAAATGTTATATTTTTTTATAACCATAAATAATGAAAATATGTATAGTTTGACTATGTTGATTCTGTATGCTAATATAAACAAGATTTTCTAGGAGGAAATAAAATGATAAACGTATCGGGATTAACTAAGAGTTATGGGAAGCTTACAGCAGTAAATAATATTAATATAGAAGCTAAAGATGGTGAAATAACAGTATTATTAGGACCTAATGGGGCAGGTAAATCAACTACCATTAAAAGTATATGCGGACTATTGGATTTTAAAGGTAATATATATATTAATGAATATAGTAATAAAACATTAGAAGCAAAAAGAACTTTTGGATACATACCAGAAGTAGCTGTCTTATATGATTTATTAACAATTAAAGAACATATAGATTTTATAGGGAAAGCTTATAGAGCAGAAGGATATCAAGCTATAGCTGATAAATATATTAAACTATTTAAATTAGAAGATAAGGTAAATGTTGTTGCTAAAAATCTATCTAAAGGTATGAAACAAAAACTAAGTATTATATTAGGTTTAATTATGAATCCTAAAGCAGTACTAATTGATGAACCTATGATAGGTTTAGATCCATCTAGTATTGAAGAAGTATTAACATTATTAAAACAACTTAAAAATGATGGAGTAGCACTATTAATTAGTACTCATATAATTGATATTGTAGACCAAATATGGGATAGAGCTTATATAATGAATAAAGGTATTATTGTAAGAGAAGTAAGAAGAAATGAATTAAAGAATGAAACATTAAAACAACTATTCTTTGAATGTACTAAAGAAACAGAGAACGAAGAAATAAATAAAGATTTAAATGATGAGGAACAGATACATGAATAGTTTATTATATTTAAGTTTAATAAAAATTAAAGGAACTATTAGAAGTTATTTTAGTAAAGTATCTGTTGGAATATTTACAATGCTTGGAGTTATATTTTATGGTTTCCTATTTTGGAAATTAGCATTTAATACTGAAAAAAGTGCTACTTCTAATATAGGATTTAATTTATCAATATTAATAGGAATAGGTTTTTTAGGACTTATTCTAATAAGTACATTTTTAAGTAAAAGAAAAGCACTAGTTATTGAAACTGATGCATTCTATTTATTTACAGGACCTTTTAAAAGAAAAGATATAATGTTGTTTATACTAAGAAATAATTTAGTTCAATCATTTATGTTTAGTCTATTAGTAGTATTTGTAAGTTCAATGTTTTCTCGTGGAAGTTATAATTTATTCCTAGTAATAATATTAGTTATAACCTATGCTATTATGCTATTTATAGGCTTAGCATTAGTAGATTATCTATATATATTAGCTATTAGTAATGATAAATATAAAGATTCTAATAAGCTAGTAGGAGTAGTGCTTTTGAGTATTATAGGTATTATAACTTTATATGGTGCTTACTTAAAAGGTTTTAATTTTGGTGAACTAGGTTTGTTTATTGTTAAAGGAGATTTATTTAACTATATACCTTTATTAGGTTGGACTAACTTATTATTAACAAGTATTTATAGTAGTAATACTTTAGGTATAATTATAGGAAGTATATTATTAATAGGTAGTTTAATAACTATTGTATTATTGTTTATTAACTTTAAAGGTGATTTCTATGAAAAAGCAATGATAGATAGTGGTGAATTAACTGCTTTAGTAAATAATAAAGATGGAGATCAATTATCATTAAATCAAGATATTAAAACTAAAGCAACAAGTGATTTTAGATATGGAGCTGGAGCTTTATTTTCTAGAAATATGTTAGAATTAAGAAAAACTAATAGTTTTATAACTAAAGGAGATATATTATTATTAATAGTCTATTTTATATTGTGTTGGTTTATAGGACTAGGTCATATGTTCTATATGTATATGGTAATGATATGGATATTCCAATTAATAAGTAAATCTAATTTAACTAAAGATTTAAAGAATTTTCAAGTTTATTTAATACCTGAAAAAGGTTATAAAAAGTTATTTGCTATGATTTTACCTATGTTAATAAAGTTTAGTTTATTAATATTTATAGCTATGGTATTTAGTGGCTTAATTTATGGAGAAACAGTATTTAGTATTATAAGTTCATTCTTAGCTTTAGTAGGTGTAAGTTGTTCATTAATAGCAGGAACTATTATATCGTTAAAAGTTTTAAAAGCTGATGCTAATGCTATGATAGTTAGTATGTTTAGATTACTAGTAGGTATTGGTATACTAGTGTTAAGTATAATTATATCAGCTATAGTATTTAAAATAATAGGGGTACAGAAGTCAATAGAAGAAATAGTAGTAATAGTAGAAATGATGGTAAGTTTAAGTTGTATACTATCATTAGTAATAAGTATATTTGCTTGTTCAAGTATGATGAATGGAAGAGAAATAGAAACTAAATAAATATATAAGTCTATCAATTAAATTGATAGACTTTTTTTAATATAATTTAGGATAAAATAAATAAACAATATATATAGATAAGAGGAGATGAAAGAATGAAAGCTGTTATATTTGCTTGTGCATTAAGCTTTGTTAGTTTATCTATTGTATTAGCTGCTAGTTGGTTAATAAGTTTTGATAATGCTCAATATATGACTAGTGAAAACACTAAGTCAGTATTAAAAGCAGTAATGGCAGAACATATAGATGATGAAATAGAATTAGATCAATTTATGTTAGAGTTTGAAGAAAGATTTAAAGTAAATGCTTTAAAGGATTATAGTTATGATATAGAAGTTAAAGGATATAGGAATAATCCTAAATATATTAATATTGGGATAGTAGCTAGTAATAAGGATGGGATGAAAATTAAAGTTAATGAAACTATGATAGAAGGGATAAGAAATGAATAAACAAAAAATGGGAATATTAATAGTTATGGTCATAGCTATTAATATATTATTATTTAAGATAGTTTTAAGTAAACAGATTGATTTAGTTGAAGTACCTTATGCAATAGATAATATAGTACCTAGAAGTAAAATAGATGATAAAATGATAGCTATTAAGAAGGTACCTAGTGTATATGTAGATGAGAATGTAATTAAGGATAAAGAGGAACTAATTAGTAAGTATACACAAATAGAAGGTATGATTCCTAAAGGTAGTATATTTTATAAGAATATGGTATTTAGTAAAGAAGTACTACCTGATTATCCTAGTTTAAATTTGAATAAGGGAGAAAGTGCTTATCAAATTAGTAGTGATTTATTGAAGTTAGCTGGTAATAGTATCGTTCGTGGTCAGCATGTTGATTTATACGCTACTATTACGCAGAAGAAGGATAAACCGATTGTAGGGTCATTCATTAGTAATGTGAGGATATTAGCTATAAAAGATAGGAAAGGATTAGATACTGATAATAAAGATTCTAATGGGATACCATATGTTGTAGTAGTAGCACTTAAGAATGAACAAATTAAGTATGCTAAAGTTTGTAGTAAGATAGGTACTATAGATATATATGCAACTAAAGAAGATAGTAGAGGAAGTGAAGCAGTATTAGGAGATCCTAATATTATTAAGTACTTAAGTAATGAATGAGTTAGAGTTTGGTCCTATCCTCCCCTATATAGATAATGAAAATGTAACAGACATCAACTATAACGGCCATAATCTTTGGATAGATGATTTAAAACTAGGCCGTTATCTAGTTGATGACTTCGATAACGATGAGTTCATGCAACAATTCGCATATAAATGCGCTAACTTTGTAAATATGTCTTTTAATGTTACTTCTCCTTTAATAGAAGCTGAGACTAGTAGTTTGAGAATAAGTATTGTTCATGATTCGATAGCTAAGAGTGGTAATAGTATATCGATTAGAAAGACTCCAGCTAAATTAAGATTAACAAGAAGAACTATGTTAGAAGAGAAATATACGACATTAGCAGTTCTAGAGTTCTTAGAACAATGTGTAAAAAAACATTTGAATATTATGGTTTGTGGTTTACCTGGAGTTGGTAAAACAGAACTAGTTAAATATTTAAGTAGCTTTATTCGTGATAACGAAAGAGTTATCACGATAGAAGATACTTTAGAGCTACGTTATCATGATATACATTCAGATAAAGATTGTGTAGCTCTAAAGATAAATGAACAGTTTAATTATGTAGATGCAATAAAAGCTAGTCTAAGACAAAGACCAAACTGGATATTAGTATCAGAAGTAAGAAGTGTAGAAGTAGTTTACTTATTAGAAAGTATATCAACAGGAGCTAATATAATATCTACACTACATTGTTCACATGCAGCTGATATACCTAAAAGAATATTAACAATGTTTCCACAAACAAATCATGATCATAGTAGTTTAATGCATTCTATATATGATTCTATAGATATAGGAATACTCATAACATCAACGTTTAATGCTTCAGGCATTAAACGTTGTATACAAGAGATTGTGAGCTTTAATGATGGTGAAGAAACAACCATAGATAATATTTATATTAAAGGAAAAGGAATGAGTGAGTTACCAGAATACCTTAATGATAAATTAGAAATAAAGAAAGTAAAGAGGAATAAAAATGATTAGGTACTTTATGCTAGTATTATTTATAATGCTAGTAGCTAATAAGAAAAGATTTAAGGAAGTTGTACACTATATTATTGTTACTCCAAGAGGATATAATAATCTTAAAAAGAGGATAAGTGCTTATGGTTATAATTATGAAATGAAACAACATATTATGATGATAGTAGTAAGTTGTGGAGCACTATATATACTATGTGAACTATTTAAAGTTAATATTGATGCTACTATTAGTTTGATGATAATTTGGTTATTGATGGTACCATTCTTAGTGCTTTGGGTAGCATATCATAGTTATCAAGAAACAATGTTCAATGAGTTTACACTGTTTCTTCAACATTTTATAGCTTTTTATAAACTTACTCCTAAGGTATATTATGCATTAAGTGAGACTAGAAGAATGGTAGATGTACAATTACAAACATTAATAGATCAAATGTTAGAAAAGATGGATGAAGGAGTAGGACTTAAAGAAACACTTCAGTTACTTATAGACTATGAACCACATTTTATTGTTCATAATCTAGTATCTTTAGTAACTACGATTGAAGAACACGGATCTAATGAATATAGTGAAGGACTAGACCTAATAGGAGATGATATAGATGACTGGATAGAAGATGTCTATACCTTTGAGAACGCACGTTTAAAAATTAAAAATAAGATATTACTACTATGTGCGTTCTCGTTTTTGATTGGGTTTATAGCTAAGAATATGTTAAATCAAATTAGTTTCGATAATTCAGGTAATATTTATCAATGTACTATATTTATATATTTTGTATGTATACTATTTACATTGATGATGGCACACAATGTATTAAAAGAAAGTTGGTTTGATAAGGAGGAACAACTATGATTCTAACAATCATAATATTAATTATCATTATAATGTTTGGCCTAAATAAACAAATAGACCCAATCATAATTAATATGTTAGTAGAACCTGACTATCCTCTTACCAACACTAAAAAGAGGATAGTCAAAGCTAAGATATCATTAATATCATTATTAGCTGTTCCTTTTGTTGAAGAACAGCTAATTATGTTAGCAGGATGTTTTGCTTTGTTTATAGTTAGTTGGAAGCTGCCTTATTGGCAGCTTAAGAAACAACGTAATGCTGAGTTAGCGTTGCTTAAGTTTCAGTTTCCAATATGGTTAAGGCAACTACAAATTTTAATTCAAACTAATACCGTAGTTAGGGCTTTAGATGAATCATATAGTAAAGCTCCTACATTAATTAGACATGATTTAAGTGCATTAGTTAATGAATTAGAAGTTGATGCTATTAGATTAGAACCTTATTTAAAATTTTTACAAGCTTATAGAATGCCAGAAGTAGAACGTGCTATGAAACTCTTATATCGATATAATGCAGTAGGTAAAGGAGATGCTTATGAAGCATTTAATCATATGATTCATAGCACAACAAAATGGTTACGTACAGAAAGAAATAGTAGATGTGAGTCCAAGATGATGGCGTACTCGTGGTGGGGGATGTTACCGTTGTTTGCCGTAACCATTTTGTTTATGGCAATTATGTTTGAAGTTATTATTTCACTTTTTGGAAAGGGGGTGGCTTAATGAAGGCGTTTTTTGAAGAATATGGGTTAGTGTTAGTAGTAACTATTATTGCTACAGGTATGATAGTGTTCTCTAATGGATTTAAAGATATAATGAAAGATACATTAGAAGATCAATGGAATAACATGACAGAAGAAACAGGTAAAGCTTAATGAAGGGGGCATTTGAATACGCATTTATTATGCTATTTGGATTACCAATACTTGTATTAGGTTTAAATTTTGTTAAGGTTATGATGGGGTATAACCAAGCTCGCTATTATCAAGATTATATCGTTAATACGATTGAACATCAGAATCGCTATGATAAAGATATAGAGGAATTAATAGTAGAACAGAAACAGCTATGTAGTACTTGTAGTGTAAAAGTAAGAAGCAATAAGGATAGGTATTTGGTGGAGGTTAAGTTTCCTATTAAATTATCTATTGTTAATTATGAATCTAAAGGAGTTATAAGTACTTATACTCAACAAATTTCTTAAAGAAGTAGTTGACAAATAAGTTAATAATTGATATTCTTAGTGTTATGAAGCGATGATTTAGAGTAGTAATATTACTAGTGTTTAAGAAAGTCAGTGGTGATGAGAACTGATACATGAACGATATGAACTTACTAATGAGCAGTCACGTATTTCTGGCGTTAACAGATTCCAAGGGCATGCAATAGCATGAACTAAGGTGGTACCGCGTATATTACGTCCTTAGCTATAAGGGCGTTTTTTTATTTGAAAGGTGGAATATAAAATGGCATTTGATCATTTAAGTATTGAAAAGAAATGGCAAGATTATTGGTTAAACAATAAAACTTTTAAAACAGACGTTTATGATTTTGATAAACCTAAAGCTTACATATTAGATATGTTCCCATATCCTAGTGGAAATGGTTTACATGTAGGACATCCAGAAGGATATACAGCTACTGATATTATATCAAGAATGAAGAGAATGCAAGGATTTAATGTTTTACATCCTATGGGTTGGGATTCATTTGGTTTACCAGCTGAACAGTTTGCATTAAATACTGGACATCATCCTAAAGAATTTACAATCAAAAACATTGATCATTTTAGAGAACAAATTCAAGCATTAGGTTTCTCTTATGATTGGGATCGAGAAATATCAACAACAGATCCTGATTATTATAAATGGACACAATGGATCTTTATTCAGTTATATAACAAAGGATTAGCTTATGTAGATGAAATCCCTGTAAACTGGTGTCCTGAATTAGGAACAGTATTAGCTAATGAAGAAGTAATAGATGGTAAAAGTGAACGTGGTGGTTTTCCAGTAATAAGAAAACCAATGCGTCAATGGGTACTTAAAATTACTGAATATGCAGAAAGACTTTTAGAAGATCTAGATCTATGTAGTTGGCCAGCATCTACAAAAGAGATGCAAGTAAATTGGATAGGTAAATCTGTAGGAGCTAATGTAATCTTTAAAATTAAAGATCATGCTAAAGATTTTACAGTCTTTACAACTAGATGTGATACATTGTTTGGTGCTACTTACTGTGTAATGTCACCAGAACACCCATTTGTTGATGAAATAGCAACTACTGAATATAAAGAAGCTATAAAAGAATATAAAAGAGTATGTGCTTGTAAATCAGACATGGAACGTACTGAATTAAATAAAGATAAAACTGGAGTATTTACTGGTGCTTATGCAATTAATCCAGTAAATGGACGTGAAATTCCTATTTGGATATCTGATTATGTTTTAGCAAGTTATGGAACTGGTGCTATTATGGCTGTTCCTGCTCATGATGATCGTGACTATGAATTTGCTAAGAAATTTAATATAGATATAATCCAAGTAATTGAAGGTGGAGATATAGCTAATGAACCTTACTGTGGAGATGGAACTCATATAAATTCTAGTTTCTTAGATGGTTTAAATAAAGAAGAAGCTATTGCTAAGATGCTTAAATATTTAGAAGAGAATAAGATTGGTGGACCTAAAACTACTTATAAACTAAGAGATTGGTTATTTAGTAGACAAAGATATTGGGGAGAACCAATTCCAGTAATTCATATGGAAGATGGTACTTCTCGTACAGTTGAACTAGATCAATTACCTTTAGAATTACCAGAAACAAAGAATTTCCAACCTTCACAAACTGGGGAATCACCACTAGCTAATTGTGAAGATTGGTTAAATATTGAAATAGATGGAGTTAAAGGAACTAGAGAAACTAACACAATGCCTCAATGGGCTGGATCATGTTGGTATTACCTTAGATATCTTGATCCTCATAATCCTGATGCTATTGCTGATCCTAAGTTATTAGAACACTGGTTACCAGTAGATTTATATGTAGGTGGAGCAGAACATGCTGTATTGCATTTATTATATGCACGTTTTTGGCATAAAGTATTATATGACTGTGGAGTTGTAAGTACTAAGGAACCTTTCCAAAAGTTATTCCACCAAGGTATGATCCTAGGTGAAAATAATGAAAAAATGTCTAAATCAAGAGGTAATGTTATTAATCCAGATGAAATTATAGCAAGCCATGGAGCTGATTCATTAAGAATTTATGAAATGTTCATGGGTCCATTAGAAGCTGCTTTACCATGGAATACTAATGGTTTAGATGGTGCTAGAAAATGGATAGACCGAGTAAACCGTATCTTCTGTGAAATGGATAAACTAAGTGATACCAATGATGGTACCTTAGATAAATCATTTAACTATACAGTAAAGAAAGTAACTAATGATATAGAAACATTAAACCTTAATACTGCTATCTCTCAAATGATGATCTTTATTAATGATTGCTATAAAGCAGAAACTATTTATCGTCCATATGCTGAAGGCTTTATTAAAATGTTTGCTTGTTTTGCTCCTCATATGGGAGAAGAAATTTGGCACACTATTACTAATAAAACTAGTATAAGTTATGAACCTTGGCCAATAGTAGATGAATCTAAATTAGTTGAAGCTGAGAACGAAATTATTGTTCAAGTTAATGGTAAACTAAGAGGTAAATTTAGTGTAGCAGTAGGTACTGAAGAAGAACTAATTAAAAAATTAGCGTTAGAACTACCTACAGTTATAGCACAAATTGAAAACAAAACTATTCGTAAAGTAATAGTAGTTAAAGGCAAAGTAGTAAATATTGTAGTAGCCTAAATAATAATATTTAAAAAGCATGTTTGGTATTAAACTATTACCAAATGTTATTATAACTGCAGTAAATATAAATACTACTATTATATAGTTTATTATTATAATGAATTAAAAGAACTATAAGCAATAGTAAGAAAAAATCTATATAATAGGAATTAATTATAAATGAGATTAAAGTACATAATATGCGTTGAATACAGGTATAATAAAAAGAGGTTTACTTATTATAGTATTAATGGTAAAATAATCATACGATAAGGGAGTAGTCACACACTATGTGCGATTAGGTCAACATCACGGATATTATCCTGGCCAATCTTAAAGACAAGACTTATTAAAGTTTAACTTTAATATGCCTTGTCTTTTTTTATCAAGGGGTTAAAGCTAAAAGCCATTAGGCGAAAGGAATAACAATATGAAAAACTGGTATCAAAGCGACTATCAAGACGCAATTAAAGAATTAAATACTGATCAAATTAAAGGATTAACAAAAGAAGAAGCACAAAAAAGATTAGAGGAAAATGGACCTAACTCACTAATGGAAACTAAAAGTGATACAGCTTTAATTATATTTTTAAAGCAGTTTAAAGATCTATTAGTAATAATCTTGATTATAGCAGCTATTATTTCATATGCTAGTGGATCTAGTGAAAGTACTATAGTAATACTATTAGTAATTACATTAAATGCTATATTAGGAACAGTACAAACATTGAAAGCAGAGAAATCATTAGAAAGTTTAAAGAAACTATCAGTACCTAAAGTTAGAGTTATGAGAAGTGGATTTAAATCAGAAATATCATCTACAGAATTAGTAGTAGGAGATATTGTTATGGTTGAAGCAGGAGATGTAATTGTAGGAGATGGAAGATTATTTCAAGCATTTACACTACAAGTTAATGAAAGCTCATTAACAGGAGAAGTAGAATCAGTAAATAAGAATGTAACAGCTATAAGTGCAGAATCAGCATTAGGAGACCAAGTAGATATGGTGTTCTCAAGCGGATTAGTAACTAATGGAAGAGGAATGTATGTAGTAACTGAAACAGGAATGAATACACAAATCGGGAAAATAGCAACATTAATGAATGAAACAAAACAAAGAAAAACACCATTACAAAGAAGCTTAGATGAGTTTTCTAAAAAGTTATCAATGATAATAATAGGAATATGTATACTAGTATTCTTCTTAAATTATTTTGCAGGCAATAGTGTAATAGATGCAATGATGGTAGCAGTAGCATTAGCAGTAGCAGCAATACCAGAAGCATTAGCATCAATAGTAACAATTGTATTATCAATTGGAACAAGTAAAATGGCTAAAGAAGGAGCTATTATAAAGAATGTAAATTCAGTAGAAAGCTTAGGATGTGTATCAATAATATGTTCAGATAAAACAGGAACATTAACACAAAATAAAATGACAGCACAACAAGTTTATGTTAATGGAGAATTAAGAGACAAGATGTCATTAGATGTTAAAGCTAAGATGGATCGATTCTTACTATTAGGATGTGCATTATGTAATGATAGTACAGTAAATAATGAAGAAAGAATTGGAGATCCTACTGAATTGGCATTAGTAGACTTAGTAAATCTATATGATTATGATGAAATAACATTAAGAAATAAATACCAAAGAATAGATGAATTACCATTTGACAGTACAAGAAAACTAATGTCAACATTACATATGGTTGATGATGTGTACCATGTATTTGTTAAAGGTGCTAGTGATGAGTTAATGCGTAAATGTAAATCAATCCTAACACAAGATGGAGTAAGACCATTAAAAGATAGTGATATAGAAGAAGTAGCAGAATATAATAAACAATTTGCACAAGAAGGATTAAGAGTATTAGGATTTGCATACTGTGAACAAAACTATGATACATTAGATGCTAAAGATGAAGACAATCTAACATTTGTAGGATTAGTATCATTGATGGATCCACCAAGAGTAGAATCAGCACAAGCAGTAGCAGATGCAAAACTAGCAGGAATTAAAGCCATTATGATTACAGGAGACCATAAGATAACAGCAAGATCTATAGCTAAATCAATAGGAATCTTTGAAGGTGGAAATGATGAATGCGTAGATGGACGTGAATTAGAAGCAATGAGTGATGAAGAATTAGAAGCAAGACTATCTAATATATGCGTATATGCAAGAGTAGCACCAGAACATAAAATTAGAATAGTTCAAGCATGGCAAAAAAGAGGTAATATAGTAGCAATGACAGGTGATGGAGTAAATGATGCACCAGCACTTAAATCAGCAGATATAGGAATTGCTATGGGAATAACAGGAACAGAAGTAAGTAAAGATGCAGCAAGTATGATATTAACAGATGATAACTTTGCTACAATAGTTAAAGCCATTGTTACAGGGCGTAATGTATATCAGAATATTAAAAATAGTATTAAATATTTATTAAGTGGTAACTTGTCTGGAATACTATGTGTGTTGTTAGCTAGTATATTTGTATTAAAGGTACCTTTTCTTCCAGTACATTTATTGTTTATAAATTTAGTTACTGATTCATTACCAGCTATAGCTATAGGAATGGAAAAAGGACGTAAAGATGTATTACATGATAAACCTAGAAATGTTAAAGAATCTATATTAGATAAAGCAACAGTTATACAGATAGCTTATGAAGGAGTTCTAATAGGTATATTTACTATGATAGCTTACTTCATAGGATTAGAAGTAAGCTATCCTGTAGCTACTACTATGGCTTTCTCAACACTATGTTTATCTAGATTGTTCCATGGATTCTCTTCTAGAAATGCTAGACCACTTCATAAAATAGGATTGTTTAGTAATAAATTTACAGTATATGCGTTTATAGTAGGTTTTGCTCTACTTAATGGTATATTATTAATTCCTGCTTTACATGGATTATTTGCTGTAACTACTGTTACTACTAGTCAATTATTGATGATATATGGATTAGCATTCTTACCTACTGTAGGTATACAAATTATAAAAACAATTATTGATAGAAAGAATATAGACTAATATAAAATAAAACCTCTAGTGCTAAGCACTGGAGGTTTTATTTTATTAATTTATAAATGAAACTATTACAGAAGCATACATAGCTATTCTAGATACTTTAATATTTCTAGTAGCTTGTAAAGCGAATTCACTTAGAGCACAGTATTTATCTACACCCTGGAGTACCCATCCTTCAAGAGTCTTAGGACATCTTAAAGTCATTGGCCACATATGATGAACAATTGCATCCTCCATAATACTATTTACCTTTACAAAACGCTTAGCGTTTTGTAAAGCGATACGTGGATGAACATAACTGTGACGTCCATCTTGTGAGGATTTATCAGATTTCCAATCATATAAATAAAAATCATGTAATATACCAGCTTGACTAGCTGATACATAATCTAAATTTAGCTTTCTACATATTAGAAAAGAGTAGTAAGCTACATTAACACTGTGTTGGAACCTAGTGTAATTGAAATGCTGATAATAGTTCTTTAATTCTTGTATTTCTTCTATATCTAGTAAATCTGAAATACTATTGAGGAATTCTTGAGTTAGCATTGAATTGCTAGTTGTAAAATCTTGTTTAGAAAAGATTGCCTTTTGAATAGTAATCACTCCTTCCTCAATATTATGATAACACTTTTATTTATAATATGAAAGAATTATGATTACTAAATAGACAATCTTGATTAGTTTATAATTTGATTTTATTTAATATAGCTTTTAGATCTTGTTGATTAGTTTCTTTAAATTCTATTGTTATTGCGTCTTCGTTGCTATATCTTGGTATTACGTGTATGTGTAGATGTTTAACACTTTGTCCAGCTATTTCATTAACATTACTTAATATGTTAATACCGCCAGCTTTAAAGCTCTTCATTAAGAGATTGCCTATATTTCTAGCAACTATACTTAAGTGTGTTAAAGTCTCATCATCAGCTTCTAAATAGCTATCATAGTGTTTCTTAGGTATAACTAATGTATGACCTTCTGTTACTTGACTAATATCTAAAAAAGCTAATACTTTATCATCTTCATATACTTTATAACAAGGTATCTTTCCTTCAACTATATCACAAAATAAACACATACTACTCACCTAAATATTCAGGTAATGATTTTGCAAATAAATCTCTAATTCCTTGATCATGGAAAGCAAAATCATGTACATCTAAATAGTGTGAGAATGCTTTTTTAGATACTGCTGTAGAACTAGCCATTGAACTTGCTGCTCCTTCTTTATAGTTATTTGCATCTTTATCTAATACTTTAACTACATAGAATGCTTGATTAGCACTATCTTCTATTACTCCACTAATTTGATCTTTTTCTAATGTTTTTATTTGTTCTGTTATAACTGTAGGTACATCAGTTCCTGTTGTAACTATTTGTTCTTTTCCTTTATATACTGCAGTTGGACTTGGTGTCTTTACTGATTCTACATATGCTTCTTCTAGTGTTTTACCACCTTTAATTAGTTCTATTGCTTTAGTTCCTTCTTCTTTATTAGTTACTTGCATAATTTGTACTTTAACTGGACTATATTCTTTTACCATTTTATCAAAGTTATCATTAACATACTTAGTTGCTAATCCAGCCATCTTAGTACTACTTAATATTCTTTCATTATAAAATTTAGTTTCATCTGAATATCCCATTTGAGCTAAATACATTGGGAAGTTTTCTCCTAATGATGTTTTCATTGCTGCTAATGATTCTTTAGCTTTAGCTTCTAATTCAGGAGTAGTTGGTACTTCTAATTCAAATAACTTAGCATCTATAATACTTGGTATTAGATTAGTACTCATCTTTTCTTTAATTTCACTATATAAATCTTCTTTAGTATATTCTTTATTCCCTATACTTATTAATACCATATCACTATCACTTACTTTAGTATTGGTACTTCCACATCCACTTAATGTTAATAGCATACATCCTGCTATTCCTAATGTAATTAATTTTTTCATAGTATTCTCCTATTCCTTTATTCCAAAGGCAGTAGTTACTTCCTTTTTAATTTCATCATTTGCAAATTTAATATCTAATTCTTTTGATTTTTCCCATAATATTTGTGCATATAATCCTGAATTACTTTCTAATATTCTATTATATAATCCTGCTTTAAATGCTGGATCTTTTAATAGTGTAGTTCCATCTGTTTCAGTTACTTTAATTCGGTGCCATCCGTTATAGCTATCATCAGATACTTTAACCCATTCACTTACCTCATCTTTCTTAAGAGATAAACTACTCTTTAAGAAATCAGCTTGTAAATTAGTAGACTTATTATCTACATAACCTATAATTCCACCAATAGCTGCTGAAGAATCATCAGAATTCTCTTTAGCAATAGTTGCAAAATCAGTTCCTGCTTTTAAAGCAGCATCAATTTTAGCTACTTTAGCACTTTCTTCTTCTGTAGGATTATTAGCATCTACCATCTTTACTATAATATGTGATACCATTCTAGGATTATTATCCTTCATAACTGGATCAATATATTTAGTTTTATCTTTTTCTATATAAGCATTAACAAGTAATTCAGCTTTAGCTGTATGAATAGTATATTCATCTAAATTCTTATAACCAATTTGGGCTAACTGTTGAGTTAACTGTGCTTCATATTTATCTTGCCCAAATTGAGCTATAAAACTTTGTTTAATGTTATTAGCTGTATTCTTAGCAGTTTCCTTTATCTCATTATTAGTAGCTATAGATTGTTCTATAACTTCATTTTGAAAGAAATTGGCATAAGAATTAGGTGCTAATTGTTTATAACCTAAATCATATAATTCATCAGAAGTTAAATTGTAATCACCAATACTAACTACTACATTCTTTCCATCAACACTCTTACTACTAACATTTTCTTTATTAGCATCAATAATGTATACACTAGCACCAATCAATAAAACAATTGCTACTAAAACAACAAAAAAGTTATTTTTAATACTTTCAATAATGTCTTTCATATAAATCCTCCTTTAAACATAATTTCTTAATTATTATAAGTTAAATAGCATCTAATTGCAATTAAAGTCTTTCATTCACTTAATTTACCATACTGTGAATAGAATGTGAACAATAACAAATAATAATCGTTATAATTGTTCTTAGAGCAATAATTTGTTATTATATTAAAGTTAGAAAATCAAGTGAAAGGATGAATCAATATGTCAAAACTAGAAATAAAGGATTTATACGTTGATGTAGAAGGAAAAGAAATACTAAAAGGCATCAATTTAATTATAAATGATCATGAAATACATGCATTAATGGGACCAAATGGTAATGGTAAAAGTACACTATTAGCAGCAATAATGGGAAACCCTAAATTTAATATATCTAAAGGTGAAATAATACTAGATGGTAAAAATGTATTAGAAATGAAAGTAGATGAAAGAAGTAAAGCAGGAATCTTTTTAGGAATGCAATATCCAAGTGAAGTAGCAGGAGTTAGTAATTCTGATTTCTTAAGAGCGGCTATAAATGCAAGAAGAGATAAACCTATTCCGCTCTTTAGTTTTATTAAAGAGATGGAACAGACTATAAAGGATTTAGAAATGAAACCTGATTTAGCTCATAGATTTTTAAATGAAGGTTTTTCTGGTGGAGAAAAGAAACGTAATGAAATAGTACAAATGAAGTTATTAAAGCCTAGTATTGCTATGTTAGATGAGATAGATAGTGGACTAGATGTTGATGCTTTAAAGATAGTAGCTGAAGCTATAAAGACTATGTATGCTAAAGAAGATATGGGAATGTTAGTAGTATCACACTATGAAAGATTTTATCAACTTATACAACCTACTCATGCTCATGTATTAATAGATGGTAAAATAGTAATGAGTGGTGGATATGAACTAGTAGATAAGATTGATACACAAGGTTATGACTGGTTAAGTAAAGAACTAGGAATAAAAATTAAAGATATTGAAAGAACTAACCCAATAGTATTAGGAGCCTGTGCAGCTAAGAATAAAGGTAAATAACATGAATAAACTAATAAACATAAACACAAACAAACTACACACCATTACCTTAGAAACTATAAATAATGATATTACTATAAATGTAGACAAACATACACACGCATCATTATTTATCAAATATAGTATAAATGTGGAGCAAGTAACACTACAATTGAATCTATTAGATAATGCTTACCTAGATGTCTGCTTTTGGAATGATAGTACAACCAATATAAACATTGATCATACAATTAATGTTTATAAAGATGCTACACTAAATGCAGCATACGCTGAATTTAGTAGTAGCAACGCTAATTATAACCTTAAAGTCAACCTACTAGGTAAAGGCTCTAATGTTAAAACTAGCACTGCATCCCTAGTAGGTGGTAGTATTCATTATAATATATTATGTACTCATGAAGAAGGACATAATATATGTAATAATGAAAACTACGCAGTGGTATTAACCAATGCCGACTTTAGTATTAAAGATACTGGTAAAATTATTAAAGGAGCAAGTGAAGCTAAATCTCATCAAACAACAAGAGTACTAACAATGAGTAAAAATCATAAAAGTATGGTAGAACCATTACTATTAATAGATGAGAATGATGTTGAAGCATCGCATGCAACATCATTAGGACAAATTGATGAAAATCAATTATACTATTTACAAACTAGAGGATTAAGTACACAGCAAGCAATGGGCTTATTAACAACTGGGTATTTATTACCAATAGCTAAAACAATTCAAGATGAAGAGTTACAAGCAACACTAGCGAAAGAAATTGAAAGCAAGGTGGCTAGTAAATGTTTAATATAGAAGAAATAAGATTGGATTTTCCAATGCTAAATAATAAAAGGATGCAAAATCATCAATTAATTTATTTAGATAATGCAGCAACTACCCTAAAGCCTCAATGTGTAATAGATGCAGTAGTTGATTACTATAGTAACTTAGGAGCTAATGCACATCGAGGCGATTATGAACTATCTTATATGGTAGATACTGCATTTGAAGAAACTAGAAAAGAAGTAGCTAAATTTATTAATGCTAAAGAAGATGAAATATGTTTTACAAGTGGAGCAAGTGAAGCATTAAATACAGTAGCAGTAGGATATGGTCAAAATTTATTAAAAGAAGGGGATATTATATTAAGTGCTGAATCAGAACATGCATCTAGTGTATTGCCATGGATGAGATGTGCAAAAGAAACTAAAGCAATAATGAAATATATCCCATTAGATAAAGAAGGAAGAATTACACTAGATAATGTTAAAGCTATGATGAATGATAAAGTTAAAATAGTAGCAATAGCACAAGTAAGTAATGTATTAGGATACGTTACACCTATAAAAGAAATAACAGAGTTAGTTCATAGCTATGGAGCTAAAATAGTAGTTGATGGAGCACAATCAGTGCCCCATCAACCAATAGATGTTAAAGACATGGATATAGATTTCTTAGCATTTAGTGCCCATAAAATGTGTGGACCAACCGGAGTAGGAGTACTATACGGAAAATATAAACTACTAGAAGCAACACAACCACTACTATTAGGAGGAGGAAGCAACGCAAGATTTGAAATGTGTGGAAATATACAATTAAAAAAACCACCATTTAAATTTGAAACAGGAACCCCAAATATAGAAGGAGTAATAGGATTTGGAGCAGCAATAAAATATCTAAATAAAATAGGAATGAACAACATACACCAAAGAGAAAAAGAACTACACCAATACGCAATACAACAATTAAAACAACTAAACAACGTTCATATATACAATGAACACTGTGAAGCAGCAATAATAACATTTAATATAAACAACATTTTTGCACAAGACGTAGCAACCTTCTTTAATGCTAATGGATTAGCATTAAGAAGTGGACAACACTGTGCAAAAATGTTGATAGAAAAATTAGAAACTAGTGCAACACTAAGAGCTAGTATATATTTCTATAATACCAAAGAAGAGATAGATGAATTAGTTAAATTATGTAAGAATGCAACAATGGAAAACTGTTTAAACGTTTTCTTTTAGAAAGAAGGTATACTATGTTTGATATGATGAGTGATCCAATGTTATTAAGACAAATTATAATGGACCATTATGAATACCCAAGAAACCATGAATTAAGTAAAGAAGATGGATATCATCAAGTCCATATGGCAAGTGATTCATGTATAGATGATATCCATGTCCAAGCTAAAATAAGTAATAATCATATAGATGATATAAGATTTGATGGAGTAGCCTGTACAATAGCTACTGCTTCTACCTCTATAATGAGTGAACTATTAAATGATAAAGATATAGAAGAAGCTAAAGTAATTATTAATAATTACTTTAGCATGATAGATCAAGAAGAATTTGATCAAGAGCTACTACAAGAAGCAGTAGCATTACATAACGTAGGTAAACAAGCAAATAGAATTAAATGTGCTACTATAGGCTGGAATGCTATTAAAGAACTTATTGATAATAGTGAGGTAAAATAATGAATAAAGATGAAGAGTATAAATACGGATTTCATGATAAAGATGTAAGTATATATAATACAGGTAAAGGATTAAATGAAGATATAGTAAGAGAAATATCTAAAATTAAGAATGAACCCGACTGGATGTTAGAATATCGTTTAAATGCTTATAAAGCATTTATTAAGATGCCAACTCAAGAATGGGGACCTAATG
This sequence comes from Erysipelotrichaceae bacterium, assembly GCA_036639955.1. Classification (GTDB taxonomy): domain Bacteria; phylum Bacillota_I; class Bacilli_A; order Erysipelotrichales; family Erysipelotrichaceae; genus JAVWHP01. The sequence continues at coordinate 63,536 of JAVWHP010000004.1, forward strand.
TTATAGATATAAACTTTGATGACTATACTTATTATATAAGACCAAGTAATAAACAAGAATCTAATTGGAGTGAAGTACCAACTACTATAAAAGATACATTTGATAAATTAGGAATACCTGAAGCAGAACAAAAGTTCTTAGCAGGAGTATCTACTCAATATGAATCTGAAGTAGTTTATCATAATATGTTAGAAGAAGTAGAAAGTAAAGGAGTAATCTTTTTAGATACAGATAGTGCTTTAAGAAACCAACCAGATCTATTTAAGAAGTTCTTTGGTACTATAGTACCTTATACAGATAATAAGTTTGCTGCCCTTAATAGTGCTGTTTGGTCTGGAGGTAGTTTTATATATGTACCAAAGAATGTAAAACTAGATAAACCATTACAATCATATTTTAGAATTAATAGTGAAAGAATGGGACAATTTGAACGTACTATAATAATAGTAGATGAAGGAGCAGATGTTCACTATGTAGAAGGATGTACTGCACCAACTTATTCTAAAGATTCTTTACATGCAGCTGTTGTAGAAATATTTGTACATAAGAATGCTAAATGCCGCTATTCTACAGTACAAAACTGGAGTAGTAATATATTAAATTTAGTAACTAAAAGAGCAATAGTATATGAACATGGTCAAATGGAATGGATAGATGGTAATATAGGATCTAGAATTACTATGAAATATCCTGCCTGTATATTAGCCGGAGAATATGCTAGTGGAATGACAATATCAATAGCAGTAGCAGGTAAAGGGCAAATACAAGATGCAGGAGCTAAAATGATTCACATAGCACCTAATACTAAATCAAGTATTATATCTAAATCCTTATCTAGAAACGGTGGAGAAGTAAACTATAGAGGAGAAATCTATCATGGACCTAAAGCTAATAATGCTAAATCTAAAGTAGAATGTGATACGCTAATACTAGATAAAATATCTAGAAGTGATACAATACCAACCAATATAAGTAAGAATGAAACATCAAGAATAGAACATGAAGCAACAGTATCTAAAATAAGTGAAGAACAACTATTCTATCTAATGAGTAGAGGATTAAGCGAACAAAATGCTACACAAATGATAATAATGGGATTCCTAGAACCATTTACAAGTGAACTACCAATGGAATACGCAGTAGAACTAAACCAATTACTAAAACTAGACATGACAGGATCACTAGGATAAACAATGAAAACAACAATAAGAACTTCATTAAGAAATAATCGTAATAAACTAGGAAGTACTAAAAGATTAAACTATAGTACGATTATTTCTAATAAATTACTACATGAGTTAGACAAATTAACTCATGTAGCAATTTATATGAGTTATCATAATGAAGTTCAAACTATAAAAGTAATTAAGGAACTATTGAAGAATGGAGTAAATTTATATTTACCAAAGATTATAAGTGATGAAGAGATGAAATTTTATAGAATTAATAATATAAAAGATTTAAAAGAAAATGAATTAGGCATATTAGAACCTATAAATAATACTGAAGCATATATAGGTAACTTAGATGCAATAGTAGTTCCTTTAGTTGGTTTTGATAAAGATTGTAATAGGTTAGGGCAAGGAAAAGGATATTATGATCGATATTTAAAGATGATTAAAACAAAGAAAATTGGGTTAGCTTATGAGTGTCAAAGAGTAGAAAAGATTGAAATAGAAGTTCATGATATTCCGTTAGATTTAGTAATAACAGAGGCAAAAATTTACCATAAAAACGCTAAAATGTGAAGAATTGTAAAAATAGGCGCTGAAAGTGCATAAAAAACCTTTAAAATGTAAAGGTTTTTTTTATAAAATGAAAGCGATATGATATAATATAAAGGAACTAAAGAAACGGGGTAAAAAGATGGATAAATATAAGTACAGTGCACGACAACTCGACGGGACAGTAAAAACCGGAGAAACAACTGCACCAAGTTATTCTGAGTTTCTTACTAAACTGAAAGAAGAGAATCTTTATTGTATCAGTTATGAAGTAAGTCAAGAAGAAGAGACTGAGGCAGCTAAGTCAACCTTTAAAGTAAAAGGAAAGAATTTAGTAATGTTCTCAAGACAGTTATCAACAATGTTAGGAGCCGGTGTATCAATTGTTAAATCAATCGATATCTTACATGAAAAAACAACCGACAAGAAGTTAAAAAATAGTATGAGATTACTATATGAGTCATTACAACAAGGTAAGGCATTATCTGCTGCTATGAGTGAGCAAAGTGGATCTTATCCAAATCTATTAGTAATGATGGTTAAATCAGGAGAAATAAGTGGTACGTTAGATACGACATTAGAAAAAATGGCAAATCACTATGAATCGGAAAATAAACTGATGAATAAAGTACGTAACGCAATGATTTACCCAATTGTACTATGTGTAGTTATGGTTGTAGTAGTTACATTGTTATTAGCATTTGTAATGCCAACCTTCTTTGAACTATTTGCAGGACAAGAATTACCATTGCCAACAAGAATGCTAGTAGCTATGTCAAACTTTATTACTAGTAAATGGTATGTAATACTAATAATAGTAGCTGTAGCAGCTGCAGTTATACCAATGGCATTGAAACAACCAGCAATTAGATTAAAATTTGATAAGTTTAAGATTAAAGCTCCATTATTTGGAAAACTTAATAAAACTATTCAATCAGCTAGATTTGCTAGAACATTTGCTACACTATATTTTAGTGGTGTTAATATTATAGAAATACTAGAAATGAGTAGTGATATCTTAAACAATACTTATTTAGCACAAGGATTTAAAAAAGTAATAGCTAAAGTAAGTAATGGAGAGTTAATCTCTACATCAATTGCTAATGAAGATATGTTTGATAGTATGTTAACATCAATGATCTTTATTGGAGAAGAATCTGGATTACTAGATAGTATACTAGAAAAGACAGCAGACTTCTATGATGAAGAATCAGATACAGCTACACAATCAATGGTAGCATTAATGGAACCAATCATTATAGTTGCATTAGGAGTTGTAGTAGGATTCATCGTTATATCAATCATCTTACCATTATACGGATCTATGAAACAAGTAGGTCAATAAGAAAGGGAACGTAAAAAAATATGAACTTAGTAATATTATTAGAAGGACGTTATATCCGTTTTATACAAGGAAGTTATAAGAACGGGAAAATTAAAATCAGTGGTTCATCAATCATTGACTTGTTTGACAGTGGACTATTAAATAGTGACTACTTTGATGTAGCTAAACTACTACCTATTGTTAGACAACACATTAATGAAAATAAATATGAGAAATGTAAAGTAAAATTAGTATTAAACAATAAACAAGTAATTTATCGTGAATTAAGTGTTCCATCTTCAAATACACAAGATGAAACAAGAACATTAGTTAAAAATGAAATGATTATGTCATTAAACTTAACTGATGATTATTTAGTTAACTATATCTTATTAGAAGAAACTGAAGTAGATGGAGATAAAATGCAACGTGTATTAGCTACCGCTGTATTAGGAACTGCATTAAGCGATTATGTAGATTTAATGAAGAAATTAAAAATGAAATTAGTAGGATTAACTGTTGCCAATGATGCAGTTATATCATTATTAAATGGAATAAGTAAAGATGCTACAACACTATTCTTTGATGTAAATAGATCTTATATGCGTTTATACTTATTTGATCATGGAACATATGTACTAACAAGAAATATTAGAACTTATGAAGATGAATCATATGATATTGAAGATTTAAGAAGAATGATTAATGATAATATAGCTAAGATGGAACAATTCCAATATACAAGAAACTTAGACAACCCTGTAACTAATGTAGAAATATTTGGAAATAATAAATACTTAAGATTCTTACCAGCAGAGACATATGACTTTGGAGGATCAGTAAGTGTATTAGAAAAAAGATCAATATATAATGGAGTAGAAAGATATGAAACATTAGTAAATGCATTAGGAGCTTATATTCCTAGTGAAATAGAAAATGATTTCATGGGATTATTAAAAGAAAGACATGCAGTTAAAAAAGGAATGAATACTAATACTAAAGCAATAGTAAAAGTATTAGTTATATGTTTATTAGGTTTAGGAGTAGTTGTTGCAGCATTAGGTGGAGGAGTAGCATTCTTTAAAATTAAAACTAAAGTATCTAACTCTTATATTAATGATAGTGATAATCAAGCTGAATTTGCTAAAGCAGATGCTATAGTAAAAAGAGATAAAGCATTAGATGATATGGTTACACAAACAGAAACAATTAAAGCACAAATAGAAGCTGCACCAAAATTAAATGCTAAACTATTAGCAAGTATTTATTCTAATAAGATAAGTGCTAAAATTACTAGTTTAACATATGATTTATCAACAGTAGCTATTAATGCTGAAGTAGCTAATAGTACAGATGCTGCTGTTTATACTCAAAATTTAGAGAATTCAGGTTTATATGATACTGTTACTTATACAGGATTTAGCGGTAGTGAGACATATAACTTCACAGTTAATGCCGTAGTTAAGGGAGGTGCTCCAGTTGAAAGTAAATAATAGAGAAAGAACCATGGTTATAGCACTTATTATATTTGCTACTATAGCAATTGGATATGTATTAATTTTTACACCAATGCTAGGAATGGTTAAAGCTGCTAAAACAGAAGCAGATGCACAAGGTAAGATTAAAAGTAATATGAAAGATACTATAGAGATAGCTCCAAGTGTAGAACTTGGAATACCTGCTAAAGTTAAAACTACTAAAGCAAAAACTAAATTTATGTATCCTTTAGTTAATAACATGAATACAGATTTATATACACAAGGTAATTTTAGTGATTTAAAGATTACTTCTGTACAAATAACAGGAGATCCAGAAAACATGACTACATCTAATGTAGCTGTAAGTGTTGAAGGAAGTATAGGTAAGATAGTTGACGCTATAACTGCAATAAACAAGGGAAACAATAGTATACAGATTAGCAATGTTACAGTTAATGATAGTGGTGAAGATAAAGCAACAGGAACATTTAGCTTACAAGTGTTCTTGATGGATAAAAAGGCTTTAACGAATGAATAACAAAAAGGGAATGACCCTTGTAACAGTAATAGCCATATTTTCAATATGTCTATTACTAATTGTAGCGTTGATAGGAATTACAACTAATGCTTATAACAGAGCAATTGATGAATTCAATTCTCAACAAGCATATGAAACTGCTCATTCTGTTAGTGAGTATATAGGAACTATGATTGCTGGTCCTGATGGATATAACAATTATAAATCAGAAATAAGAAAGACTATTGATGCAGTACCTGTTGGTACAGCACCAACTAAAGTATTTAATGTAAGTATTTCTAAAGATGGAAATGCTTTAGATACACAAGTAGGATCTACTAAGGTAGGTATGTATCGCTTTGATAATGGTGATGGATTACCTCCTGAACTTCGTGTATTAGTAACAACTATATACAATGATGAAGAAAGATCATTATTAACAAGATATCAAGGTAATGCACCTGGAGGTACAGTTAACCCTGAGGTAGCTAAGATATTAATGGGTTATAGTATTTATACTAATTCTTTTAGAGAAAGAGTATCAGATAGCAATCATATAGAAATTCCTATTGATAATCTAGAACCAGAATATTATTTAGAAAATGATCCAACACCTGAAATAGTAGAAGATAATCAATATATTTATAATGATTATATAAAGAATCATTATGTTAACTATAATAAAGATGCGTTAGGGACTTCTGCTGCATATTTGTATGTTACAACATATGATAAGCAAAATGTACAACAAAATGTACCGCTTAAATTTAATGATAGTCCGGTAGGAACAAAAATAGATGAGAATCCAATGAACTATAAAAACCCAGATGCATCTAAAGTAACATTGATTGGTAATAATTATAGTAAAAAGGTTTTTGAATTTTCAAAACAAAAATCAGGGACTAGTAAACCATTATTTAGAGTAATGTCTCATGAATCTGCTGGTTCGCAAAGTGCTACACATAATCTGCAAACATTCTATCCAACGGATAATGAAGATAATCCATTTATATTAGGTGATTATAAAGATTCTAATGGAAATACAATCGCTAAACATGAAGCTACTTACCCAATTAAGATCAAGACGAAGAAAGTTCAAATGTATCCTTGGATTGTGCCAGAAACTCCATCGGCTAAATGTCCAACCAATGATGAAGGTGAAATTAATACTAATTGTGTTCTACCTAACGATTTGTCTGTTGATCTTAAATATCGAAAAGATAAAGGTGAAGAGACTAAAGAACTATTTATATTAGGTGCTTCAAATAAACCTATTAAGTATACTGGTTCTCTTTGGACTGGAACAAAAGAAGGAACCGGATCACTTTCTGTTTTTATTAAAAGAGAGCCAAGCGATCCTCATCCTGAATTACCAATTAAAGTTGAATTTGATAATTTCCAAATGGGGTCTGAAATAACAGGTGGTATTCTAGAAGGTCTTCCATATTTCTTAATCAGTAATGAAAAATTGGAAATTCTAATAGATGGAGAGTCAAGTTTTACAGCGTTTATGTATTTACCAAACTCTACAATTGAATACAAAATAGATTCTACTCCAAAAAATAAATTAGCACTTCATCCTGAGTTTATGCCTAATAATCAAGGAAGCTATCCTAATGTTGCGGGAGGTATAGTTGCTCAAGAAATTATACTTGATACTAGAACATCAGGTAATAAAGGATTTGAAATGACTTACTTCCAACCTCGTGATGCTGCGGCTGTTAATCTAAAGGTTACAGGTGGTTACTTGAATCATAGTTATATTAAAACAGGAACAGGGAAGGTGATTGACTAATGAAAAATAAAAATGGATTTACGTTAATCGAAATCGTTGTTTCGGTTGCAATATTATCAATCGTTTCGTTATTTATTTTGACATCGGTTACGTCAATTGTTGGAATATACGTTAAAGGTATGAATATGCGTAAGGCAACTCATGAATTAACAAACTACGTGACAAATGGAGTTGTTGGCGAAACGGATATTGTCGGATCGGCTGAAACAGATGTTGACTTTTCAATAGATGATGGAGCAGTTAAAAAATTTAAAGGAACAGTTAATATAAACAAAGCTACTAAAAATGAAGTTACTTTAAAGAACTTTGTAAAGAACTAGGAGGGGTAATTATGAATAATAAAAAGGGTGTTACACTAATTGAGTTAATCATTGTTACTGCACTTCTAACACTTGTATTAGGTGCTATATGGGCAATGTTCCAACCAGTTACGCAATTGTTTGGTGATACAACAGCTAGTGTAGATATTCAAAATACTGGAGAAATTATTGTTGCTCAGATTAGTGAAGAATTAAGATTTGCTACTGGGGAATTCTCTTATATGGATGTGCCAGATACAACAAGTGGTGACTGTATAGGAGTAGTTGATGGAAAAGTTGTTGCAAGAATTGCATCAACTGGATTAGATCGACAAGTAATAAATGAAGGAGTTTATTCAAACTATAAAGTTGAATTAAACTACTTACATGAAGGATTCCGTTCAGGATATTCTAATATTGAATTAAAAATATTAGATAAAGATGGAGTTCAAAAATTAAAGATTAATAAGCAAATACAATTATTAAATTACCAGACTGGTACAAGTGGACCAATCGGTACCTTAACTCAAAAGGTAGGTTTAACTGATAAAGATGCTAAATGGTTCTGTACTAATAAACCAGTTACACCTTAGAAAGTAACGGTGTAGTTACTTAAAGGGGATAAAGATGGAACCTGATAAGGAATGAAATTTAAATAATTGAGCTAAGTGATAACAAAAAAGTAGTCGTTGCTTAATGCAATGACTACTTAGTTGTTGATTGCTATCTACCAAGTAATGATAAATACCAATTTGCAATTTGAGGACCATATAGTGATGCAGTATAAATACCAAACGCTAAGAATGGACCAAAAGGCATTTGAGCTTTACCGCTCTTCTTCTTCTTTGCCATTAAGAAACAAGCAAAGATTCCACCAGCAATTATACCAATAAATGCTGCTACAATGATACTTTTAGTACCAAGAAGGAAACCGGCACAAGCCATTAAACGGACATCACCGCCACCAAAGCCTCCTTTGGTTAAATAACCAATAAGAAGTAATGGAACGGAAATGATGAGCATCCCTATGATGCGATCACTTATAATTACATTTCCGAACAACATAGAAACGATAGCCAAAGCAACTAGAAATAAGTTGGTACGGTTAAGAATTTCCATAGTGTCAATATCAATCATCGTTATAACAATTAAGTCAGCTAATAACAAAGCGTTAATAACAAACTCAATTGACAAACCAAAGTGATAGAAAGAAAATGTAAAACCAAGTGCAGTAAGTGTTTCGATAAGAGGATAGCGATAAGAAATATGGCTACCACAATAACGACATTTACCCTTCAAAAATAGGAATGAGAAGATAGGTACTAAATCCTTTGCCTTAAGCTGTGTATCACAATCTGTACAGTGAGAGAAACCTTTCACAACAGTAATGTTCTTAGGGAAACGATAAATTAATACGTTTAAGAAAGAACCGATGATAGACCCTAATGCAAAGATGTAGCAATACATCAAAATTTCTAACATTGAATCACCCCATCAATATAATACAATAAATATTGATAAGAAACAATAGGAGGTAAAATATGAAAAAGAATATTCGACTTGGTCAAGTACTATTAGAAGAAAATAAAATTACTGAGCCACAACTAGAAATTGCACTGCAAAAACAAAAAGAAACCAAAGGAAAAAGATTAGGTGAAATACTAATTGAACTTGGTTTTATACAAGAAACTAGTATGTTAGAATCGCTTGCTAAAAGATTAAATATTGATTATATTTCAAATTTTAGTGATCAGATAGATGTAGAAACTACAAGAGTAGTAAGTGAAGCATTAGTAAAAAAGAATAATATAGTACCTCTATACATTAGAGATGGTATATTACATGTAGCAACTAATGATCCACTTAACTTCTATGGAATAGATGATATAGCAATGTCATCAGGATTAGAAATACAAGTATCAATAGCATCTAAAAAAGATGTTGATGATGCAATAGAAAAGTTATATGCTAAAGCTGGAACAAGACAAATAATAGATGATGTTAATAATGAGTATCAAGATTATGATGCTAACGCATTATCATTAGAAGAAGCAACTGACTCAACAGAAAGAATAGATGCTTCTCCAGTAGTTCAGTTAGTAAATAACTTAGTAAAAGAAGCACAACAAGCAAATGCCAGTGATATCCACGTTGAGCCATTAAAAGAAACTACAAGAGTAAGATTCAGAATAGATGGAGACCTAGTAGAACACCAGATATTAAAAGCAAATGTACATGATTTATTAGTAACAAGAATTAAGATATTAAGTGGAATGAATATAGCAGAAAAAAGAATTCCATTAGATGGAGGATTCGCAATACAATTCCCATCAGTAAAAGTAGATATCCGTGTATCTACACTACCAACAATTTACGGAGAAAAAGTAGTTATGCGTTTACTAGGAAGTGATGCTAGTATAAACTATGATATAGATGAATTAGGACTATCAGAAAATAACTATAAGTTTGTTACAAGAGCAACTATGAATTCAAATGGAATTATATTAGTAACAGGACCTACTGGATCAGGAAAGTCTACAACTACTTATTCAGTACTACAAAAGATAAGTAGTCCTAAAATTAATATAGTATCAGTAGAAGACCCAGTAGAAAAATCATTTAATAATATTACACAAGTACAAGTTAACTCTAAAGTAGGATTAACATTTGCTAGTGGATTAAGAAGTATACTAAGACAGGACCCCGATGTAGTAATGATCGGAGAGATTCGTGATGAAGAAACAGCTTCTATCGCAGTTAGAGCAGCCATTACAGGACATTTAGTTTTATCTACAATCCATACTAATGATGCAATATCTACAGTATCAAGACTTATAGATATGGGAGTTGAAGCATATTTAGTTGCTGCTTCTGTTAGATGTATTATATCTCAAAGATTAGTTAAGAAATTATGTCCACATTGTAAACAAAAAAGATTACTAACAAGTGATGAAAGTAAACTAATTGGAGAAGATTTAGATTATGTATATGAACCTAAAGGATGTCCATTCTGTAATAGTACAGGATATAAAGGAAGAACTGCTATACATGAAGTATTAAATATAGATAGAGTTATATCTAGAATGATATCTAATAATGAAAACTTAGATGTTATAAAGGCACAAGCATTAAAGAACAATATGAGTACATTAAAACAAGAATCTGTAAGACTATTAAAAGAAGGATTTACATCAATGGATGAAGTAATTAAATTGATTTACTCAATTGAGTAAGGGAGACAAATAAAATGATAGAAACATACCTACAAATTTCAAGACAAGTAAAAGCGAGTGATTTACACATTACATTTGGTTTAGCACCAGTTATAAGAGTTAAGGGTTTATTACAAACTATATCTGATGAAAGATTAGGAGATGCTGAAATTGACGCTATGTTAGATTCAATATTGACTGATAAAGAAAAGGAACATTTTGCAAAAGGTAATGATGTCGATACAGCGTTCTCAGATGCTGATAATCTAAGATACCGTGTTAATGCTTATAGACAAAAAGATCATGCAGCTATGGCTATTCGTTTGCTTTCTGATCACATTCCTACATTAGATTCATTAGGATTACCAAAGGTTATGAAAGAATTATGTAATTTACCTAGAGGGTTAAATATAGTTACTGGACCTACTGGTTCTGGTAAGTCTACTTCTTTAGCAGCTATGATAGATTATATTAATACTAATAAGAAACTTCATATATTAACTATGGAGGATCCTATTGAGTATATACATGAACATAAATCATGTATGATTAACCAAAGAGAAATTGGTAAAGATTCTAAAGATTATAATGCTGCCTTAAAGTCAGCATTACGTGAAGATCCAGATGTTATACTAGTAGGAGAGTTACGTGATTTTGAAACTATATCATTAGCTACTACTGCTGCCGAGACTGGACATTTAGTTTTCGCTACACTACATACACGTGGTGCTGCTCAAACTATTGACCGTATGGTTGATGTATTCCCTCCACACCAACAAGAACAGATTAGAACACAGTTAGCTAACTGTTTAAAATCTGTTATGTCTCAACAATTATTACCTAGAAAAGATGAAAATGGACGTATTGCTGCTTTTGAAATCATGGTTGTTAATGATGCAATTGCTAACTTAGTACGTGAGAATAAATCTTATCAAATACAAACTGTTATGCAAACTAGTCATGCTTCAGGTATGATTACACTAGATGCTTATTTAGCAGAACTAGTACAAGCAGGAGAAATAACATTAGAAGTAGCATTAGAAAAATGTAATAGTAAGGATTCTTTTAGAAGATTTACTAGAGGTTAGAAAAGATTATGGAAGGATGTACATTCTAAAGAATGTACATCCTTTTATATTGGGTAATATTTATAAAGAGTAGGGTATACTAAATATAGGATGTGAGATATGAATAAAAAATTATGGAAGTATCATTTATTGAGTATATTAGTTTTTATTAGTATTTCTTTTATTACTACTCAGATTATACCTTTTCTTATTAGTTTAGGTTACAATACTATAGAGAGAGGTTATATATTAGCTAGTATTAGTATTATGGGTATTATAAGTACTATTATATTTGGTTATTTATTTGATCATTATAAAAGATATAAAAGAGTATTTATGATTGGTTATATTATATTGATTGTTGGTAGTGTAGTTATGTTTAATATAACCAATCATAATATATATTATACCCTTATAATCATAGGCCTCGTAGGAGGCCTAGCAAAGTGTATTACAAGCCTTTTAGAAACTTGGATGCTATTTATTGGTAAAGATAAATATGGACGATTAAGGGCCTCAGGGGCCCTAGGACTAGCAATAGCTAGTCCTGTAGCTGGCTACATCGTCCATATATATACTTATACAACACTAATTACAATTAGTGTTGTAATTAGTTTTCTTACAATATTATTATTATTTAATATTAAAGAAGAAAAGAAAACTAATACCAATAAAATATATATAAAAGATATAAAAGAATTAATAACTAATAAAAGATATATTATATTAATATTAATATTCTTATCTATTTATATGATAGGTACAGCAGATCAATATGTAGTAATAGATAAGATGTTAAGGCTTGGTTCTACCACAGAGTTAGTTGGTGTAAAATTTGCTGTTCAATCTATTATGGAGATACCTATATTTATTATAGGTAGTAAGTTATTAAAGAGATTTAAAGCTATACATCTATTATTATTAGGTACTATATTATATGCTATAAAGTTTATAGGGTATGGTTACTTTCAAACTCCTATACTTATTATAGCAGTAGCTAGTTTACAATTAGTTACGTTACCTCTATTATTATTAACTAGTAAAGTTTTAATAAATGAGGTAACGTCTAGTAAGTTAAAAGCTACTGCACAAATGTTAGCTATGGCTATATATATAGGTATATCAGGTTTAATTACTCCTATAATAACTAGTAATTTAAGTAATAATATAGGATATGATAATACTTTATATATAGTAGCAGGATTCTTTATAATACCTTTATTATTAATTATATATTATAGAAAACTAGAAAGTACTTGCAATAGTAATAGTGATGCGTTAAAATAAACTTGTATTCGATAGAGGTGCAAACGATAAGAAAATATTAAGAGTCGGTAGACATTAGATTAATATTAGAGGTAAGTTTGCCGAATTAAGTTTATAGACATATAAACTTAATGGGAGTATAGCTAATAACTATACTACTGTCTACTTCATGTAGGTGAGCTATCTTAATGACATTAATGTAATATTTTAACGTCAGTAAGCTTGCAGGCCTACTGACGTTTTTTAATAGGAGGCAATATGACAAATAAAATTTTAGAAATCGGTGGTGTCCCTTGTACAAACTTAGTAAAAGCTTGTGGAACTCCCTTATATGTTTATGATGAAACTAAACTTATAAATCAATTTGATTTATATCATAGTTATTTTAAATCTAAAGCATTCACAACAGAAGTAATATATGCTTCTAAAGCATTCTCTTGTATAGAGATGGTTAAACTAGTAAAACAATGCCACGCATCTTTAGATGTAGTAAGTGGTGGAGAATTACAAACAGCTAAACTTTGTAATATGGATATGAACAATGTTTACTTCCATGGAAATAACAAAACAGAAGAAGAACTAGCAATGGCTTTTGAATATTCATGTAATATAGTTATGGATAATGTTATGGAATGCCAAAGAATAGTATCCATAGCTAATAAACTAAAAAAGCATATAAATTTATTATTAAGAGTAAACCCTGGAGTAGAAGCTCATACTCATGAATATATAGTAACTGCTAAACTAGACTCTAAATTTGGAATAAGCATCACAAGAGATGCCCAATTAGCTGAAATAATGAACCTAGTTAAATCTAGTGAATATACTAATTTTATTGGTTTTCATTCACATATAGGTTCTCAAATATTTGATACAGAAGCATTCAAAGTAGCTATAGAAACATTAGTTAACTTTACTAATAAGATGTCTAAAACTTATAATATTAATTTACCTGTATTAAATATAGGTGGAGGCTTTGGAGTACGTTATACAGATGAAGATAAACCTTTAGCTGTTAAAGATATGTGTAGTGTTCTTATTTCTACATTAGAAAAAGAATTAGCTAAGAATCCTACAACTATTAAGAAAGTAATGATAGAACCAGGTAGATCAATTGTAGGAGAAGCTGGTTATACTTTATATAGTGTAGGTTTTCAAAAAGAAACTGTTAATAAGAAATATATCTTTGTTGATGGTGGTATGAATGATAACATTAGAGTAGCTTTATATCAAGCTAAATATGATTGTAAAGTAGCTAATAAAATGGATTTACCTGCTACACAAACAGTTAGTGTAGCTGGTAAATGTTGTGAATCTGGAGATATCCTTGTAGAAGGTATTAAATTACCAGAAGTAGTAGAAGGAGATATATTAGCATTCTATACTACTGGAGCTTATGGTTATTCAATGGCAAGTAACTACAATCGTTTAAATAAACCAGCAGTAGTATTTGCTAAAGATGGTAAAGCAAGAATTGTAGTAAAAAGAGAAAGTATTCAAGATCAATTATCAAATGATATAAATGAAGAGATTGCTTTTTAGCAATAGGAGGAGAAACTTATGATAGAAGGATCTATAGTAGCATTAATTACCCCATTTAAAGATAATGGAGATATTGATTTCGATCGTTTAGGAGAACTTATCGAATATCATATTAAAGAAAAAACTGATGGTATCTTAGTACTAGGAACTACCGGAGAATCTCCTACATTAACTCATGATGAAGATGAAGCAATAGCTGCATTCACTATAAAGAAATCAAATAAAAGAATTCCTATTATAGTAGGTAGTGGATCTAATTCTACTAAAACTGCTGTAGAACAAAGTATTAAATATGAAAAGATGGGAGCTGATGCTTTATTAGTTATTACTCCTTATTATAATAAAACTAATGAAGCAGGTATGTTAGCTCATTTTGAATCAGTAGCTAATGCTGTAAAAGTACCTTTAATTTTATATAATGTACCTTCTAGAACTGGATGTTCTATAAGTATACCAGTATTAACAAAACTTAGTAAAATGAAGAATATTGTAGCTATTAAAGAAGCTAGTGGTAATATATCTTATGCTATGAATGTAGCTAAATTATGTAATGATGAATTCTGTATGTATTCAGGTAATGATGATATTGTAGTACCTATGTTATCGATTGGTAGTAAAGGAGTTATATCAGTTGCCGCTAATATAATACCTAATGAAATGCATACATTAGTAAGAGAATATTTAGATGGCAACATAGAATCTTCTTTAACTATTCAATTAAAATACTTAGAATTTATTCATGCTTTATTTATAGAAACTAATCCAATCCCAATTAAAGAAGCTATGTTAATTGCTAAACATGGAGTAGGTGGGTATCGTTTACCTTTAACTAATATGAGTGATAGTAATAAAGAGGTATTAAAAGCTACAATGAAAGTGTTAAAGAATTAATATGAATATAGCACTAGTAGGTTATGGTACTATGAATTCTTTAGTAGCTAAAAAGATTGAAGAAAGTAAAGATTTAGACTGTGTAGGTATTGTAGATATTGGTTATTATAAATCTTTAGATGAAATTAAAAATTCTTTTGATGCTATTATAGATTATTCATATCCTGGTAATTTAGATATGATTTATGATTATGTTAGTAGAACTCATACACCAGTAGTTATAGCTACTACTGGTCATAGTGATGAACAAATAAATAAAATACATGAATTAAGTAAAGTAGCTCCTGTTGTATTTACAGGTAATTTCTCTTTAGGTATTACTGTAATGGAAAAAGTATTAAGAGATATTGCTCCAATATTAAAAGATAAGTTTGATATTGAAGTAATAGAAAAACACCATAATAAAAAAGTAGATGCGCCTAGTGGTACTGCTAAAATGTTAGTAAGAGCTTTAAATCCAGATCATGAATATGAAGAAGTATATGGAAGAAGTGGTTTTAAAAAAAGAGAACATGAAATAGGAGTAAGTGCAATAAGAGGTGGAACAATAGCTGGAGAACATACAGTATTATTTGCAGGAGAAGATGAAGTATTAGAAATAACTCATGAAGCTCATAGTAAATTAATATTTGTTAATGGTACTATAACTGCAGTAAGATTTATTATAAATAAACCTTATGGTTTATATAATATGAGTAATATTCTTTTTAATGAATAATATATATAACAAAAGATGATTAACTAATCATCTTTTGTTTAGAATGGAGATTATATGAAAACTTATTTAATTGATTTAGATGGCACAATGTATCGGGGAAATGATAATATAGAAGGAGCAAGCGATTTTATTGAGTATTTATTTAATAATAATATACCTTATCTTTTCTTAACTAATAATGCTACTAGGACTGCTAAACAGAATGTAGAGCATATGGTTAATTTAGGTTTTAAGCATATTAAAGAAGATGATTTCTTTACTAGTAGTATGGCTGCTGCTAAATATATTGCTAAGTTAAATGGTGGTATGAATGCTTATGTTATAGGTGAAGATGGCCTTAAGGAGGCCTTAGTTAAAGAACATTATACTATCACTAATAATACTAGTATTATTAGTGATTATGTATTTGTTGGTTTAGATTCTAATGCTACTTATATAGATTATTCTAAAGCTCTACAAGAACTTTTAAAAGGATCATTATTAGTAGCTACTAATAATGATCGAAGACTTCCTAAGGGTAATAGTTTTGCAATTGGTAATGGTGCTATTGTTGATATGTTTGAATATGCTAGTGAACAAACTTGTATAAAGATTGGTAAGCCTTATAGTCCTATATTAGATGAGGCTCTAAATTATCTTAATCTTACTAAGGATGATGTAATTCTTATTGGAGATAATTTAGAGACTGATATAGCTTTAGGTTATAACAATGGAGTTAAAACTATTTTTGTTACTAGTGGTGTACATAATGAATCAGATATAGAAAAATTTAAGATTTATCCAGATATCACAGTTACTGCTTTAAAAAACATAAATAATGCCTAGAACAGGCACTATTTATGTTTTTTATTAGCAGTCAAAACAATTCTCTATAAAGTACTTAAATATTAAATTATTATTTAAATGTTCTGGATGCCATTGAACTCCTACTATATGGTTATATTGAATCATTTCAATATAGCCATCATCACTTATTGCTAATATTTCAAAATTCTTAGCTAATGTTTTTATAGCTTGGTGATGAAAACTATTTACTTTAATTACTTTAGTATAGGTACTAAGTTTTGAATTAGGTGTAACAAATACACTATGACTAGTGCTAGTCTTGTTTGTTGTTTGTGAATGATTAGGGATATCTTGATATAGTGATCCTCCAAAGTATACATTTATAACTTGGATACCTCGACATATACCTAATATAGGCTTATTAGCTTTATTAAAAGCTTCTAATAGATCAAAGTCGTATTGGTCAATAGGTATAGGGTATATATTGGTAGAGGTATGGTTAACCTCTTTGTAATGTGATGCATCTATATCTAAACCACCACTAATTATTAAGGCATCACATAGGGTTGTATAGTACTCAAAGTTTGTGGTTGGTAGAATAGGAATAATTATACAATTATTCCTATTTAGGTAATTTATATAGGCTTCTTTTATAAAAAAGAAATCTTCGTTATAACGACAGGTTATTCCAATAGTTAGCATATTTTATCCTCACTCTATTATAAAATTGTTGTTTAAATTTTAAGATGTAAATAAATTAAAAAATGGTTGACAAAGTGCTTAAAAATTAGTATTATTTATACAGGTGGAAACACCTCGTGCCGGTCCCCTAACTTATTCTTTCTTCCCCCACCCATATGGATAAGTTAGTATCTCCCCCAAAAATACGGGGCCGGTTACGTAACATCATTGAAGGACGCCATCGGGCGTCTTTTCTATTTTATGAAGGAGTGTTAATATGATTATAGCAGAGTTAAATGATCCAACAGTAGATAAACCTATTTCATATACTGATAGAGTAACAGTAAGAGTATTTGCTTTTAATAAAAATAATGAACTAGCCATATTATATATTAAAGGTGAAGATGAATTTGGAATTCGACATCACTATGAAACCATAGGGGGTGGAGTAGAACCTAATGAAAGTTTTGAAGCAGCTATTAAAAGAGAAGTAATGGAAGAGATAGGTTTAGACTGTACCATTATATCTAGTGTAGGTACTATAATAGACTATTACAATCTAATCGGAAGAAGAACTATTTCTAATTATTTTGTTGTTGAATTACTTCCGAAACAGTATCCATTAAATAGAACTGAAGAAGAATTAACTTTAGATATGTCTTTAAAATACATAAGTGTTGAACAAGCATTAAAAGAATTAACTTATAATAATGTTATAAGTGTTAATGAATTAATCCAAAGAAGAGATGCTAGAGCTTTAAAATATTATTTAAAACATAAAAAGTAAACGTTTACTTATTAAATTAGATTATGTATAATAGAGAAGATGAATTTTATATTAGATTATCGGAGGAAAGAAAATGAAAAAAAGAGATCGAGAAATACTAGAACAACAAAGAGCTATTATGATGCAAAGTCGTAAGAATGCTAGAGTAATGTTATTTCTAGCTGTTGCATTATTAGGTTGTATTATTCTTCAAACAACAGGAGTTACGCCTCAATGGACTACTGAAGCGATGGTAATCCTTATTATGGCGGCTATAGTATTTTCTGCTTATAAGAATTATAAAGTTATGAATGATAAAAGATCAAAGAAATTATTTATTGTGGTTTCAATTGTAGCTTTTGTTATTAGTTTTATATCTGCTTCACATTTATTGAGTATGATGTAAGACAATCAATGCCATATCACTAAGGTGATATGGCATTTATTTTTTATAAGGTAGAGAAATTCCTTGATAGGAATTTCTCTTGAGGAGTAGTTTGTCGATGTTGTTTAAAACGATAGTTTTCTTAATTGTCCATAAAGGAGCTATTAATAGATCTTTTATACCATCGCCTGTAAGGCGTTGGATTATTATGTTATTAGGTATTACTTCTAATTGTTTAACAATAGTATCGATATATTCTTCAATAGTTTGAAGTTTGAATTCGTTATTTAAGTACATATCTGAAATCTTAGTATTCTTTAGGATATGTAGCATATGTATCTTTATAGCATGAATAGGTAGTTGTCCAACTGTGTAAGCACTGTTTATCATCATTTCAGCTGTTTCATTAGGTAGTGAATTCATTAGATGAACACATATCTTTAAATTAGTTTTACTTAACTTATATACCATATCTTTAAATTGTTCATAGTTATGACCACGATTAGTTAATTCAGCTGTAGTATCATAAATAGATTGTAGCCCTAGCTCAATCCATACTTCTTTTTTAGTAGTTAAAGAATCAAGATAAGCTATTTTTTTATCATCTAAACAATCAGCTCTAGTAGCAATGCATAAACCTATACAGTCTTCTCTATCAATGAATTGATCAAAGCACTCATGTAATGTGCTTAGTGGTGCATAGGTATTGCTAAAGGCCTGGAAATAGGCCATAGCAATACCTTTTGGCCACTTATTTAGCATTATAGCTTTACCTTCATTAAACTGAGTATTTAAATCATCTTTAATATTACCAGCACAATCACCACTACCTAAACTACTACAAAAGATGCAACCACCAACTCCACAAGTACCATCACGATTAGGACAACCAAAATTAGTATTTAAAGCTACTTTAAATACTTTATGGTTATATTTATGCTTTAAATAATAATTCCAAGAATGATAACGTTTATTATCATCACTATATATAAAAGGATTATTGTAATTATTCATATGATCTCCTGTCTATAACTATAAGTTAGTACTTGCTTATTTTATATCTGAATTAAACTTTTGTAAACATACAATTTATAATAATTATATTATAAAAAATTATATTATTATATATCTAGTATTTTGTAAGTATTTAATATAATTAACCAATTTTTAAAGGATAATAATGTATATTTATAAAAAACTAAAAATAATAGTATAAAAACCTAAGCATTTATTATATAATAGGTACAAGAGATATGGAGTAAAGTTAATGGAAAATCATTGTGTAAGTGTTGGAAGTTTTGATGTTCATTACATCTTACTTCGAAAGCAAGTTAAAAATATTAATTTGAGAATTAATTCTAATGGAGAAATATGTGTTAGTGCTAATAAATTTGTTCCGATGGAAAAGATTGATAAATTTGTTTGTTCTAAGGTAGAATGGATTCTTGAAAGACGTAAACAAATAAATAAAAGATTAGAAATTTCTAAACCAGACTTTGTTAAGCGTCAGATTACTATTTTTGGTTATGATTTAAAGATTAAGATTAGTATTCAAAAGTATAATCGTGTTACTTATGATAATGAGTATCTTTATGTTTATTTAAAGTCTAAAGATGATATGGAGAAGGTTATTAAGAAGTTCTTAAAGCAATTATGTAGGGATGTTTTTGATGATATTTGTAAAATTACTTATAATACTATGCTTAAAGATTATCAAATTGAGTATCCTAATATTAAGATTAGGGAAATGACTTCTCGTTGGGGATCTTGTATGCCTAATAAGAATCAGATAACTTTAAATTCTAAGCTTATTCATTATCCTATAGAGTTTATTGAATATGTAATCTTACATGAGTTTGTTCATTTTATTCAACCAAATCATAGTAAACAGTTTTATTCTATTATTGAAAAGTATATGCCAACTTATAAGAGCGTACTTAAAGAAGTACAGGCATAGGAAAGTAGGAAATTATGGTTAAAATTATAACAGATACAAGTGCTTTATATACGATTGAAGAAGGTAAATCTATGAATTTACATGTCTTACCTTTATGCGTTAGCATATTAGGTGAACAATATAGAGATTTAGCTATAGATACTAAACTTTTTATTGATAAAATTAAACAAGGTGGAATACCAATTTCTTCTCAACCTCCAATTGGAGAAGTAATTGAAGCTTTTGAATTATATGATGGAGAAGAGATTATTAATATTTGTATGGCTGACGGACTATCAGGTACTTATCAATCAGCATTAGGAGCAAGAGAAGAAGCGAAGAATAAAGATGATATTTATGTACTTAATTCTGAAACACTATGTGGGCCTCAAAGATACTTAGTACAAAAAGCATTAAAACTAGCTGAAGCTGGTGAAAATGCAAAGAAGATATTGAGTGAATTAGCATATAGTATTGAGGATTGTGGATCATTCCTTATACCACAGGATTTTGATTTTCTTAAAAGAGGTGGAAGATTAAAACCAGCAGCCTCTGTAATTGGAGGATTATTAAAATTAAAACCAATTATGCAACAAGTAGAACGTGGAACTAGATTAGATAAATATGGAATTAAAAGAACAATGTCAGGAGTAAGTAATTCTATTATAGAATACTATAAAGAAGCTAAAGTTAATGCTAAACATAAAATTTATATCTCACATGCATTTGCCTTAGAAGCAGCAGAAGGAATAAAAAAATCTATACAAGAAGCATTCCCAGATACTGAAATAGAAATGTTAGAACTATCAGCAGCCTTTATAACACAAGGCGGACCTGGATCTGTAGCTATACAATACATAAGAAAATAAAATATAGATTCCTCTAAAGTAAACAACATAAGTATATATATATGTTGATTACTAAAGAGGAATCTTTTATTATAAATAGATAATTAATATAGATTGTAAATTATTAATTAATTTAAAGTAATGTAAACCCTTTTATTATTTAATAAATAAAGGTATAATAGTAAAGTATATATTACTAATGATTAAAGATTGTAATCATTAGAAAGGAGAAAAGATGTTTAAAATTTTAGAGAAACAGGTATTAAATCCTACAGTAAGTAAACTAGTAGTAGAAGCACCATTAATTGCAGCAAAAGCTAAAGCAGGACAGTTTATTATACTTAGAGTTAGAGATGAAGGGGAAAGAATTCCACTTACTATAGCTGATTATGATCGTAAATTAGGAACTATAACTATTATATTCCAAATAGTAGGTAAGACTACTAGATTATTAAATGAATTAGGAGTAGGAGATGCCCTATTAGATTTTGTCGGACCTTTAGGTACTCCTTCTCATGTAGATGGTTTAAAGAAAGTAGCAGTTATAGGAGGAGGAGTAGGTTGTGCGATAGCATATCCTACTGCTAAAGCATTACATGAAGCAGGAGCTGAAGTAAGCGTAATAACTGGGTTTAGAAATCAAGACTTAGTAATATTAGAAGATGAATTTAAAGCAGTAGCTGATCATATGTATTTAGTAACAGATGATGGTAGTTATGGAGAAAAAGGATTAGTTACTAATGTATTAGAAAAACTTATAGTTGATGGAGAAGAATTTGATGAAGTTATAGCGATTGGACCATTAGTTATGATGAAGTTTGTTTCGCTATTAACTAAAAAATATGGAGTTAAGACTGTAGTTAGTATGAATCCAATTATGATTGATGGAACTGGAATGTGTGGTGGTTGTCGATTAAGTGTTGGTGGAGTAACTAAATTTGCTTGTGTAGATGGACCGGACTTTGATGGACATCTAGTAGACTTTGATGAAGCAATGTCTAGAAGTAGAACATATGTAGAATTTGAAGAAGAAGCTAGACACGATAGCTGTAATCTATTAAATAAGGAGGTAAAATAATATGCCAAACATGTCATTAAAGAAAGTAGAAATGCCAATCCAAGATGGATTAGAAAGAAGTAAAAATTTTGAAGAAGTAACACTTGGATATACATTAGAAATGGCAATGGAAGAAGCAGAAAGATGTCTAAACTGTGTAAATAAACCATGTATAAATGGATGCCCAGTCGCAGTTAATATACCTGGATTTATCGCAAAAATTAAAGAAGGCGATATTGAAGCAGCATACCATGTAATAAAAGAAACAAGTGCATTACCAGCAGTATGTGGAAGAGTATGTCCACAAGAATCACAATGTGAATGCAAATGTGTAAGAGGAATTAAAGGTGAATCTTTAGCAATCGGAAGATTAGAAAGATTTGTAGCAGACTGGTACATGGCAAATGGTAAAGATGAAGTTAAGATGCCAACACCAAATGGACATAAAGTAGCAATCGTAGGAGCAGGACCTGCAGGATTAACATGTGCAGGAGATTTAGCTAACTTAGGCTATGATGTAACTATATTTGAAGCACTACATGTAGCAGGAGGAGTACTAGTTTATGGTATACCTGAATTCAGATTACCAAAAGAAATAGTACGAAAAGAAATTGAAGGACTAAAGAAGATTGGTGTTAAAGTAGAAACAAACATGGTAATAGGAAAAATACTTGCTATTGATGAATTATTCGAAAAAGGATTTGAATCAGTATTCGTAGGTAGTGGAGCAGGATTACCAAACTTTATGAAGATGCCAGGAGAAAACTTAAAAGGAGTATATTCAGCAAATGAATTCTTAACAAGAATGAATTTAATGAAAGCTTATAAAGAAGGAGTAGATACACCAGTACAACATGCAAAAAGCGTTGTAGTAGTAGGTGGAGGAAATGTAGCAATGGATGCTGCTAGATGTGCTAAACGTTTAGGAGTAGAAACAGTTACAATTGTATATCGTCGTAGTATGGAAGAATTACCAGCACGTAAAGAAGAAGTAGAACATGCTATGGAAGAAGGAATAGAATTTAATTTATTAACTAACCCAATTCAAGTACTAGGTAATGAAGAAGGTTGGGTTAAAGGAATGGAATGTGTTAAGATGGAATTAGGAGAACCTGATGCATCTGGACGTGCTAGACCTCAAGAAATTAAAGGCAGTAACTTTGTACTAGATGTAGACTGTATGATAATGGCAATAGGAACAAGTCCAAACCCACTATTACATTCAACTACTAAAGGACTAGAAACTAATAAATGGGGTTGTCTAATTACTGATGAAAAAGGATTAACTACTCATGAAGGCGTATACGCTGGAGGAGATGCAGTAACAGGAGCAGCAACAGTAATATTAGCAATGGGAGCTGGTAAAACAGCAGCAGCTAGTATACATGAATACATAACAAATAAATAAAAATAATTGAGCACTGAATAACAGTGCTTTTATTATGTTTATAAGGGAATAGGATATAATGTTATAATAGTTGGGTAATAAATTGAATTGATAGCATAATAATGGTATAATTCACGATAGATATTGGAGGTATATTATGGAATTTAAACTTGTGAGTAGTGAAGTATTTAAAGCGTATGCATTAAATAGTATTTATAATAATTTTTGGCAATCAGTAGAAATGAATGAATATCGTAAAACAAAGGGATGGGAAGTGTATTACCCAGTAGTGTATGATAATGATAAAATTATAGGTGGAGCTGCTATATGTGCCTATACAACGATGAAACATAAACTATTTAAAGCCAATAGAGGCTTTCTACTAGACTTTAATGATGAACCCCTACTTACATTCTTTCATAAGAATTTAATAGCCTTCATGAGAGCAGAAGGCGGTATGCAATTCTCAATGGATCCTTATGTTACATATAAACAAAGAGATAATAATGGAGAAGAAGTACCCAATGGCTATAACCATCAAGTAATAATAGACAATCTAATAAAACTAGGATATAACCATCATGGTTTTACAAGATCTATTAATGAAGAACTAAACGAACCAAGATGGATGTCTATCCTAAACTTAAATTTAAATGAAGCTCAACTAATGAAGAATACTTCTTCATTAACAAGGCGTTGTTTAAAGAAAAGCCAACATAGTGGCTTTTCTATCGTTGAGCTTCAATATGATGAATTACATATTTATCAAGATATTATTGCTAAAACTAGTTTAAGAAGAGGCTTTAGTGATCGTAGTTTAGAGTACTATCAACAAATGTATAATGCTTTAGTACCTAGTAATATGTTAAAGTACTTAGTTATGAAACTTAATGTTAATGAATATATTGATGAACTTACATCAACTTTAGAATTAGAACAAAATAAGCTTATTGCTATGCGCGAACGTGCTAACACTAGTGACGTTAGTGATAAACTTAAAAATAAATTAGTTGCACAAGAATCTAATGTCACTAGTGTGCACGTTAAATTAGATGAAGCAAAGCTTATTTTGTCTAATTATGGTTCTACTGTAGTAATCGGTGGTGCGATGTTTATTACATATGCTAATGAAGTTATATATCTTACTGGTGGAGCTTATGAAGAATTCTTATGCTTTAGTTCTCAGTATGCACTACAATGGCATATGATCCAATATGCCTTAACTAATAAATTTCCAAGATATAATTTCTATGGTTTAAGCGGTGACTTCACTAAAACTAGTGAAGACTATGGAGTATATGAATTTAAAAAAGGCTTTAATGCTATTATTGAGGAGCTTATAGGTGAATTTGATTATGACCTAGATCCTATTGCGTTAAACACCTATAGGCTCCTAAAGAAAGTTAAGAGCTTTATTAAACATTAAAAAAAATATTGCTATATGCAATATTTTTTAGTTGGTGGGATAATATGTTTAGATTAGCATTTTTCTCCACAAGCACCATCACTGATGGCTTTGAAAGCATCTTTATATTTTTTTAGAAGTTGTTCTGTTTGTTCTTCAGTTAATGGAATAGAAGCATCCTTTTGTGAACCAACAGTTCCTTGTAGATAGTACATTACTTTACCATCTTTAACAAATACTGCTGTAGGGAAGTATATACGTTTATTAGTTCCATCATTTAGACCTTCATATTCAGCAACATGTGGTTTAAGTTTATCTAATAATGCGTAGTATTCTTTAGTACCTTCTTTTTCTATTACTATTTCTCCATCTTCACCGAGTTTCTTTTTATCACGAATGTCTAAACAGTTATAATATAAAATTTCTTTTACTCCGGCTTCATCAGCGGCCTTAGCTAATACTGGTGCAGCGTTACGACACCAAGGGCAAGTAGGGAAACTAAAGAAGATAACTCCAGTACCATTATCTAAAACTTTAGAAACTTCTTCATAGTTAGAATACTTCATATGATTGTTTTCAATTATATTCATTTCTAGGTGTTTACCTTTGCCACTTTCTTTATCTTTGTTGTTGTATGATTCATATTCAGTTTTGAATTTAATTTCATCAGCCGTTGGTGCTACTTTTTCTACCTTAGGTTCATTGTTACATCCAACTAGCACTGTACATGAAATCATAACAACACTAAGCAGTTTTATTAATTTTTTGTTCATTTTACGTACCTTCCCTTCGAATTAACATTCTATTAATTCTTAATATACAACTCTAGTATAACTAAAAATTACCAATTAGTCAAATTTTTTACAACTTGTTTTAAAAATTTATAATAGTGCTTATAAAATATTAATAGGTTTATAAATGAATAAAAAAGCTCTCCAAAGGAGAGCTACTTGACTTATTAAATGGGGCGACTGATGGGAATCGAACCCACGAATGACTGGACCACAACCAGTTGTGTTAACCACTTCACCACAATCGCCATAACTTGTTCAAGCAAGATAGATTATAGTATATTTTTTACTGTTTGTAAATACCTTATTGAGTTTTTTTTATAAAATTGTTATAATCTTACTTAAAGGAGTGATTACATGAAACGTGTAGCCATTATGAGCGACTCTTCCGCTGATATATCTGCTCTAGATGCAAAAAGACTTAATATTAACATTGTTCGTATGCCAATTATAGTAGATGGTAAAGAATATAAAGAAGAAATTGATATTGATGCCCAAACTATTATTGATAAGATGCGTACCGGTAGTATCGTTAAAACTGCCCAACCTGTCTTAGGTGATATGTTTAATATGTGGGATGAACTACTACTAGAATATGATGAAGTTTTTTATTTACCTCTAGCTCGTGCGTTAAGCGGTACTTGTGCTATCGCTATAGAAGCTGCTAAGAACTATGATGGTCGTGTTATTGTTGTTGATTCTAATTATGTTAGTTGTCCAATGATTGTAATGCTAGAGATGGTAACTGATATGCTCTCTAAAGGTTATACTAGTTTAGAATGTAAATCCATGTTAGAAAACGATTCATATTTATTAGCTATTCTTATACCTGAGAATTTAACTACTTTAAAGAATGGTGGTAGAATTTCTCCCGCTGCAGCCTCTCTTGCCGGTTTATTAAAGATAGTTCCTCTTTTAAAGGTAGATCATGGCGCTATTGATATCGTTACTAAAGTTAGAACATTATCTAAAGCTTATAAAACAGGTATAGATTATATTACTAAGGATATAGATCCAGCAGATTATATTTGGATGATTATTGATGCTGATAATCCTAGTGCTAGTGCTGTACTTAAAGAACAATTAGAATCTGTAGTAAAACAACCAGTTCTTGTTAGAAACTTTAGAGCCGTAATTACATCACATACAGGTCCAGGAACAATCGGTTTTGGTAGAATTAAGAAGATTAAATATTAGGAAGCATAAGAAACAAACTCATATAGAGTTTGTTTCTTATTATAAAACGGAATTTAACACATATAGAAGTTGCAATAGGAAATTGTAATTGATATAATAGCCTCATAAAGTTTTTTTACTTTAGAGAAATTAAGGAGATATACATGAAATATAAAGGATTAAGGAAATATGCTGCTATATTAATGCTGATGATAACATTGCTATTTAGTAATGTTAACGTTATGGCAGATGTTGTTGATGATGCATATTATTATGATGAAATTTATGTTGAATATCAAGTTAAGGATGATAATACATTTATTGTTACAGAAACAATGAATGCAGTATTTAACTATGAAAAACATGGTATAACTAGAACAATTCCCCATAGTTTTAAACTAGAACGTCCTGATGGAAGTTCAACTGATGTTTTTGGAACTATTGATAATGTTCATTGTAATGAAAATTATGAAGTTACTAATATGGGACGTGATTCTGTTATTAAAATAGGAGATCCTGATAAACTAGTAAGTGGTAAACAACAGTACACCCTACGTTATGAAGTAAATATCGGTAAAGATAAACTAGTTGATTTAGATGAATTCTATCGAAACATCATAGGTACTGATTATGATACACATACTAATAAAGTGAAGTTTAAAATTAGTATGCCCAAAGAATTTGATAATTCTAAAATTGGTTTCTCTCATGGCTATAAAGGAACTACTGGCTTTGACAAACAAAATTTAAAATATGAAGTTAATGGTAATGTAATTACTGGTAGTTATACTAATTTAAAACCTTATGAAGGTTTAACAATTAGAGTAGAATTAGATGAAGGTTACTTTTCTAATGCTAAAGATATTGGTGGTCTTCCTTTATATTATTATGCATTAGCTATAATATTTGGTATTTTAGGTATACTACTTGTATTTATATTATGTAGAAATCCTAAGCCGTTTGCTCCAATTGAATTTGAAGCTCCTGAAGGTTATAATAGTTTAGATGTAGCATTAGTTTCTAAATTAAAATTAAGTAGTAAAGATTTCTTTACAATGATTGTTCATTTAGCTAATCTAGGTTATATAGAAATTGAAGAACTAGATGGAAAAGGCAAGAAGAAAAACTTTAAGTTAACTAAACTTAAAAACTATGAAGGTAATATTTCAATAGAACGTAGTTTCTTGAATGCTATATTTACTTATAAAGATGCTGCAACACTTAAAGAGATTGGTAAAAAATGTAGTAAACAATTATCTAGTTTAAGATCTAAATATGAATCTGAAAATAGAAAATCTATATTAGATCCAATTAATTTAAAGGTTAAATTAGCATTGTTTGTTTTAATTTTATTAGAATTAGGTATTTTATATTTAGCAAATTCTATGATATTCATGTATTCAATATCTATTGGAATATTTGTTGCTTTTGGAATATTCGTATGTGTTATGATTTTATTTATGGGCTCAGAGAGTAAACGTATTACTGATTATCTTCTTACTTTAATGTTCTTTTTGATTCCTACATTTGTTTTTATTATTGATATTAATTCTGTTGCTCCATATATGAGTATTTTTTATACAATAGTTATAATTATGATACTTATACTTAGTATATTAATAACTAAGTGTAAAAAGAGAAAAGCTGTATATAATGAGGTTTATGGAGAAATACTAGGTTTTAAAGAATTTCTTGCAACTGCTGAAAAGGATCGTTTGGAAACTTTAGTTAATGATAATCCTAATTATTTTTATGATATGTTACCTTTTGCTTATGTCTTAGGAGTAAGTGATGAGTGGGTTGATAACTTTGCTAATATTGATATTTCTAATCCTGGTTATT
Organism: Erysipelotrichaceae bacterium; assembly: GCA_036639955.1. Taxonomy (GTDB): domain Bacteria; phylum Bacillota_I; class Bacilli_A; order Erysipelotrichales; family Erysipelotrichaceae; genus JAVWHP01. The sequence goes on from JAVWHP010000004.1 coordinate 92,429, forward strand.
ATCATGGTAATGACTTTGCTAGAGGCTTTAATGACTTTAGTAGTAGCGTTAGTTCTAATTTGCATTCTGTATCTTCAAACTCTGGATCTTCTGGTGGAAGTAGTTCCGGCGGTGGAGGAGGTGGTGGAGGAAGTAGCTCATGGTAGTTACTTCTTCCACTAAGGGTTATTTTACTTTAAATGTTATATAAATAAGTTATAATGATAGGGTAAACTAATTATTAGAAAATATTAAAGTTAGGTATAGGAGAATTATATGAAAAATTTAAAGAAGATTAATTATGGTTTATATATAGTTTATGCAATTACTTTGATTTATGCATACTATGAGAACTTTATTACTAATGATATGAATGGAGTAGGTATGTGCTTAGTATCTACATTGCTTCCATTATTAGTTCCGGTTGCCTTTAAATTATTTAAATGGAAGCATGTAGATGAAATAGATACTATAGCTATTATATTTATATACTTTGCTAGTTTAATTGGTAGTTGTTTAGGTGGTTATTCAATTACAGGTTTTGATAAAGTATTACACTTTAGTTCAGGTTTATTTGCTACATTAATTGCTATAATACTATATATATTTATCAAGAAAGAAACTCGTATAGAAGATAAACAAGAAAGAACTATCTTTTATATATTTATAAATGCAGTTAATTTATCTATTGCAATATTTTGGGAATTCTATGAATTCGCAATGTTAGTATTCTTTAATAATGATTGTATTAATCATTATAGTACTGGTGTATACGATAGTATAACTGATATATTATGTGCTTTTATAGGTGGTCTAATCGTATTCTTCATAGTATATAAGTATTATAAAACTAATAAAAAGACTTTCTTTATAAATTTATATGAAAAGTTTTATTTAACTAATATAAAAAAATAGCTTATGCTATTTTTTTTATAATTGTAGGCCTATATTAGAATTCTTTTTCATATACTATAAGGAATTATATGAAAAGGAGATATCTATGGAAGAAAATATACTAATTCATAATCAATGCTGCTTAAATTTAGATATAGAAGTTGAACCTAAGTCTAATCTTAAGGAGAAGTTATACTTAAAAGCTAAGGAACATGGTACTTGTAATAAGTACTTATTAGAGTTTAAGGACGGAGTCGCACATATTGTGTTGAATAATTTTAATTTAAAGGAAGATGAAATTGAGGTAGTTAATACTCAGGATATTCCTTTAATATGTGATTTATATTTAGATGGTTGTTTAGTTGATAAATGTCTTTGTGATTTAAATATTAAAGAAACTAAAAGATGTTCTAAATTAAAGTTTATTGAAAGATCATCTAAATCTCTTTTAAGAATATGTAAATATTTAAGAGATGAAAATAACGTAGTGTGTCGTCCTAATATTGGTAATTACTATGTTGCTTTAAATGGTTGTGGTTGTTGCATTAACTTTGTTTTAAGAAAAGAAAATAACTATTGTATTGATATTAGTTCTTTATGTATAGGTAAGTATTGTATTGAAGAAATACCTTTATGTAATAATAGTGTTAGTTATATTGTTAATGGTAGTAAAGAAAGAAAAACTGCTGAAATATATAATGATGGTTGTTCTCAATTCCAAGTTGATATAATTAATTCTAAATGTAATGTAGGTAAGATAAAGATTACTAAGTTTATTAAGGATGGTTGTCATAATCTTATAAAGCCTAATAAGGACCAATCTTATAGAATCCAGGTTAAGGGTTTAAACTTCTGTGAAGAGGTTGTATTAGATTGTAAGAATGGCTGGTCTTATACTTTATGTAATCTTCATTATCAAATTTATGAGATTAGAGAAATTAGCTGTAATGATAATGAAGATACATGTTATATTATTAATGATTTAGAAAAGAAAAAATGTATGGTTAGTGTTTGTAGTAGTGAACTTATAAATGTAAGTATTATAAATGTAAAAAGGATACCTAAGAAGTATTGTTTAAGTTTAAATAAAGAAATAGTTATTAGTGGGGTAAGGAATACCCCTTGTAGGCCAAACACTTATGAGTTTGAAATATTAGGTAAGTGTTTTAAAGAGATTATATGTTTAAATGATAGTAATAATTATTGTAGAAGCATAAATTTATTAAAAGGCAGTTATGAGATTAAAGAATCTAATCAATGTAATAGCGTTAAATATATTATTAATGATGAAGAATTAGTTGGTAATAAATTTGAAGTATGTAAAGATATAAGCATTACTGCTTTAAATATTATACCTTGTAATGGAGCATTAAAGATAAGTGCGAAACAAAAGATAGGATCTTCTTGTATTAATTTAGAAGGCAATGTATGCGTAAGCATTGAAGCTAAAGATTACTTTGAAAAGATTATATTAAATGAAAAGAATGATTATACAAGAACTATTTGTAATTTAGATAATGGCTTATATAAAATTAAAGTATTAGAAAGTAAATATAATTGTGAAGAACAAATAGTAGAAGTGAATTGTAAACAAAAGAATGTAAACCTTATATTGAGTAATAAAACATTAGAAGGAAAAATAAAATTAGAAAAGATTATAAAGAATGATGGTGTATATAGCAGTCCTAATGAATATGATAAATTTAATATAACCATTAAACATGATGGATTAACTAAAACTATATGCTTAGAAAAAAATAACGATTTCTGTTATGTTCTAGATAAGTTACCAACTGGTTACTATTATATAAGTGAAGAAGGAGTAACTGATGTAGGATATCAAATTAATGGAGGACCAATCCAAGATAATGCAGCAGTATATATTGATCATTGTTATGCTAATGTAAAAATAATAAATAAAGGAAATACACCAGTACCCACAAAAAAAGAACTAACTATAAGTAAAAGAATAAAAGTAAACGGACAATTAATAGTACCAAATAATGGTAAAAGTTATGAAATGATCGTAGCTAAAAATGGATATATGAAAAGTTATTATTTAGAACAATGTAATAATTATCAAGTTATAATTAATAATTTAGAACCCACTATTTATAATGTAAGTGAAGTAGAAATACCTAATGTTAATACAACATTAATATTAAATGGAGGAGAAGCAACTAGTAATATAGCATTAGAAGTAAATATGAATAGCAATAATAATATATTAGTTATAAATGAAGAAAAAACTATTCCTAAAGGAACTTTAGAAGTATATAAGTATATGTTAAAAAATAAAGTTATGAATAAACCTAAAGATGATGAAGTATTTGAATTTGCTCTAATTGGAAATGGACAAAGAGAATATTTTATATTAAATAAAAATAATAATTGGCATCTATTTAAGAATGATATAGCTGTAGGAAAGTATGAAATAGAAGAAAAGAATTTGAATGATTATAGTGTATCTTATAGAGTTAATGCTAAACCAATAAGTAAAGATGCTAAATTTATAATTAAGGGAGAAGATAATGCTCAAGTAGATATTATAAATGAATCAGTAATACCGGTATGTAATAGATTAGTAATTGAAATTAGAGTAAAAGATGGTAATAATCTAGTAAGACCTAATAACTTTGATGAATATAAAATACTATTAACCGGGGAAAACTTTCATCAAAGTTATAGTTTAAATAATAATAATGATTTTAAAATGATAATAAAGAGCATTGCTAAAGGGTATTATGAGATTCATAATGAAAACAATTGTAAAGATGAAGGTAGTACTAGTTATAAATTTAATGATGAAAAAGAAACTAAAGATTCAAACTTTATGATAGAAGAAGCAGATAATACTATGATAATAGTTAATGAAATGATAGGTGTTTGTCGTTTAAATGTTAAAGAAGAAAGTAAAAATCAGGATATAAAAATAGTAATAGATTAGGGCCCTTTTAGTAAAGGGCTTTTTATTATATATATTATATTGTTAACCGTTTACAAAAAATGAAATTATTACTTTCCAATATGGTAAAAAAGTTCTATAATAAGAAGGTATAGTTATTACAAGGAGGAAACAAATGGCAAAACAATTTATGTCTATGGATGGTAATACAGCAGCAGCACACTGTGCGTATGCATTTACCGAATTAACAGCGATTTATCCGATAACACCATCTTCACCTATGGCTGAAGTAGTGGATGTTTGGGCTTCTCAAGGAAGAAAAAACATATTTGATACTGTTGTTAAGGTTGCTGAAATGCAATCAGAAGCAGGAGCTGCAGGAGCAATACATGGAGCTCTACAAGGTGGAACTTTAAGTACTACATTTACAGCTTCACAAGGCTTATTATTAATGATACCAAATATTTACAAGATGGTAGGAGAATTACTACCAGGAGTATTACATGTATCTGCTCGTGCATTAGCATCAAGAGCATTGAACATATTTGGAGATCAAGAAGACATCTATGCATGTCGTCAAACTGGAGTATGTATGCTAGCATCACACTCAGTACAAGAATGTATGGATTTAGCAGGAGTTGCACATTTAGCAGCGATTAAAGCTGGAGTACCATTTATGCATTTCTTTGATGGATTCCGTACATCACATGAAATTCAAAAAGTAGAAGTAATGGACTACCAAGTATTTAAAGACTTAGTAGATTATGAAGCATTAGAAACTTATAAAGCTAACGCTTTGAATCCACACACTAATCCAGTAACACGTGGTGGTGCAGAAAACGATGATATCTTCTTCCAAGGAAGAGAAGCACAAAACCAACACTATGACAATGTACCAGATGTTGTAGCAAACTACTTAAGTGAAATAAGTAAAGTAACAGGAAGAGATTATGCACCATTTACATACTATGGAGCTAAAGATGCTGATCGTGCTATTTTATGTATGGGATCAGTAAGTGAAACAGCAAAAGAAACAATAGACGAATTAAATAAAAATGGTGAAAAAGTAGGAATGATTAAAGTACACCTATACAGACCATTCTCAACTAAATATTTAGAAGCAGTACTACCAAGTAGTGTTAGAAATTTAGCAGTAATTGACCGTACTAAAGAAATGGGAGCTAATGAACCATTATATCTAGATGTATTAGCAGCATTAAAGAACCATAAAGATTTAAATATTGTTGGAGGAAGATATGGAATGGGATCTAAGGATACTCAACCAAATCAAATTAAAGCAGTATTTGATAACCTTAAAGAAACAGAACCTAAACATGGATTTACAATTGGAATTAATGATGATGTAACTCATCTTTCATTAAAAGTTGATGAAGATTTCCATGTTAACGCTGATTATACATCATGTCTTTTCTATGGATTAGGTAGTGATGGTACTGTATCAGCTAATAAGAATGCAATTAAGATTATAGGTGATAATACTGATCAATATGCACAAGCTTACTTTGCATATGATAGTAAAAAAGCAGGAGGAGCTACTAGATCTCATTTAAGATTTGGTAATAGTCCTATTAGATCTACATACTATATTGATAATGCAGACTTTATATCATGTTCATTAGATGCTTATGTATTTAAATATGATATGTTAAGAAACTTAAAAGTAGGAGGAACATTCCTATTAAATACTAGTTTTGAAGCAAGTACAATAGTAGAACACTTACCTAATAAATTATTAGTGCAATTAGCTAAGAAGAAAGCTACTTTCTATGTTATTGATGCTACTGCTATTGCACAATCTATTGGAATGGGAAGAAGAACTAATACTATATTACAAAGTGCTTTCTTTGCATTAAATGAACAAATTATGCCATTTGCAGAAGCTGTAGAATTAATGAAAAAAGCAGCTAAGAAATCTTATAGTAAAAAAGGTGATGAAGTAGTTCAACTTAACTATAAAGCAATTGATAGTGGAAAAGCAGGATTAGTTAAGATTGATGTAGATGCTAATTGGGCTGATTTAAAATATACACCATTAGTAAAAGCAACTGGTGATGCATATTATGATGACCAAGTAGCTAAAATTAATGCATTAGAAGGATATGACCTTCCAGTATCGGCATTTACTAAACATAATCTATTAGATGGATCTATGAGAAATGATGTATCTTATAATGAACATAGAACAATTGCAGTACAAGTTCCTACATGGGATCCTGAAAGCTGTATTCAATGTGGATTCTGTTCATTTGTATGTCCTCATGCAACTATTAGACCATTCTTATTAACTAAAGAAGAAGTAGAAAATGCACCAATGAGCTTTAAGAGCATTAAACCAATGGGTAAAGGGGTTGAAGATCTAGTTTATAGAATTCAAGTATCACCTGATAACTGTGTAGGTTGTGGATTATGTGTTGTTGAATGTCCAGGTAAAGCAGGAAATAAAGCACTTAAGATGGTTGATATTAAAGAAAAACTAGATCAAGCACCTTTAGCTGATTACCTATATAAGAAAACTGAATATAAGACTGAATACTACCCAGTAGACACTGTAAAGGGATCACAATTTGCTATGCCTTACTTTGAAGTATCTGGAGCATGTCCAGGATGTGGAGAAACTCCATACTATAAATTAGTATCACAATTATTTGGTAAAGATATGCTAGTTGCTAATGCTACTGGTTGTTCATCAATATACTGTGGATCAACTCCAAGTACACCATTCATTACTGATAAGAACGGTGAAGGAGTTGCTTGGGCTAACTCATTATTTGAAGATAATGCTGAATACGGATATGGTATGGCATTAGCTCAAAACTTTAAAGAAGCACATATACTTAAAATCATGGAAGAAAACATGGATAGTGTAGAAGCTGATTTAAAAACAGTATTTGCTAAATATGTTGAAATCCATGGTGATAGAGTTGCTGAAAGATCATTAAAAGATGCTATTATTAGTGGAGTTAAAGCAAGTAGTAATGAAAATGTTAAGACTATTCTTAAATATGAAAGAGACCTTGTTAGTAAATCAATTTGGATCGTTGGTGGAGATGGATGGGCTTATGATATCGGATACGGTGGATTAGACCATGTATTAGCTAATGAACTTAATGTTAATATTATGGTTTTAGATACTGAAGTTTACTCTAATACTGGAGGACAATCTTCTAAATCTAGTCAAGCAGCAAGTATTGCTAAGTTTGCAGCTGGTGGTAAAGCAACAGCTAAAAAAGATTTAGGACAAATTGCTATGGCTTATGGTCATGTATATGTTGCTCAAGTATCAATGGGAGCTAATAAGAACCAAACATTAAAAGCATTTAAGGAAGCTGAAAGCTATGATGGACCTTCATTAGTAATTGCTTACTCTCCTTGTGCTGAACATGGAATTAAAGGTGGATTAGCTAATCACCAAAGAACACAGGCTAAAGCTGTAGAGTGTGGATACTTAACACTATATAGATTTGATCCTAGAAATGAAAAACCTCTTACTATAGATAGTAAAGAACCTGATTTCGATAAATTCCAAGATTTCATTTTATCAGAAACTAGATATTCTCAGTTACCTAAATTAAAAGGTGAAACAGCATATGAAATGTTTGAAAAAACAAAGATAGATGCACAAAGACGTTACAGACGTTTAGTTAAATTATCAGAAGAATAAAAAAGATGGTCGCACTTAGGTGCGGCCATTATTTTTTATAGTAGATAGGACCCTTTAACTCTAGTAGTTCTATTTCTTTTTGTTCGATTGGGGTTAAAGGGTATGTATACATTCTAGTTGCTTTTAATTCAATAGATTTATAAGGCTCTTCATAATCGCTTATATTGGTCGTATAAACGTTTGAATCTAATGTGGCTAAATAGTTACGACCAATATCATTAAACCCTAGTACTCTTACCTTAGAAAGTACTGGGAGTGTATTTATACACTCCTTTTTTGTATCATTTATTAGATGAATCAAAGTACGACAAATTTTAGCTCTCGTATATCTTTTACTTATACAACTATTTATAAAACTGTGAAATTCATAATTTTTCGTCGCTTGCTTGATGAACATATTTTCTATACCTTCATCGAACATAAATATTTTTTTTAGTTCTAATGGTGTACTGCCTAATAGTTTAGCTCTTATTAGCGGGTAATATTTATCTAATGTATTAGTATTACTTAGAAGTGAAGCCATCGGAGTGGCTTCACTAATATCTTTATTGTTAGCTATACCTTTTCTTATAGCACTAGCACTACTCAACGTACTATTAAGCTTATCATCATGATAAGCGTTAGTGCGTTGAATTGTATAAGGCACAATTTTAGAATCTCCTATAGCTTTTAGATAACAACTAGCTAATATGTCGTTAGGACCTAAACCTCCGTTAGCAGTTTCATAGTTCTTAACAGTAGATAGTTTAGGATCAAACTTAATTTCTTGCTCGGAGTTAACATGACTCATTAGTGTGTGAATGCTATTGCATTCACTTCCGAATACTATTGAGTTAACTCCGAGCAGTTTAAGGATGTTGATGCTTGCAGTAGCAAATTCGCTTGCGCTCTGGGTGGAATATACAAAGGGCAACTCGACTATGATGTCTACGCCATGGCTAAGAGCAAATTTTGTTCGTTCCCATTTGTTAATGATAGCTGGTTCACCACGTTGAACAAAATTGCTCGACATAACTGCTATTAGGACATCACAGTTTGAGATGCCCTTTGTTTGGTTTATATGATGAATATGACCATAATGAAATGGGTTATACTCTACTACTATTCCGGTTACATTCATAGAAGACCTCCTTATAGTTAATATTATTATACACTAGTTTAAAGGGGATATAAATAGATTTAAAATTAGGCTAATTATAGAAGAATTTGCTTATTATTAGGGAATCATTAAATATATGAATTATTTAATTGACTATTGTAGGTGGTTTGAGTATAATAATACGGTAGACAACGAGGTGATTCCCTTTGAAATACTCAAAATGTGAACTTATACAGAGTGAAAATAGTACAATATTCTTTGATGAATTAATTACGTTCGAACCTGAAACATTCGCTAAATTGACTAGTTTAAGAGGATTACACGATGTTACGGTGTCTGGAAATGTTCATTATGATAGCACCTCAGATTTAGTGTATGCTGATCTAGAGGTTGAAGGATTGATGATTGTTCCATGTTCTATTACATTAGAAGATGTCGAATATGATTTCCATACGAAATCTTTAGAAGTGTTCTCTTTTGATAAATCCAACAAGGACGAAGATGTACACATCGCTAAAGGTGATGTCGTAGAGCTATTACCAGTAGTGTTTCAATTGATTATATTGGAAATACCACTAAAGGTTGTAAAACCTGGATTGAATAACTACCCTAAAGGAAACGGTTGGGAAGTTGTCAAAGAGGAAGACTATATAAAGGAAAAATCCGATGATATTGACCCTCGCTTAGCAAAGTTAAAAGAATTTAAGATCGAAAATGATTAATTAGGAGGAACTAACATGGCTGTTCAACAAAGACGTAATTCAACAACAAGAACAAAGAAACGTAGAACTCATTACAAATTAAGCGCACCTGCAATTCAAAAGTGCCCAGTTTGTGGCGAATACAAAAGATCTCATCACATGTGTGAATGTGGAAGCACAAGAGCACCTGAAACAAAAGAAGCGTAAAAACAAACAAAAAAAGAGCGAAAGCTCTTTTTTTAATGAAATGTGATAAAGAAGCCATAGGGCTTCTTTTTTTATAGCAATAATTACACAAGAAAATACATAAGAAAAAAAGCAAAGATACTATACATTTAAATATGAAAATGCTATAATAGTGGTAGAAAGTAGTGGATAGTGGTAGAAAGTGGAGGATATGTGAATGTTCATTGGAGAATACGCTCACTCAATCGATAAAAAAGGCCGAATGATTGTTCCAGCTAAATTTAGAGAACAATTAGGTGCCACAATTATCGTAACCAAAGGTTTAGATCACTGTCTTGCTATTTACACATTAAGTGAATGGGACAAGATGTACCAAAAGCTAATTACTCTACCTTCTAATAAGAAGGAAGTAAGGATGTTCGTAAGAATGCTAACATCTAAAGCTGCTGAATGTGAAATCGATGCACAAGGAAGAATTTTAATTCCTGCACCATTAATTAAAGAAGCTGGACTTGAAAAAGATTGTATAATCACTGGTAACCTAAGTAAAGTAGAAGTTTGGTCTAAGGAATGCTGGGATGAATACAATGAACAATCAAGTGAAGAATTTGAAAAAGCAGCAGAAAGTATAGAAGATTATGGAAACTACTAAACATTATAGTGTATTACTAGAAGAATCAATTAATGCCTTAAATATTAAAAAAGATGGTATTTATGTTGATGGAACACTAGGAAGAGCAGGACACAGTAGTGTACTTCTAAAACTGATACCTAATGGACATCTATATAGCGTAGATCGTGATATAGCAGCCATTAATGAATCAAAAGCAAGACTAGATAAAGTAGGCAGCAATTACACACTAATACATAGTAATTTTGGGAATCTGAAAAATGCTTTAAAAGAATTAGATGTAAATGAAATAGATGGATTAATTCTAGATTTAGGAGTCTCTTCTCCTCAACTAGATGAAGCGCAACGAGGTTTCTCATACCGCTTTGATGCACCATTAGATATGCGCATGGACCAAAGTTCACCACTTAGTGCCTACGATGTAGTAAATGATTATAGCTTTGAAAACTTAATGTTTATGATGAAAAACTATGGTGAAGAACCATATGCTAAACAAATAGCACGTAAAATTGAAAAATATAGAGAAACTAAAAAGATTGAAACGACATTTGAACTAGTAGAAATCATTAAAAGTGCCCTACCAAGTAAAGTGCTAAATGCTAAAGGACACCCAGCAAAAAAAGTATTCCAAGCAATAAGGATTGAAGTGAACAATGAATTAGATGAATTGAAACAAGTGCTTGTCGATGCACTAAGCCTATTAAAAGTAAATGGCAGAATATCTGTTATAAGCTTTCAATCATTAGAAGATCGAATTGTTAAGGAAACATTCAATCAATATGGTAAAGCGAAAACAGTAGATAAAAGAATACCGATGTTACCAGGAACTACTGAAGAACCACCATTTAAAATTATATCAAGAAAACCGATACTTCCAAGTGAAGAAGAATTAGAAGAAAATAATCGCTCACACAGTGCGAAACTAAGAGTGATAGAAAGGATTAGGTAAAAAGCTATGGCTGAAATTAAAAAAATTAAAAAGACAAAAAGATTTAATATTTATAAACTAACACAAAATTTATTTGTATTTTCACTATTGTTATTTTTAGCCACAAACCTTATACTTAAATCATACAATGTTACATTACAATATAAAGCTCAAACATTAGATGAAACTATTCAAGCAGAAACAGAAAAGAAACAAACATTAAAACTTGAAATAGACCAACTAGGAAGTAGAGAAAGAGTAATGGCAATTGTCGAAAAAGATGGATTTAAGTTAAATCAAAATAACGTGGTTGGTTTAAAATAAGGTGATGAATAGTAATGAAGACTAAAGTATTAAGTGTAAAAAAAGCCAATATGAAGATATTTAAGATCTTTATAGTTGTTATAGTAATTGGAATTGTAATTATAAGTAATGTGTTCTACACAATAGTGTTTGGAACACATTTTCGTAGTGGAGTTAATATTTTAGAATATAAGAATGGTAGTGATGTAGTACAACAACCTATTAAAGCCCAAAGAGGCTATATATATGATCGTAATGGTAATATAATTGCACAAGATATAGATACTTATAATATAATATTATATTTAGATAAAGAAAGATTAGGAATTAATAATGCTCCAGCTTATGTGGTGGATAAAGTTGATACAGCAAAGAAACTAGCACCTATTTTAGAAATGAAAGAAGAAGATATATTACTACAACTTAATCAAGAAGGTAAATATCAATGTGAATTAGGAAGTAAAGGTAAAAATTTAACTAGTGATAAGAAAGAAAAAATTGACGCATTAAAACTACCAGGTATAGATTATGTTAAGAATTCAACTAGAGTATATCCTTATGGTAAGTTTGCTAGTCATTTGGTAGGATTTGCTACATATGAAGAAACTAAAAAAGATGATAAAGATAAGGTTGGTGGAATAACCGGTAGAATGGGATTAGAAAAATACTTAAATAAAGAATTAACAGGAACTGATGGACTTAAAACTTTTCAAAAGACAGCAGGCAATACAGTATTACCGGGAACTGAAAAGATAATTTCAAAAGAAAGTGATGGAGATAATGTATATTTAACAATTGATAAGGATATACAATTAGCATTAGAGGGAGCATTACAAAAAACTATTGATAAGAATGGCGCAAGTAAAGCTTGGGGAGTTATAGTTGAAGTTAAAACAGGGAAAATATTAGGCTGGGCAGGAAATCCAACCTTTGATCTAAATGAAAGAGAAATTGATTCATATGTAGATTTACCAAGTAGTTATGCTTTTGAATGTGGATCTGTAATGAAGCCATTTACCTATGCAGCAGCAATGGACGCAGGAGTATATAAAGGTAAAGATACATTTGTTTCAGGAACTTATCATGTAGGATTAGACAATAATGGAAAAATAATAAGACTAAACGATAGAAGTGGACAAATTGCGGAAGTGTCAGATGCATTAGGTCACGAATGGGGAAGTATAACCTATGATGAAGGACTAATAAGATCAAGTAACACAGGTATAGTATCATTATTTGAAAATCAATTAAGCTTCGACACATTTGGGAGTTATTTAGACAAATTCGGTTTCTTTAAAAAAGTAGGGATTGAAGGAATAGATGAATCAACCGGAACGAAAGTATTTGAATGGCCAATTGAAAAAGTTACAACAGGATTTGGACAAGGTTCTACTGTAACAACCCTACAATTAGTACAAGCTTATTCATCTATATTTAATAAGGGGACTATGATACAACCTTATGTTATAGATAGAATAGAAAATGGAAATACACATGAATTAATTAGACAGACTACTACAAAAGAGGTAGGTAAACCAATTAAAGAAGATACTGCAAAACAGGTAATGGATTTAATGAAACAGGTAGTAGAATCTGAAATTGGAACTGGACATTCATACCAATTAGATAATGGTGTAAGTATGTTAGTTAAAACTGGAACAGGACAAATAGCTGGAGAAAATGGTTATAATTCTAATCTATGGACATCTTCTGTTATAGCTGCTGCTCCAGCAGATGAACCTGAAATTATGATGTTCTACGCATTTGAAAGTAGTGAAATAGTTAATTTCTCTAGAGATTATTTTAAAGAAGCGTTTGGAGAAGCAGTTAAAGTTATGAATATTCAAGGGAATAATGAACATAGTGAAAATGTCGATAATAATTATGAAAAATGGGAAGAATATAAAATGCCAAGTTTAGTTAATCATACTTTAGATTATGCTGATAATAAATTAGAAGGAATGAAAATTAATAATGTTGTAATAGGCGATGGTAAGAATGTAATTTCACAATATCCTAGTTATAATAGTTCGATAGGGACGAGAAGTAATCTATTCTTATTAAGTGATGGTTCTAATGTTAAGATGCCAAATATGACAGGGTATTCACGTAAGGATGTCCAAATATTTGCTAATATGACAAAGATACCAATAACTATTGAAGGAAGTGGATTAGTAATTTCTCAAAGTATAGCAACTGATGCTCCAATCACTACTTCTAGTAAGATTAGTGTTAAATTAGAATAAGTTAAACACTTTAGTTCATATAATGAATTGAGGTGTTTTTTAATGATACATCATAAGATGATTAAAAGAATAAATTATATTTTTATTGGCAGCCTAATAGTATTTGTTTTAATAAGTTTTAAACTAGGTTATGAACAAATATATAATCATAATAATATATTAGATAAGGCTAAGGATTTGTGGGAGCGTGATTTTAATATTAGTGGGCTAAGGGGTTCGATTATTGATCGTAATAATGTTCCTTTAGCCTATGATATTCCTAGTTCTTCTTTAGTAGTTGTTCCTGCACAATTAGTTGATGCTAAAGTTAGTGCTAATGCGTTAGCTAAGATATTGAAGTGTGATGAAGTTAAGTTGCTTGCTAAACTTACGAAGAAGGTTAGCACTCAGAAGATTCAGCCAGAGGGGCGTTTGTTGAGTGAGGAACAGGTGGTAGCAATTGATAATTTAAAGATGAGGGGATTATATATTGTTCAGGATTCTTTAAGGTATTATCCTAATGATAATTATATGGCTCAAACTTTAGGTTTTAGTGGTATTGATAATCAGGGGTTAGCTGGGTTAGAACTTCAGTATAATGATGTTTTATCAGCTAAGATGGGTAGTTTAAAGATACCTTTTGATGCTAAGGGACATCCAATTGAAATGTATGATGAAAGTATGGTTGCGCCTAGTAAGGGCATGAATTTAGTTCTTACAATTGATTCTAAGATTCAAGATATTGTCGAGCGTGAAATGAATAATGTAATGTTACGCTATAAACCTAAGTTAGCTTTAGCTATTGCAATGGATCCAAATACGGGAGAAATATTATCAATGGTTTCTAAGCCGGATTTTAACCCTAATAATTATCAAGATTATAGTAGTGATATTATTAATCGTAATCTTCCTATTTGGATGAGTTTTGAACCTGGTTCAACCTTTAAGTCTATTACTTTTGCTAGTGCTTTAGATCTTAATCTGTTTGATATGTATAAAGATACTTATTATGATCGTGGTTATGAATTAGTTGGCGGTGCTCGTATTAAAAGCTGGAAAGCTGGTGGTCACGGCCAACAAACTTTCCTTCAAGTCCTTGAGAATTCATCTAACCCTGGCTTTGTAGAAATTTCACGTCGTTTAGGACTTGATAATACTGTAGACTTTGTTAGTCGTTTTGGCTTTGGTAAAAAGACAGGCGTTGACCTCCCTGGCGAATCAAGCGGAATAGTATTTAAAAAATCAGCTATGGGACCGGTTGAACAAGCAACAGTTGCCTTTGGTCAAGGCCTGTCTGTAACACCTATCCAGTTAACTAGCGCCTTTAGTGCGGTTGTTAACGGAGGTACTCTCTATGAGCCTTATATAGCTAAGGGTTTAGTAGAGCCAGTAACTAATGATTTAGTAATGGAAATTAAACCAAAGGCTGTTCGAAACCCCATTAAAAAGGAAACAAGTGAGTTAATGAAAGTGGCTTTAGAATCTGTTGTAGCGAACGGTGGAGGAAAAAATGCTTATATGAACGGATATTTAATTGGAGGTAAAACCGGAACTGCCCAAAAAGCAGTAAATGGTGCTTACCTACCCAACGAATATATACTATCGTTTATTTCAGCTGCCCCAATAAATGATCCTAAGATAGTATTATATATAGCAATTGATTCTCCTCAGAACGATGTCCAATACGGAGGAACCGTAGTGGCTCCAGTAGCTAAAGCAATTTATGAAGATGTATTACCCTATCTTAATGTACCTAAAGTAGATAAACAAATACCCAAAAAGAAAATGTACCTTGATCCAATAGAAATAAAAGTAAATAATTTTATAAATAAACCTAAATCCGATTGCAACCAAGACGGTTTAACTTTTATCTTTAATGGCGAAGGAACTAAAGTTATAGATCAACTACCAGCAGCTGGTACAATTTTAAATGAAGGTGGAAAGGTGTGGATATATCTTGGAACGTAACTTAAAAAAAATGATGAAGTCTATAAATATTGTAACAGAACTAAATATAGAAATTTTAGGAATCAGTGATTATCATCTTGATGTCGGTGAAAATCACTTATTTATAGCTAATGATGGAAGAACTAATAAAGTTGATAAATTTATTGATGAAGTTCTAATTAAAGGCGGTTATGTTATTACTTCAACAAATTATTATCATCCTAATGTAATAAATGATCCTTTATTAATTGAACATATTCCCACACTTATTAATAATTACTATGGAGATTTAAACTCTCAATTGATAACCATTGGTGTTACCGGCACTAATGGTAAGAGCAGTGTAACTACTTTTATTTATCAGTTATTAAACATGAATAATTTAAAATGTATGTTAATTGGCACGAGTGGAGTGTATTGCAATAATGAAAGAAATGAATGTTTAAATACTACTCCAAGTTTAGTTAGTTTAGCTAGGTGCTTTTATAATGCTAGGCTACTTGGTTGTAAAAGCATTGTTATGGAAGTTAGTTCACAAGCTATAGATGAATTAAGGATAAAACTTATAAGGTTTAATATAATAGCTTATACTAATATTAGTAGTGATCATATTGATTATCATTTAACCTTTACACACTACCAATATAGTAAGTTTAAACTTAGAAGGTATTTAAAGAAAGAAGGAGTAATATTAGTTAATAATAATGATTATAATTTATATGAACTATATAAATTAAATAATTATATAGCTGTTACCTATGGCATGAACGCTCACTTTAATATAACAAATATTAAAGTGAGCGATCATGATATAAAGTTTAAGATTAAAGAAGAAGATATGGTAGTAAATATTATAGGAGAGTATAATGTAGAAAATTTAGGATGCGCAATATCTACTCTAAACTTATTAGGAGTAAGAATGGATAAACTAAAGGAAGATATAAAACAAATAAAAGCAGTAGCTGGAAGATTACAAGTGATAGATCAAAAAGAATATAAAATTTGGATAGATTATGCACATACAACAAGCGCTCTATGCGCGCTAATGAAATTTGCATCTAAAGTTAAAACCAATAGAATTATCCTAGTATTTGGATGTGGAGGAAATAGAGATATAACAAAAAGACCCCAAATGGGACAAATAGCATGTAAATACGCTGATAAAGTAATAGTATGCGAAGATAACCCAAGACAAGAAAACAGTGAAAAAATATTTGAAATGATAAAGGAAAAAGCCAAAAATAATCTAATAATTATAAGAAATAGAAAAGAAGCAATAAAACATGCTATTAATATAGTACAAAAAAGTGATATAATAATAGTCGCCGGAAGAGGCGCAGAAATTTATCAGATATTTAGTGATTATAAAATTGCTCAAAGTGATTTAGATATCGTTGAATCTATCATTGCACAGGAGGAATAATATGTTTTTAAAACTTATACTAGCTTTAGGAATTAGCTTGGTAATTACATTAGTAATTATGCCCAAGCTAATTCCATATTTACATAAAATTAAATTCGGTCAAGAAATTAGAAAAGAAGGACCAAAATCACACCAAGCAAAAAAAGGAACTCCAACCATGGGAGGAATTGTTTTTGTTATAGTACCCATTATAACAATGCTTATTGTCGATATTAATTCTATAGCTAATAAAGAAATGCTATTAGTACTATTTGCATACTTAGCATATGCAACAATTGGTTTTATTGATGACTACATAATAGTGGTAAAGAAAAATAATGAAGGATTAACACCTGGGAAGAAATTCTTTATGCAATCAGTAGTAGCAGTAATCTTTTATTTAGTATTCAGCACCTTTGCAACAAGATCTATAATGTTGCCAATCCTTAACGTTAATATAGATTTAGGAATCCTATACTTTCCATTAGTATATATTATGTTAACAGCAGAATCTAATGCTGTAAATCTAACTGATGGTTTAGACGGACTATGTGCCGGTACAAGTATTATAAGTATTGCACCCTTTTTAATATTTGCAATCATACAAGAAAAACAATCATTAGCCATATTATTAATAGCAGTTATTGGAGCCTTACTAGGATATCTAAAATATAATATACATCCCGCTAAAATTTTTATGGGAGATACTGGATCCTTAGCATTAGGAGGATTATTAGCAGCAAGCGCAATGATATTAAAAAAAGAATTACTATTAATAATAATTGGAGGAGTATTTCTAGCAGAAGTACTATCAGTTATAATACAAGTAGTATCATATAAATTAACTAAAAAAAGAGTGTTTAAAATGGCACCACTACATCATCACTTTGAATTAAGTGGATATAAAGAAACTCAGGTCGTAATAATGTTTTGGAGTGCAGCTCTAATATTATCAATAATAGGCCTGGTGATAGGAGTAATCTAATGAAAAAAATATTAGTAATAGGAAGTGCAAGAAGTGGAAAAGCAGTAGCTAAGCTTCTAGTTAAAAATAATTACGAAGTAATTATAACCGATAGAAATACGATAGATGATAAAGCAGAATTAGAATCTTTAGGCATTGAAGTAATAGACGGAGGACACCCAGACTATTTAAAAACGACTGAATACAGTTTTGTAGTCAAGAACCCAGGAATCCCGTATTTTAATCCATTTGTAAAGTACTTTGTAGACAATGATGTTAAAATCTATACTGAAATTGAAATAGCCTATTGGTATGCTAAGAAATTTAATTATGGTGCTATTACCGGTACTAATGGAAAAACTACTATAACATCTATATTAGAAGCACTATTAAGTTATAATGGAAAAAGCGTAGCAGCAGGTAATATTGGATGTCCATTAAGTGAAATAGTATATGAAAGAGGAAATGAAGAACTAGATGTAGCATTAGAATTAAGTAACTTTCAATTATTAGGAATAGAAAGCTTTGCGCCTTACGTAAGTGTTATATGCAATTTAGCTCCTGACCATTTAGATTATATGCCAACAGTAGAATCATACTATGAATCTAAATGTAATATATATAAATATACTAAAGCTAATGATTATTTCTTAAGAAATACTGATGATCCTATAGTAATGAAATATGCAACTAATATACCATGTAACATAATAGATTTTTCTTTAATTAATAAGAATGTAGATCTATATTTAGATGAAGATAATATTTACTATAAAGGAACTAAACTATTTAATACTAATATTTTAAAGTTAGTTGGTAAACATAATGTATGTAATGCTATGATAGCTGCTTGTATGGCTTATATTATGGGAGTAAGTATATCTAATATTGAACAAGGATTATCTAGTTTTAAAGGTGTGGAACACCGTTTAGAATATATAGGAACTAAATTAGGCGTAAACTTCTATAATGATTCTAAAGCTACTAACACACAAGCAGTAGAAACTGCTTTAGATTCTTTTAAGAAAGATGTAATAGTATTAGTAGGTGGACATGATAAAGGCATTCCTTTTGATGATTTAAAAAGATTTAATGATAGAGTAAAACTATGCGTAGCCTTTGGAGAAACAAGAAATAAATTTAAAACAATCTTTAATAATATAGAATGTGTAGAAACAATGGAAGAAGCATTAAACTATGCTATAAAACATTCTGATAATGGAGATACTATATTATTATCTCCAGCATGTTCAAGTTTTGATCAGTTTAAAAACTATGAAATTAGAGGAACTATCTTTAAAGAATTTGTTAATGAATATTTAAAGAAATAATCTATGTTTTTAGTGCTTATAGTTTATAATTAAATGAATAACTATAATTTGAATATGAGTATAAATTAATAAACAGCTCTATTATAAGAGCTGTTTATAATTATGGAGGTATATTGAATTGGCTATAGATAAAGTTAATACAAATAAAGAATCATCTAATGTTCATAAAGAAGAGAAGAAAAAAGAGTTTGATAATACTTCTATTGAAATTTATTTAAAGAAGAAAAGAAATAGTAATAGAGCAAAGAAAGCTTATGAACAAAGTATAAGTTATTATATTAGTAATGAAAGCAATAGACATAATAGTTTATATGTTAAAGGTAATAATGATAATAAAATTAAAAGTAAGATGTTAGGTAAAACATCATTTAATGATGAAGATATATATGATGATGAAATAGATGATGAAGAAAAAATTAGCAATTATTATATTTGCTACAATAAAACAGCGATAGAAATATTATTATATGAAATATATAATCATGGTTATATAATTAAAGAAGGCATAATAGATACTATAGTATTCAATGTAGATTTTAATAAATATATAAATATATTAAAGAACGAAGAAAAGACAATTGTTGTAGAAGCTTATGGTTTATTTGATGGTATACAAAAGAATCAATATGAACTAAAAAGATTATTAGGAATACAAATAGGAAATAAGTTAGATAATTGTTTAGAAAAACTTAGAACTAATGAAGGATTCAATAAATTATTAAAGTACTTTGATTGATAGAAAGGATTGAATAATATGATTAAACCTATTATTAAAGATATAGAATTTTTAAAGATTAAAGCTAGTACTGTTAGTGAGGAAGACTTATACTTAATAGATGATTTAAAGGATACTTTGAAAGAACATTGTGATGGATGTGTAGGTTTAGCAGCTAATATGATAGGAGTAAGTAAAGCTATTATTATAGTTGATATAGAAGGAGAGTATCTTATAATGGTTAATCCTATAATTATTAAAGAGAGTGAAGGATATAATACAGAAGAAGGATGTTTATCATTAGAAGGGAAACGTAGTACTAAACGTTATAATTATATTAAGGTAAAGTATAAAAATGAGAAAATGCAAGATAGGGTTAAAAGTTATAAAGGATTTAGTGCTCAGATTATTCAACATGAGATTGATCATTTGAATGGGATAATAATATAGATAAACAATAAGGAATAAAATTTAGTATAAAAAGGATGTCACTAGATGACATCCTTTTGTTATAAATATTTAAATTTTAGGGGCAACTACTATTTGAAGAGTTGGAAGCCTATTTTCTTTTGAACCTTAGCTAGTTTACGTTGAGCAATGATTGAGGCTTTAGATTTTCCTTCATTTAATACTTGCTCGATAACGTTGTTATCAAGGATAGTATGGTATTTAGATTGAAGATCGCTAAGAAGATCAAAGACTGCTGTAGCTACTTCTTTTTTAAAGTCACCATAACCGATTCCAGCGTAACGAGCAACGATAGAATCTACTGGTTCAGTAGTGATAGAAGATAAGATGTTTAATAAATTTGAAATACCAGGTTGATTAATTGGGTCGAAAGCTACATTAGCTAAACTATCAGTAACAGCTGACATAATCTTTTTACGAGCAATATTAGGATCATCTAATAAACAAATACAACCCTTTTCGTCCTCGGCTGATTTAGACATTTTCTTAGTAGGGTTTTGAAGTGACATTATTTTGGCACCAACCTTATTAACTAGAGGCTCACAAACTGTGAATGTATCACCGTAACGATTATTAAATCTTTCAGCTAAAGTTCTAGTTAATTCAACATGTTGTTTTTGATCAACACCAACTGGAACATAATCAGCATCATATAATAAGATATCAGCAGCCATTAAAGATGGATAAGTAAATAAACCAGCAGTAATATTAGCTTCATTCTTACTAGATTTATCTTTATATTGAGTCATTCTAGATAATTCACCCATGTATGAATGACAAGTAAGAATCCAACCTAATTGGGCATGTTCATGAACATCAGATTGAAGGAAGATAGTAGCTCTTGTAGGATCTAAACCACAAGCTAAATATAAAGCAATAAGATCCTTAGTATTTTGCTTAAGCTCTTTAGGGTCTTGCATTACAGTAATAGCATGAAGATTAGCAATAAAAATATACATCTCATAATCCTCTTGGTAATTAACAAATTGCTTGATTGCACCAATATAATTACCTAAGGTAAGTTTACCTGTAGGTTTAATACCACTTAACATTCTTTTCATTTTAATTATTGTATAAGTAATTGAACTTATACAGCTCCTTTCAATTAAATTTAAATAGTTTCCTATATATAATACTACTTATTAAAACCTAAAAGCAAGTGAATGAAGATGAATAAATAAAAGTTATTAAATTGGCTATTTTAATTCAGTGAAATCTATTATATAATGAATGAAGAAAAGGAGTGATAAATATGATTCTCTTATATACTTCACCTGGATGTGCTTCATGTAGGAAAGCTAAACAGTGGTTAAAAGATAATGAATTAGAATTTATAGAAAAAAATATATTTACTACTATTTTAAAAGAAGAAGAGATAAAATATTTGTTACAGCGATCTGAGAATGGTACTGAAGATATTATATCTACAAGATCTAAGGTGTTTCAAGAATTAGAAGTTAATATTAATGATTTACCTTTAAAAGAACTTGTTAATGTTATACAAAAGAATCCTTCTATAATGAAGAGACCTATAATACTAAATGAAAAAAGTTTTGTGGTTGGATATGATGATGATGAGATAACGGCTTTTACGCCAAGTGCTTTAAGGGATATAGCTGCACATGCCTGTAATCCTGATTGTCAGATGTATGAAGTGTGTGGAAGTGTTAGGGAAGGTAAGGCTCAGTAGAGTCTTTTTTTATTTATATATAGTATTATGGTTAACTAATATTGAAGATTGTATAATATTATGTGAGGTAATGTAAAAATTAAAAAAAATAAAATTAAAGGTGGTAATTAAAGAAAAAGTGAGGTATAATATGAGTCCAAGCAGTCGGCTTTGGCAGTTAATTAAGTGTTGGATGAGAAAATCAGAAAATAATTAAATTAATCGTTGACAAGCATAGTTATGTTTGGTATTATTAACAAGCGCTAATCGGCGCAGAAATAAGTTTGATCTTTGAAAACTGAATAGAATATACGAACGTCAAT
>JAVWHP010000005.1:0-9346 GCA_036639955.1 Erysipelotrichaceae bacterium
ATTCATTAGTACAATAATCACTTGAACCTTTCACTTCTAATCTATACCTTATTTTCTGCTTATGTATTTCTTTGAACATATTGCTAATAGTTAGATTCTAATAAATCATCATTGAATTTACCAATACTATTTAATAGTTATTAGGTAGCTAGTGAAGTAGTCCAATAATAAGTTAGGAAATGAGGTAGCAGAAAGAAGTGTCAAAGTTTATCATAAGTACCTCACTTTGTTGGAAGTCTGATTTTATACTAACATTAAGACATAATCAAATACGTTACACAAAATTAGTTCTAATTTAAATAATATAGTTGACAATGATAGGACTAAGTTGTATCATTTAGATAGTTATAAAACGATGAACAAGAGAGTAACTTAAATACACCATAAGCGAGTTTGGATAGAGTGTAAGCCAAACGGTAAGTAAATAAGTGAAACGCACTTGTGAGTGATTACCTGAAATTAGTAGGGTAGTACGTTATTCCAACGTTATGGAAGAGGGGTTTATAGAGTTATGTCTATAAGCAACTAGAGTGGCACCGCGAAGCAATCGTCTCTAGATTAATTTCTAGAGGCGTTTTTTAATTTAAAGGGGTGACATTATGTATAACTTAATAAGGTTGTTTAAACGACGACTACGATAACAACAAACTTACACAAACGCTTAACAAATGAATTAAACACATATTTAAATTAAAAGTAGAAATACTAAAGGAGACAATTAAAATGGAACAAACTAAATTTAAAAAAGTAGTGCTAGCTTATTCAGGAGGATTAGACACATCAATTATTATACCTTGGTTAAAAGAAAACTATGGCTGTGAAGTAATAGCTGCAGCAGGTGACGTAGGACAAGGAACTGAATTAGATGGCTTAGAAGAAAAAGCAATTAAAACAGGAGCAAGTAAATTATATGTAATGGATCTTAAAGATGAATTTGTAGATGACTACATTTATCCATCATTAAAAGCCGGTGCAGTATATGAAGGCGTATACCTATTAGGAACAGCATTTGCTCGTCCACTAATTGCTAAAAAATTAGTAGATATTGCTATTAAAGAAGGAGCAGATGCTATATGTCATGGATGTACAGGAAAAGGAAATGACCAAGTACGTTTTGAATTAGCAATTAAAGCATTTGCACCAGAAATGGGAATCATCGCACCATGGAGAACATGGGAATTAAAATCAAGAGATGATGAGATAGCATATGCAGAAGAAAGAAATATACCATTAAACATTACTAAAGAAACAAACTATTCAAAAGATAAGAACTTATGGCACTTATCACATGAAGGATTAGATCTAGAAGACCCTAAGAATGAACCAGACTATGAAAAGATTCTAGAATTAGGAGTATCACCAGAAAAAGCACCAGATAAAGCAACTTATGTAACTATATCATTTGAAAAAGGAACACCAGTAGCTATTGATGGAAAAAAATTAAAAGGAACTGATTTAATTTATAAATTAAATGAAATTGGTGGAGCTAATGGAGTTGGAATCATTGACATGGTAGAAAACAGATTAGTAGGAATGAAATCACGTGGAGTATATGAAACTCCAGGTGGAACTATTCTATATAAAGCTATGGATCTATTAAAGAGCATTACATTAGATAAGGAAACACAACACTTCTTACAACACGTAGGAGTAAAGTTTGGTGAAATAGTATATAACGGACAATGGTTTACACCATTAAGAGAAGGACTAAGTGCTTTCTGTGATAATGTATGTGAAAACTGTACAGGAGACGTTAAACTAAAATTATATAAAGGAAATGTATCAAGTGCTGGAATAAGCAGTCCTAATACATTGTATTCAGAACAAATAGCATCATTTGGAGAAGACGACTCATATGACCAAAATGATAGTGCTGGATTCATTAACTTATTTGGATTACCAATTAAAGTTAAAGCACAAATGGATGCTAAAAAGAAATAAAACTTAGGGTGATATAATCACCCTATCATCTTATAGGAGGATAAACATATGGCATTATGGGCAGGAAGATTTAAAAAAACAATAGATTCAAGAGTAAATGATTTTAATTCATCTATTAGATTTGACTCAAGAATGTATGCACATGATATTAAAGGAAGTATTGCACACGCTACAATGCTAGCTAAACAAGGAATTATAGCAACTAGTGAAAAAGATTTAATTGTAGAAGGACTAAATACAATACTTAAGGATATGGAAAGTGGTAAACTAGAAATAGATCCCAATGCTGAAGATATCCATATGTTTATTGAAGCAGAACTAACACAACGTATCGGTGATGCAGGAAAAAGACTTCACACTGGAAGAAGTAGAAATGATCAAGTAGCACTAGACATAAGAATGTATTTAAAAGACGCTATAGATGATGTAGTAGAAGCAACTAAGAAATTAGTTGAAGAACTATGCGATAAAGCCAATGAAAATTTATATACAGTAATGCCAGGCTATACACATATGCAAAGAGCACAACCAATAACTTTTGCCCATCATCTAATGGCATATACAGAAATGCTATTAAGAGATATAGAAAGATTAGAACAATGTAAAACAAGAATGAACGTCTTACCATTAGGAAGTGGAGCATTAGCAGGAACTACCTATCCACTAGATCGTGAATTTGTTGCACAAAGTTTAGAATTTGATAGTGTAAGTTTAAACTCTTTAGATGGAGTAAGTGATAGAGACTTCTGTGTAGAATTAGCAAATGATTTAGCCCTAGTAATGACCCATCTTTCACGTTTTTCAGAAGAAATTATATTATGGAGTTCATGGGAATTTAAATTCATTGAACTAGATGATGCCTTTGCAACAGGATCTAGTATAATGCCCCAAAAGAAAAACCCAGATATAACAGAATTAATAAGAGGAAAAACAGGAAGAGTTATAGGAGATTTAACAACACTATTAACAATGCTAAAAGGATTACCATTAGCATATAATAAAGACATGCAAGAAGATAAAGAAGCTATATTTGATGCAGTAGATACAGTTATGCTATGTGTAAATACATTGATACCAATGATAAATACAATGCGTATTATAAAAGATAATATGAAGAATGCAGCAGCTAAAGGATTCATTAATGCTACTGATTGTGCTGATTATCTAGTTAAGAAAGGAATGCCATTTAGAGATGCCTATAAGATTACAGGAACTCTTGTAGCATTATGTATAGATCAGAATAAAACACTAGAGACACTTGAAATAAGTGAATATAAAAATCTAAGTGAATTATTTGAAGAAGATGTATATGAAGCAATAGATTTATTAAATTGCGTAAAACTACGTAAAGTAATAGGTGGACCTGCACCAGAAGTAGTAGCAAACCATATAAATATAGTAAAGAATAAATTGAAATGAGGTAGTATTATGAAAAAAAATGTTGGAATTATCGGAGCAACTGGATATGCCGGAGAAGAATTAGTAAGATTATTACTTAATCATCCTAATGTTAATTTAGCAGCTATAAGTTCAGTAAGCTTTGAAAATAAAATGATAAGTGAGATTTATCCTGCACTAAAAAAAGTATGCGATAAAGTATTAGTAAATGATATGAAAGTAATAGAAGAATGTGATGTTATATTCGCGTCATTACCACATGGATTATCAGAAAAATATGCTAAAATGATCGATAAAGCAGGAAAACTATTCATTGATTTAGGAGCTGACTTTCGTTTAGATGATGTTAATGATTATAAAGAATGGTATAAACTAGATTATAATGAAGAAGAACTACATAAAAAACAAGTATATGGATTACCTGAATTAAATCGTGAAAAAATCAAAACAGCAACAATTATAGGAAACCCAGGATGCTATCCAACAAGTGTAGCATTAGGAATGTATCCATTAATGAAAAATAATTTAGTTGATGTAAATACTATTATAGTAGATGCTAAATCAGGAGCAACAGGAGCTGGAAGAGGACTATCACAGAATACTCATTATACAGATTTAAATGAAGCCTTTGCACCATATAAGATAGCCCAACATAGACATACACCAGAAATAGAACAAACCTTAAGTAATATGAGTGGAGAAAAAGTAATGATAACTTTTGTACCACATCTATTACCAATTAATAGAGGAATTGTTTCTACAATTTATTCAACAAGTAAATGTAATAAAACAGTAGGAGAACTAATAACATTATATAAAGAAATGTATAAGGATGAACCTTTTATAAGAATTATGGATGAAGGAAATGTAGCTAATCTTAAGAATGTTAAGTATAGTAATTTCTGTGATATATCTATTCATGATGATCCAAGAACTAAACGTATTATAATAGTTGCAGCAATTGATAATATGGTTAAGGGAGCAGCAGGACAAGCAATACAAAATTTAAATATTATGATGAACTGGACAGAAACAATGGGATTAGACATTGTACCACCAGCATTCTAAAAGGAGAATAAATATGAATAAAATAGAAGGAGGTGTATGTGCGAGCCTAGGATTTAGTGCTAGTGGAGTTCATTGTGGAATTCGTAAGAATAAATCAAAGAAAGATTTAGCACTTATATATAGTGAAAAACTATGTAGCGTAGCTTGTACATATACACAAAATAAAGTAAAAGGAGCTCCAATCTTTGTTACACAACAAAATGTTTCAGATGGACATGCTCAAGCAATGATTTGTAATAGTGGTAATGCTAATACATGTAATGCTAATGGAATTGAAATAGCTACTCAAATGTGTCAAATATGTGGTAAAGAATTAGGAATTGAACCAAGTAATATTATAGTAGCTAGTACTGGAGTAATAGGACAACCTTTAAGTATAACTCCAATTGAAGAAGGTATTAAACCACTAGTAGCAAACCTAAGTAATAAAGGCAATAGTGATGCATGCGAAGGAATAATGACAACAGATACTTTCAAAAAAGAATTTGCTTATAGCTTTGAAATAGATAACAAAACAGTACACATTGGAGGAATGGCTAAAGGATCTGGAATGATTCATCCTAATATGGCAACAATGTTAGCATTTGTAACTACAGATATAGCAATAAGCGATAAACTATTACAAAAAGCCACTAGTGAAGTAGTTGATGATACATTTAACATGGTAAGTGTCGATGGAGATACTTCAACTAATGATATGCTAAGCGTAATGGCAAATGGAATGGCAGAAAACGAACTAATAACAACAGAGAACGAAGCCTACTATAAATTTAAAGAAGCTCTAAACATACTATGTATAGAAATATCTAAAAACATCGCTAAAGATGGCGAAGGAGCTACTAAACTATTAGAATGTAACGTAGTTAATTCTAATAGTTTAATCGTAGCTAAGAAAGTAGCAAAATCAGTCATTACTTCTTCACTATTTAAAGCAGCAATGTTTGGTAAAGATGCAAACTGGGGCAGAATATTATGTGCTATTGGTTATGTAGATGCTGAATTTGATGTATATAAAATAGATGTAACATTAGCAAGTATTGCAGGAACTCTAGCAGTATGTAAAAATGGTGCAGGAGTCGACTTTAGTGAAGAAGAAGCATTAAAAATCTTAAGTGAAGAAACTATTGAAATTAACATAGATATGAAACAAGGAAATGATAAAGCAACAGCTTGGGGTTGTGACCTAACATATGACTATGTTAAAATAAACGGAGATTACAGAACGTAAAAGAGGAAACATTATGAAAATTTCAGATACTGATAAAGCAAAGACAATTATTACAGCATTACCATATATACAAAAATACCATGATAAAGTGGTAGTAATTAAATATGGTGGAAATGCTATGATAGATGAAGATCTTAAAGAAGCAGTTATGAGTGATATAGTTTTATTATCTATTGTTGGTATTAAAATTGTATTAGTACATGGAGGCGGACCAGATATAAATTCGATGTTAAGTAAACTTAATATAGAAAGTAAATTTATTGATGGATTAAGATATACAGATAAAGAAACTATGGAAGTAGTTCAAATGGTCTTAGCAGGTAAGGTTAATAAAGATCTAGTATCATTATTATTAAAGCATCAAGGAAATGCCGTTGGACTATGTGGAATAGATGGTAATATGATACAAGCAGAAAAACTACAGACTAAAGAAGACTTAGGTTATGTAGGTAATATTACTAAAGTAAATACTGATGTAATTAAACATGCTTTAGATAATGGTTATATTCCAGTAATATCAACAATTGGACGTGATGAAGAAGGTAATGTTTATAACATTAATGCAGATATAGCAGCAAGTGAAATAGCAGCTAGTTTAGGAGCAGAAAATGTATTACTATTAACTGATATTAGAGGATTATTGAAAGATAAAGATGATGAATCTACTTTAATATCTCAAGTTAAAGTTTCTGAAGTTCCACTATTAAGAAATCAAGGTATAATAAGTGGAGGAATGATTCCTAAAATTAATTGTTGTGTAGAAGCAATAAGAAGAGGAGTAGGGAAAGCAGTTATTATAGATGGAAGAATACCACATGCTATATTAATTGAAATACTATCTGATGAAGGAATAGGAACGATGTTTTCATAAGGAGGTAAATTATGAAATTTGAAGAAATAAAAAAGAATGATCAAGAATATGTAATGAATACTTATGGTAGATTTGATATTGCTTTAGAACATGGTAAAGGTGCTAAAGTTTATGATTATGATAATAAAGAATATATAGATTGTGGAAGTGGCATTGGTGTTAATTCATTAGGATATGCTAATGAATTATGGGTAAAAGCAGTTTGTGAACAAGCTGGTAAAATCGCTCATACAAGTAATTTATATTATACTTCGCAATGTGGTCAAGTAGCTAAAAAACTATGTGATAGAACTGGTGGTAAGAAAGTATTCTTTGCTAATTCAGGAGCAGAAGCTAATGAAGGAGCAATTAAAACAGCTAGAAAATATAGTTCAGATAAATATGGAGAAAACCGTTTTGAAATAATTACATTAGTAAATTCATTTCATGGAAGAACTATAACAACATTATCTAGTACTGGACAAGATGTATTCCATAAGAACTTTAATCCTTTTACTAGAGGATTTGTTTATGCAGAAGCTAATAATTTAGATTCTGTTAATGAAATGATGAATGATAAGA
Source organism: Erysipelotrichaceae bacterium (assembly GCA_036639955.1). Taxonomy (GTDB): domain Bacteria; phylum Bacillota_I; class Bacilli_A; order Erysipelotrichales; family Erysipelotrichaceae; genus JAVWHP01. The sequence goes on from JAVWHP010000005.1 coordinate 7,068, forward strand.
CTTGTGCAGTACTAATTGAATTAGTTCAAGGAGAAGGTGGAGTTATAGCCTTAGATAAAGAATTTGTACAAGGACTATATAAGTTATGTAAAGAAAAAGATATATTATTGATAGTAGATGAAGTACAAACAGGTATTGGTAGAACTGGTGCTTTATTAACTTATCAAAGATATGAAATTCAACCAGATATAGTTACAATGGCTAAAGGACTAGGTGGAGGTTTACCTATAGGTGCTTTCATGGTATTTGATAAATGTGAAAAAACATTAGGTAAGAGTGATCATGGAACTACTTTTGGAGGTAATCCAATTGTATGTGCGGGAGCTAATGTAGTTTTAGATGTAATAGATGAAGCCTTTGTTAAAGAAGTAATAAAAAAAGGTGAATATATAAATGCTAAAGTAGTTAAAATGCCTCATGTACTAGGAGTAAGTGGTTTAGGACTTATGATTGGTGTTGAGTTTGATGAAACTACTGTTGCAATAGATGTAGTTAAGAAATGTATGGAACAAGGAGCTATATTTTTAACAGCTAAAAGTAAGTTAAGAATGCTACCTCCATTAGTAATAACATATGAAGAAATAGATCAAGCATTACAAATACTTGAAAATGTATTGAAAGGAGCTTAAAATGAAAAACTTTCTAAAATTAAGTGATTGTTCAACAGAAGAAATTATCGACTTATTAGATTTAGCAGATCAACTTAAATATGAAGTAAAGCATGGTATTAAACATCCTATTCTTGAAGGAAAATCATTAGGTATGATTTTTCAAAAATCAAGTACTAGAACTCGTGTTTCTTTTGAAGTTGGTATGTACCAGTTAGGTGGCCAAGCACTATTCTTAAGTAGTAATGATCTTCAAATTGGTAGAGGAGAACCTGTAAAAGATACTGCTCGTGTTTTATCTAGATTTTTGGATGGTATAATGATAAGAACGTTTGACCAACAAGAAGTACTAGATTTAGCTACCTATGGGAATATACCTATTATAAATGGTTTAACTGATTATTCTCATCCTTGTCAAGTATTAGCTGATTTAATGACTATTAGAGAATTTAAAGGTAAACTTGAAGGTTTAAAAATGTGTTATATAGGTGATGGTAATAATATGGCTAACTCATTAATAGTTGGTGGTATTAGAACTAAAATGGAAGTAGCTGTAGCTACTCCTGTTGGTTATGAACCAGCTGCTGATGTTATAGCTTTAGCTAATGCTGAAGGTAAATTTACATTAACTAATGATGTTTATGAAGCAGCTAAGGATGCTGATGTTATATTTACTGATGTTTGGGCTAGTATGGGACAAGAAGAAGAAGCTAAAGTTAGAGCAAAAGCTTTTGAAGGAGTATTCCAAATTAATAAGGAATTGCTTGGCGTAGCTAAATCTGATTGTATGGTTCTTCATTGTTTACCAGCTCATAGAGGTGAAGAAGTAACCGAAGAAGTCTTTGAAGCACATGCTAAAGAAATATTTGAAGAAGCAGAAAATCGTCTACATGCACAAAAAGCAGTGATGGTAAGAGTTATGCACACTAAATAGTAAATTTAAAATAGAACCTATAAAGAAGATTATATTTATTGAATCTTTCTTTATAGGTTTTTATATTATTTTAATATAAAATTAAATAGTATAAATGCCTTGACACTTTTAATATAAGTGATATTATATATTTAGGTAAAACCTAAAAAGGAGAAATATATGAAACGTAAAATTCTAATTGTCTTATCATTGCTTTGTTGCTTTTCTATTGGTGTGTACGCAGCTTCTACAGGTATCTTTCTTGGCCAAAAACTCTTAGCGTGGAAATATACTTCAACGCCAGCGTTTGATTTAGTTAGTGAATATGATACGGCGATGGGAGCCGATGCTGGAGTTTATTTTTCTGGATTAGGAAAACTTGAAAACTCATATAGTGACTTTAATGAGCGTAAACTTACTATTTGGCTTAAAGACCAAGATGGATTTGGCAATGAAGACGATACTATAAGAACATATGTTGGAACGTTTGAAGGACGTAAACTAACTTCCATAAAAGTAGAAAAAAGTAATGACAATGGTCCTATTGATGCTCAAGGCGATAGTAAAGCTGAATTATACCTTACTAGTTATCTTGGCAGTGATGGAAAAGATGATGAAATTCCTGGAGGAACCGAGCTATATTTCTATCAATTGGTGTTAAAGTAGGATGTATACAATATGAAAAAAATAATTATTTTAGTTGCTTTTATAATAATGTTAACGGGTTGTTCAAGTAATAAACAAGATACAGTAATACC
>JAVWHP010000005.1:9446-110663 GCA_036639955.1 Erysipelotrichaceae bacterium
CTTTTATAATAATGTTAACGGGTTGTTCAAGTAATAAACAAGATACAGTAATACCCCAGTTTGTTGAGGTTAAGAACCTATTAGAAAAAGAAGATGGATGGGTATTAACTATGAACGCTAGTTATGAAAGAATAGATAAGGAAAATGAAGAAGTAATTGATAATATAAAGAAGTATGATGATGAAGATAAAGCAATTTCATTAAGTGGCGCTAATATTAAATATAAAAAATTAGATGGCTTTAAAGGCAAAATGTATGATGAAGATGGTTCACTAATTGGTGAAATAGAAGTAGATATGCCATCGTTAGTATATAATAATGAAATTTTAAAAGAAATTGAAGCTATAGAAGAGATGTTAAAGGGTAATTTTAAAAATAATACTCCATTAAATTCAGACAGTTTTAATAATGTAAAATTGAGTTACTTTAAGGAGGCTGATATTATAAAGATGTTTAATGAAATTTTAAAAATGAAACCAGAAAAATTTGGAAATCAAAGGATGAAAGATCATGAATGTAATCAGATTACAATAAGTGATGGTAGAACTTTACAGAGCTCATATATTGCGAGTTATGGTAATGTAAAACTGATAAATATTGAAATAATAAGTAAGGATATCTATTTATCAGATAAGGTAAGAGAAGGGAAAGCAACCAAGGAAGAGATTAATCTTCAAAAAGAAATAGATGCATTAGAAAAGCAAATGGTAGATTCTAAAGAATATAAGGCTGATGGAAAATTAAGTGATAAATTAATTGAGTCGGAACTTAATAAGCAGTTAGTTAATTTGCTAAAATTATAGTTATATAAAAAGCTACTACGTTAATCGTGTTGCTCTATGCTTTATGTATGAAAGTTATATTAATGATTTCTAAAGATTACTTAAAGATTATTTAAGGATTTTGTTTTATATTGATTATTTAACGTTTGTAGACTAGTTCTAATATTTTTGATTTGATTTCAATATCACTTTTTGTGATTGCTATATTATGTATTTAGGTAAACCCTAAAAGGAGAAATATATGAAACGTAAAATTCTAATTGTCTTATCATTGCTTTGTTGCTTTTCTATTGGTGTGTACGCAGCTTCTACAGGTATCTTTCTTGGCCAAAAACTCTTAGCGTGGAAATATACTTCAACGCCAGCGTTTGATTTAGTTAGTGAATATGATACGGCGATGGGAGCCGATGCTGGAGTTTATTTTTCTGGATTAGGAAAACTTGAAAACTCATATAGTGACTTTAATGAGCGTAAACTTACTATTTGGCTTAAAGACCAAGATGGATTTGGCAATGAAGACGATACTATAAGAACATATGTTGGAACGTTTGAAGGACGTAAACTAACTTCCATAAAAGTAGAAAAAAGTAATGACAATGGTCCTATTGATGCTCAAGGCGATAGTAAAGCTGAATTATACCTTACTAGTTATCTTGGCAGTGATGGAAAAGATGATGAAATTCCTGGAGGAACCGAGCTATATTTCTATCAATTGGTGTTAAAGTAGGATGTATACAATATGAAAAAAATAATTATTTTAGTTGCTTTTATAATAATGTTAACGGGTTGTTCAAGTAATAAACAAGATACAGTAATACCTCAGTTTGTTGAGGTTAAAACACTATTAGAAAAAGAAGATGGATGGGTATTAACTATGAACACTAGTTATGAAAGAATAGATAAAGAAAATGAAGAAGTTATTGATAATATAAAGAAGTATGATGATAAACAAGAGGTAGTTTCGCTAGATGGAGAGAATATCAAATACAAAAAAATGGATGACTTTAAAGGGGAAATGTATGATGAAAATGGACAACTTATTGGTGAAATTGAAGTAGATATGCCTTCATTAGTTTATAATGCAGAAATTTTAAAAGAAATTAAAGAAATTGAAGTAATATTAAATACTAATTTTAAAAATGGCACTACATTAAATTCAGAAAGTTTAAAAAATGTAAAATTTAGTTACTTTAATGAATCTGACATCATAAAGATGTTTAATGAACTGTTAAATAAAGAACCGGATAAGTTTGGAAATCAATATACAAAATCTGCTGAATGTAATCAGGTAACAATAAGTGATGGTAGAACTTTACAGAGCTCATATATTGCGAGTTATGGTAATGTAAAACTGATAAATATTGAAATAATAAGCAAGGATATCTATTTATCAGATAAAGTAAGAGAAGGAAAAGCAACCAAGGAAGAGATTAATCTTCAAAAAGAAATAGATACATTAGAAAAGCAAATGGTAGATTCTAAAGAATATAAGGCAGATGGAAAATTAAGTGATAAATTAATTGAATCGGAACTTAATAAGCAGTTAGTTAATTTGCTAAAATTATAGTTAAATGAAGTGTGTATACGTTAATCGTGTGCACTTTATTTTATTTGAGTGAGATATGAGTGAGATATGAGTGAGACATATTAAGAATTTCTAAAGAATTACTTAAAGATAGATTAAGGTGTGCTTTTTATCTTGCTTATAAAATTATTAAAATTTATAATTAATGAGTATAAGGAATATATGAAAGGTGTGTGGGGCAAAAGCCGTATTATGATAAAATTAAATGGAATAAGAAAGAAGTATGAGAATCAAGATTACATATTAGATAATTTTAATTTTTATTTTAAGGACAAAGGATTATACTTACTGTTTGGTCCAAGTGGTTGTGGTAAAACAACTTTAATAAATATTATTGAAGGGATCATACCATATGAGGGAGAATACTATTTTAATGGTAAACTAATTGAATATGGAAAAGATACTGAGCTTTTAGAAAATAGTATTGCTTATATTACACAAGATACTTACTTCATAGATTATCTAACAATAAGTGATAACCTAGCTTTAATTAATAATGAATCAAATATTAAACAACTAGTTAAAGATTTTGGAGTAGAAGAATGCTTAGACAAATATCCATATATGCTAAGTGGTGGACAAAAACAAAGAATAGCCATAATACAAGCATTAGCTGCCAATAAGAAAGTACTACTATTAGATGAACCAACAGCAGCGTTAGATAAAGAAAATAAAGAAATAGTATTTGAAATGTTAAATGGACTAAAAGATAAGATATTAATAATATTGGTCTCACATGATAATGTTGCATGCAATTACTGTGATGAAATAATAGAATTCAAGAATTTAAAAAAATATTCAACAGTATTAGTAGATAATGAAACACCAGTAATGAACGAGATACATAAAAATAAACTACTTCCTGATTTATATAATTTTGTAAAAAAACAAGATAAATATAAATATACTGAGAAGAAATCAAAGCGTATATTAGTGTTTATTTTTGTTCTAGTCTTTTTAAGTGTGTTCTTATGCGCAGAACCAGAAAAGAAAATATTTGCGGCTTTGGATTCCAAATATCACCTTAATTATTTATCAGTAGATATTCCATTAAATGAGGATATTAAAACTAGTCTATTAGCTAGTAATGAATCCATAAGTGAATTAGTATATAATTATAGTAGTGGTGCTGAATATTTTATAGGTGAAAGATCAATAGAAAAACCAGTAGATGTAGAATGGGAAACTAACAATCCATTTTTTAGAAGCTTAAATAGTGGAACACTTCCAAATATTGAAAATTACTATTATAGTTCAGAAATCGCTTATGGTTCATACGCTACTCAAGCAAATGAAATTATGCTTGGATCAGAATACGCTAGAGAACTAAATCCAAACACTGAACAACTAATTGGAACTGAACATAAAGTCATAACACCAAGAGGAGAAGAAACATTCATTATAAAAGGAATATTTAAACCGGTAACTAACGAACAAAGAATATATAATAAATCAGGAGCCTTTGAAAATTTTAGCCAAATATTATTTTTTACATCAGCATATACAGATTACTATCTAAAAGATGATAAGTATGCAACGCAAGAAATTAAAGAACCTCATCAAGGTAAATACACAGCATACTTTAAAGATTTTGACAGTATGATGAATTTCTATAATGAATATTTAGAAAGCAAAGGAAACATTAAAGATGTTAAAGCAAATGCACTACCATTATCTATTACTAAAAGTATAGATGAATATAAAACTATGTCTAAGCTATTAATACCAGGTATGATTGTAGCAGCTCTATTATCAATGTTATTTTATATACAGACAAAATTCATTCAAATAAAAAGAAACTTACATATATTTTCAGTATATAGATATTATGGATATAAATGGACAACGATAACTAATAGTTATTTTAAATACTATATGGTTGAGGTTCTTAAACTTCTAGGATTATCACTAATAACTAGTTCAATTGGAGTGATTATCTTAAATGGTATAAATAATATTATGATGTTTACAACTTATCCATTGTTCTATATATCAGTTAAAGTAGCTATAATAGTTTTAATATTAATAGCTTTAGTTGCTTTACTATTTATTAAGATAATGATAATGAAAATAAAAAGAATTAACTGGTATGAACTCTTAAAAGAAAGAAGGGATATACTATGATAAAACTTATAAATATTAAAAAGAAATATAATCAACAAGAAGTACTAAAAGGAATTAATTTAGAATTTAATAAAGATAAAATATATGTTATTAAAGGAGTAAGTGGTTGTGGTAAAACAACGTTACTTAACTTAATTGGATGTCTTGATAATGACTATAGTGGAGATTATGAATATGAAGGTAATAAAGTAAAAGAACTAAATAGTAAACAAACTAATTCTATTAAAAGTCAAATAGGTTATGTCTTTCAAAGTAGTTTATTATTAGGTAACCTATCCGTAATGGATAATCTGTATTTTATTGGTGCTGATAAAATAGAGATAGAAAGTCTAGCAAAGAAACTAGAAATTGAACAACTCTTAAATAAGATGCCAGATCAATTAAGTAATGGAGAAAGACAAAGAATTTCAATTGCTAGAGCTTTATTATTAGATACTAAAGTACTATTATGCGATGAACCTACAGCTGCACTAGATGCTAAAAGATCTAATGAAATAGTTAAATTATTAGATATAGCTAAAGATGGAAGATGTGTAATTATTTCAACTCATGAAGACTGCTTTGATCAAATAGCAGACCAAGTAATAAATATAGATTATGGAGAAATAAATAATAATAAGATAATTGAACCAAGCATAAATAAAAAAGAAATCGCTAAATTTAAACCAAATAATATGCTAAAATTAGATATTAAATATGCTTTAAAAAAAGTAGGTAAACCTAATATATTATCTAGCATATGCTTTCTAGTTATATTCTTATTGATTTTCTTAGGTGCTGGAATAAGACTACATTTTTCTGATAGCTATATATTAAGAGAAGAGAATAAATATCCATCAGATATATTTAGAGTTAGTAATGATAGTTTAAAAAAACTAAGCTACTATGATCAAATAGTATTCATAAATAATTATCAAAAAGTTATTGATAACACCTTTATATTTAATAGATTACCTACAGAATGTGATACTTTTAGAATACCAGAAGCAATAGAATATGGCACATATCCAAGTAAAACTAATGAAGTAATAGTTAATCAACAATATATAGAAAGAAAATTCAAAGACACTAATTATGCAAACTATATAAATAAGGAGATTAGCTTAGAAGGTATTGATGAACCACTAATTATAAGTGCTATATTAAAAGAATATAGTGAAGAATACTTAAATGCTATAGGAGGTTATGATAATACTGAATTAGGTCGAAATCCTTTTATAGCAATTGATGAAAAAGTACTAAGTAAGTATATAGAAGCTGATCCTATTAAAGACATTAATCGAAGCTATTATCCTAATATGAAAGAACACAAATATGAAATAAGTGAACTAACAAATGGTAATAGAGGATGGGAATTTAAATTAGAAGAAAAGATGCAAACTATTAATATGTTTCTAAACATCTTCTTTATTAATGTAATAATTATAATGCTTATAGTTTTTGTATTCCTATCTAATATGATAAATCTAGAACTATTTTATCGAAGAAAAGAAATAGGATACCTGCAAGTATTTAATGTAAGTAAAAACAGAATAAAAAGAATATTAGTATTTGAACATTTAGGTAAAATTGTAATACCACTAATATTAAGTATTATAATTAATATAGTTATATCACTTATAATTAAAAGTAATTTTAATCTATCAATAGCACTAACTCCATTAGAATACTTATTAATAATAAGTATAATAATAGTTTATATTCTAATATTAGTATTTATATCTATAATGAAAACACTGAAAAAATCAGTAGTAAGTTTATTATCATAATATATGGATTAATAATTATGTTTGTTAGTTAACAATGAATACTTCGATGAAATGGGCGTTTTTAACAAATCGCCTAATTTCATTATGCGTATTCATTGGTAATTTAGAAGGGATAATGATAAACTATATAAGGTTAAATTATGGAGGTAAGATATGAAATTATTTGCAACAGATTATGATGGAACATTAAGAACTAAAGAAAAGATAGAAGAAGAAGATATAGAAGCAATTAAAGAATGGAGAAAACAAGGTTATATATTTGCAATAGTAACAGGTAGAAGCATGGAATCTATTATTGAACAACAAAAATTAAATAACTTTGAATTTGATTATATTGTAGGAAATAATGGAGGAGTTATATATGATCGAAATTTAAAACTACTAAAAGAAGAATGCTTTAAATTTGATGCAGCATTAGAAATAATTAAGTTTATTGAAACTATTGATTGTGCATCATATGTTATAAACGATGGATTCCATCGCTGTAAATGCACAATCAATAGTAAACAAACAGACTATAAATACGCAAATGTTGTAAGTGCAATAAGTAAAGAAGAAATAATGAACAATAAAAAGATAGCACAACTAGTAATATCATTAGAAGATAATGAATATGCATTAAAAGTAACAAAAGAAATAAATGAAAGATTTAAAGAATATGCAACAGCATATACTAATGTTAATTGTATAGATATTGCGCCAGTAGGCGTAAGTAAATATGAAGGAGTAAATTATATAGCTAAATTAACTAAAATTTGTGAAGATGAAGTTTATACTATAGGAGATTCATATAATGATTTAAGTATGATAAAAGCCTATAAAGGAGACTGTGTAGCAACAAGTCATGAAGCTATAATTAAAGAAAGTAATAAAGTATATAGTAGCGTAGGGAAAGCAATCTATGATAAACTAAAAAAAAGCATTAAAAACTAAGAGTAAACTGTGATATAATATTAAACGGAAGGAGTGATTGTATGTTTGATTACTTAACTTATAATAATATACTTAATCTATTAAGAGTTCTATTAGATATAGGATGTATATGGATAGTTATATACTATTGTTTAAAGATTATCAAGAACAACACTAGAACAATACAAATTTTTAAAGGAATAATATTTATTATTATTATTAGATCAATAGCTACTATATTTGGTCTTAAAACATTAGAATGGTTAGCAGGAATGTTTATAAACTGGGGACCACTAGCATTAATAATAATCTTTCAACCAGAGATTAGATCTATATTAGAAAAGATGGGGAAATCCAATCTGTTTTCTAGAATCTCTACATTAACGGTAAATGAAAGAGAACATTTAGTTAATGAACTAGTTAAAACTTGTGGAGAATTATCAGCAAGTAAAACAGGTGCCTTGATTTCAATAGAACAAGGGATTAGTTTAAGTGACTTTATAAAAACTGGAACAGCAATGAACTCAGCAGTATCAAGTGAGTTGTTAGGATCTATATTTGTACCAGGAACTCCATTACACGATGGAGCTGTTATTATACAAGGAGATAAGATTGCATGTGCAAGTGCATATTTCCCACCAACAAGTCTAGACTTTCCATCAAGCTATGGAGCTAGACACCGTGCAGCTATTGGGATAAGTGAAATAAGCGACTGTGTTACTATTGTAGTATCAGAAGAAACAGGAAACATATCAATAGCAGAAGAAGGAAAACTAACAATATTAGATAAAGAAGCATTAAAAGATTATCTATTAATGGTAGTTTGTCATGCACAAAATGAAGTAGTAGATATAAAAACAAATGTAATAAGTCAAACAAATGAACAAGAAACTATCCAAGAAGATAATAAAGAACCAGCAAGTGCTGAAAATAATGGAATAGCAGGATTCTTTAAAAAGAAAGCTAAAGGGATAAGTGACGGAAGAACAACAAGAAAGAAATTTAAAAAAGAAAAGAAAACTAAAGACAATAAAAAAGATAAAGAAAATGAAGAAGAAAATGTAGAAAATAAAAAAGAATTGAAGAACAATAATCTAGTAGAAAAAGCAAAAAACGAAAAGAATATTCTAGTAGATGAGAAGATATCAACAGAATTTGTAGATAACTTTGAAGTAAGTGAAAATGATAGTAATGAAGACGTTATCGTTACATACCAAGCATCAAAGAAAAAGAAAATAGAAAAAACCCCAACAAAAACAAAACTAAGTAAAAAGGAAGGGGGAAATAAAGATGAAAAATAAAAAGAAAAACCTTAGCAATGAGAACAAAGCAGAGCTAGCAAAAACAATAGCAGATAAATCGCAAAAGTTAGTTAAAACTTATGCAAGTGTAGAAAATACTGCAGCTAAAGCATTAAGATGGCTATCAACATGGGTTGATCGATTATTATTCAACCGTAAATATGGTAAAGTAGTTGCATTAGTATTAGCCATTATTTTATATGGTGCAGTTAATATGGATGGAAGTACAAGCTCAGTATTCGGAACAAATAAAAGTGCTATTAAAATTGAAAATGTGCCAGTAAGTGTAACAGTAAATGATGCAGTATATGAAGTTACTGGAATACCAGAAACTGTTACAGTTAGACTAGTAGGTGATTTAAGCGATATTCAGCAAGTTAAAATGCAACAACAATTTGAAGTTGTAGCTAACCTAGAAGGACTTACAGAAGGAACACATGACGTTAAATTAGCAGCAATAAATCTAAATGATCGAGTAGATGCAGTAATAGAGCCTAGTAATATAACAGTAAAAATAGCAAAGAAAACTTCACAAACATTCAAAGTAGGATATGACTTCGTAAATACAGATAAGATTGATAAGATATATAGCCTAGGAATACCAGAATTTGAACAAAGCGAAGTAACAGTAAGAGCATCACAAGAAACAATAAATAAAATATCATTTGTAAAAGCACTAATCGACGTATCAAATAAATCAGCCGATTTTGAAACAGATGCGAAATTAGTAGCCTTTGACCAAAATGGAGATAAAGTAGAAGCAACTATATCACCAGCAACAGTAAAAGCTAAAGTAAGCGTAACAGCACCTAAAAAAGATGTAAAACTTACATTAGAACCAATAGGAAGACTACCAAATAATATGGCAATTGAATCCTATAGGATGGATCATCAAGCACTTACTATATATGGACAAAAAGATATACTTAATAAGTTAACAAGCTTTGCAATTCAAGTACCAATGGAAAATATAACTGGAGATAAAACTATAACAATGCCAATTAATTTACCAAGTGGAGTTAATGCATCAAGTATAAGTAAAGTAAACATAGAACTTAAATTAACAGAAGCAAAAACTAAGGAATTAAAAGGTATACCAATATCATTTAAGAACAATAAAACAGGCTTTAAGATGTATCCAACTAATGATGCTGATACAACAGCAACTGTTATATTAACAGGAGCACAATCAGTAATAGATACAGTAGTAGCAGATGATTTAGAAGTATATATAGATTGTTCTAAGATTAGTGAAACTGGTACACAAGATGTAGTACTAGTAGTAAGTGGAAAGAATAAGCTAGTTACATATTCATTAGCAAGTCCTAAGATTTCATTAAAAGTAGAAAAAGGAGAATAAGATGGGTAAATACTTTGGAACAGATGGTGTGAGAGGTAGAGCAAATGAAGGGTTAAATTTAGATATTGCCATTAAAATTGGACAATATTTAGGAACATATTATGGTAAAACAAAACATGCTAAGATTCTGATCGGTAAAGATACAAGAATATCTAGTAGTATGTTTGAAAATGGATTAGCTGCGGGAGCTAGTTCATGTGGAGCTAATGTTTATTTGCTAGGAGTTTGTCCAACACCAAGTGTTTCATATTTAGTAGCTAAAGAAGATTTTGATTGTGGAATAATGGTTTCTGCATCTCATAATCCATACTATGATAATGGAATTAAATTATTTAATAGTGAAGGTAAGAAAATGGATCAAGCTATATTAGATCTTGTTGAAGATTATATTGATGGTAAAATAAAGATTGAACCTAAATATGATGCTGAAATAGGTGAGATATTAGTTTGGCAAGATGGAATACTACATTATAAAGATATGTTAAAAGAACATTTTGAAATGAACTTATGTGGATATAATATAGCATTAGATCTTGCTAACGGTAGTGCTACTAGTTGTGCGGCTGATGTATTACGTTCATTAGGAGCACATGTAGAAGTTATACATGCTAGACCTAATGGAGTAAATATAAACACTAAATGTGGATCTACACAGCCCAAATCTTTAAGTGAGTTTGTTAAACAAGGAGACTTTCATGCTGGTTTTGCTTTTGATGGAGATGCTGATCGTTTAATAGCGGTAGATGAAGATGGTAATATAATAGATGGAGATGCAATTCTTTATATATGTAGTAACTATATGAGCCATCATAAACTATTAAAAGATAATATAGTAGTAACTACTATAATGTCCAATATTGGATTATATAAAGCTTTAGATAGAGCCGATATACAATATAAACAAACTGATGTAGGCGACAAGTATGTCTTTGAATGCATGTCTAATGAGAACTACTCATTAGGTGGAGAACAATCAGGACATATAATATTTAAAGAATACGCTAATACAGGTGATGGTTTATTATCAGCGTTATATCTATTAAGAGTTATGAATTCAACTAAACAATCATTAAAACAACTTAGTGAAGATTTATTTATATATCCTCAACTACTAATTAATGTTAAAGTGAAGGATAAGAAACAAGCATTAAATGATAAAAAATTAGATGAACTAGTAGCTAGTGTTGCTCAAAAACTAGGAAACGACGGTAGAATTTTAGTTAGACCAAGTGGAACAGAACCAATAATAAGAGTAATGGTAGAGGCAAAAACATCTGAATTATGTGATTTATATGTAAATGAGGTAGTATCTTACGTAAAAATGAAAGGACTTTAAAAAAGTCCTTTTTTTTTCACATAATTTTGTTACAATATACCTAGAGGTGATTCATATGAAAAAAGTAATATGTATTGTAGAAGATGAAAAAGATTTAAATGAATTAGTAAAAAGTTATTTAGAGAAAGAAGGATATGAAGTACGTTCTTATTATACTTATGATCAAGCTAGTGCTCATGTTAGTGATGATGATGTTCATTTATGGATATTAGATATAATGCTAGATGATAAAAGTGGTTTTGATTTAATAGAAGAAATAAGAATGCAAGGATCTGAAATACCTGTAGTATTTATGTCTGCTAGAGATAAAGAATTTGATCGTATTATTGGTCTTGAGAAAGGTAGTGATGATTACATCACTAAACCTTTCTCACCTAAAGAACTAGTACTTAGAGTTAATAATATTATTAAAAGGTCATATAAAAGTGATATTACTAGAGTAAGTATTGATACCTATGAATTAGATGAAGAACAACGTAAAATATTTAGTGATGGAGAAGAAATAGATCTTACTACTAAAGAATTTGATTTACTTATGATGTTTATTAAAAACAAAGGAGTAGCTTTTTCTAGAGAAAAAATACTTAACTTTGTTTGGGATGATAATTATTTTGGTAGTGATAGAGTAGTTGATGATACTTTAAGAAGATTACGTAAGAAATTACCTAAACTTAATATTCATACTATTTATGGATTTGGTTACCGTTTAGGATAATGAAGAAATTTAATCGTTGGTTAAAGGGCCTTTCATTATCTCAACAATTATTTGCTCTTATCTTTTTCTTTATTACTTTCTTTGCTAGTTTTTTCTTTATTTATTTATCAGGTAATATTGATTTATTTATTAGAGATCAAATGTATGGAATGATAACACGTTCTCAAAACAGTGTTATCTTTGGAGTAACTAATGGAGTTAGTGTTAATAAAATCTTTATTAATGAACAACAAGATAAGTCTGTTACTCATTTATATTTTGCTGATAATTCATTAAAGACTTTCACAACTAATAATTTAGCTTATTTTACTAATCGTGGAGATCTTATAAAAAACATTACTGCTAATATAAAGAAGATGGATAAACAGAGTGCTCGTTATCAGTTTGGTGAACGTAACAATTACACTTATTATATTATTACTAAAGTACCTGAGGGTGGTGTAATTGTGTCTATGACAGATAATAGTTATATATCAGAATTTAAAGATACACTACTTAGTAGTATTATTAATATTACTGTATTAGTAGTGGGAGTATTCTTTATAATACTAATGATATGGGTAGCTTACTTAATACACCCACTTAATCAGATTAAAAATTATATAGAGAAGATAAAACTAGGCAAGGATGCTACTTTAAATGTAAATCGTAATGATGAAATAGGTGAACTAGCAGAAGCTATTATAAGTATGAGACAAGAACTAAAGAAACAAGAGAAGACTAAGGAAGAAATGATACATAATATTTCACATGATTTAAAGACACCAATAGCTACTATTAAATCTTATGCTGAGAGTATTAAAGATGGAGTTTATCCATATGATACATTAGAAAAGAGTGTAGATGTAATAATAGATAATGCTGAAAGATTAGAAAAGAAGGTACAAAGTCTATTGTGGTTAAACAGAGTAGAATACTTAATTTCTCAAGAACGTCATGATGAAAAAGTAAATATGAAAGAAATAATTAATAAAGTTATGTTAGCTATTAAGGTTATTAATCCAGAAATAGAAATTGAATCTCATTTAGAAGAAATCTATTTTGATGGTAGTGAAGAACCATGGCGTGTAACGATTGAAAATATAATTGAAAATGCACTTAGATATGCGAAGACACATATTATTATTACACTTAATAAAGATGAACTAAGTATTGAAAATGATGGCCAATCTATGAGTGAAGAAAGAATTAATTCTTTATTTAAACCTTTTGAAAAGGGTAAAGAAGGTAAGTTTGGTCTAGGACTTTCAATTGTATATAAGGTTGTTAGTGCTAATGGTTATCGTGTATATGGTGAGAATACAAGTGAAGGAGTTATATTTAGAATTACTAAGAATTAACAAGCCTATAAATAGGCTTGTTTTTTTATTCTAATTATATATTAACTAACATATGCTATATAAAGGATGATTAAATGATAAATTATGAAATTAAAGGAAGTGGTAAAACTATTGTTTTATTACATGGCTGGGGTTCTAATCTTACTCTTATGCATAATATAGCTTATTACTTCAAAGATACTTTTCAAGTAATAAATATCGATTTACCAGGCTTTGGTAAATCCGATATTATTACCTCGATGTCAATCGATGATTATGTTACATGTATATGTAACATAATAGAAAAGTATCATACATCCAATCCTATTATTATTGCTCATAGTTTTGGTGCTAGGGTTGCTATTAAATATGCTGCTATTAATAAGTGCTCTGCTCTTATATTGACTGGTGCTGCTGGAATTAGACCTACACGCTATCCTAATTACTATATTAAAGTATATCTATATAAACTAACTAAATTACTTAATATAAAAACTAATTTAGGTAGTAAAGATTATATTGAGGCTAATCCATTACTTCAACAAACACTAGTTAAAGCAGTTAATGAAGACTTAACCTATCTTCTTCCCCATATTGACTGTCCAACTCTTTTAATATGGGGAGAAGATGATAAACAAACTCCAATTAAATACGCTAATAAAATGAATAAACTTATCAAAGATTCAACCCTTATAATATTTGAAAATGATGATCATTTCGCCTACTACCATCAACCACTACGCTTTAATAAAGTAGTAGAAGCCTATCTGAAGGGAGTAATTAAATGAAACTAATACTATGTCTAGCAATACTAACGCTAAACCTATCTAGCTATCTAACAAACATGCTCTACTTCCAACAAAACCACTACAATATTCCAAGACAAATAAATCACTATAAACATTATTATATACCCCTAATTAAACATACAATATATAGCCTACCATTAGTACTATTGCTACTAATAAATACTTATGAAGTATTTATTAGAAGCACAATAGGAATAATATTTATAGTAGCCTATATATTGTTATTAAACTTTAAGAAACATAAATGGATCAAACCCTTAGTATATACACTTAGGGTATATCGCTTTACAATCTTATATAATATATTAAACTTTGTTGCGATATATGGATTAGTTATGAATACTAATAGCTATAGTATTATATTAGTTATAATATTATATGAAGGTATTTCCCAGGCTATATTTATATTAACAGCTATAATAATTCAACCTATAGAAAAACAAATAAAGAACTATTATATTAGAATAGCTAAAAAGAAGTTATATACTAATAATAATTTAATAAAGATAGCAATAAGTGGAAGCTATGGTAAAACTAGTACTAAGTTTATATTAAATGAATTATTAAAAGATCGTTATTATACTTTAATGACTCCTCATTCTTATAATAATGATATGGGTATAAGTAAATGTATAAATGAAAGATTAAATAAGTTTCATGATATATTTATTATAGAAGTAGGAGCTGATCATGTAGGAGAAATAACTAAGTTAGCTAAATTTATAAAACCAGACTATGCATTAATAACTAGTATTGGTCCTCAACATTTAGAAACATTTAAAACCATGCCTAATATAATACATGAAAAGATGCAACTAATAGAGTTTATAAAACCATCAGGTACTGCTTTTATAAACTTAGATAATTATCATATTAAGAATTATCATATATATAATAATATAAATAAAATAACTTATAGTTTAGAAGATCCTTCTGCTAATTACTATGCTACTAATATTACTTATAATTCTAAAGGATCTAGTTTTGATATAATTCATAATAATTTAACTTATCATTATTCAACTATATTATTAGGTAAACATAATATATCTAATATTTTATCAGCTATAGTTATAGCTAATTATTTAAATATATCTATGCAAACTTTAATTAGTTATGTATCTAATTTAAATTATATAGAACATCGTTTACAGCTTATTCAAAGAGGTAATTATACTATTATAGATAATTCTTATAATTCTAATCCTAGTAGTGCTAAAAACTCTTTAGAAGTATTATCTAAGATGCCTAATATTAGAATTATAATAACTCCTGGTATGGTAGACTTAGGAAGAATCCAAGAATTAGAAAACTATAATTTTGGTACTTTAATGAAAGATAAAACAGATATAGTAATCTTAGTAGGAGAAAGAATTACTAAACAATTATATTTAGGTTTAAAAGAAAGTAGTTTTAATATGCATAATGTTTATATTACTTCTAGTTTTAAAGAAGCTTATAGTATGTTAGATTCTTTAGCTAAAGTAGCTACAGTATTAATAGAGAATGATTTACCTGATAATTTTATTATATAAGTATTAACCTATTTAGGACATTAGCATACCTTAAAATGAGGTGTAATAATGAAATTAAATATAGTTATAGTTTATGGAGGAGTTTCTTTAGAACATGAAGTGAGTATTATAACTGCTATGCAAATATTAAAGAATCTTGATTATAGTCGTTATAATGCTATACCTATTTATATTAGTAAAGATTATACTATGTTTACTAGTAATAAATATTCTAATATTAAGTTATATAGAGATTTAGATCATGTTAAAAGGGTTGGTAATGTTTGTGGTTTTATTAAGGAAAAGGATGGTTGTTATTTAAAGATTAATCGTATTCTTGATAATAAGGTACAGATTGATTTAGCAGTATTAGCATTACATGGTAGTAATGGTGAGGATGGGGTAATGCAGGGGTACTTTCAAGCACTTAATGTGCCTTATACCTGTTCATCAGTGTTAAGTAGTTCTTTAATACAGGATAAGACATTGATGAAACAGGTATTAAGATTTCATAAGGTTAGTACTTTGGATTATAGTATATTAGATGTTAATACTGTAGATTATAGTGGTATAGAAGAGTTAGGTTATCCTATCATTATAAAACCATCTACATTAGGTAGTTCAATTGGTATATCAATCATTAATACTCCTAATGAACTACCTAATAAACTAACTACAGCACTAACCTACGATAACTATATCCTAGCAGAACACTATTATAAGGACGTAAGAGAATTCAATATTGCTGTAATTAAAGATAAAAAAGATTATATATATTCTAATATAGAGGAAGTTATAAAGAGTGATAGTATATTATCTTATAAAGATAAATATTTAAATAGTAATAATAAGTGTTCTGATAAAAGAATAATGCCAGCTAAGTTATCTAAAGCTAATAGGGACAAGGTATTGGAGATAGCGAAAAAATGTACTAGTATCTTTAGAATTTCAGGTATAATAAGAATTGATTTCATGTTAATTAATAATAAATTTTATGTTAATGAAATCAATTCTATACCTGGATCTTTAGCAACTTATTTGTTTGATTATTCACCTAAGGCTATTATAGATAAGCTTATTAATACTAGTATATATGAGTATAAAGTTAGAGAACAACTTAATAGAGATTATAAGACTAATATATTAAGCGGGCTAAATAACTTTTCTATAAAGAAGTAAGTGTGTTATAATGCTTTAAAAGGAGGTATACAATATGAGTACACCACACAATGAAGCAGAACTAAAAGATATAGCTAAAACAGTTATAATGCCAGGAGATCCACTAAGGGCTAAATATATAGCTGATAAGTATTTAACAAAGGTTAAACAGTTTAATAAAGTAAGAAATATGTTAGGATATACAGGATACTATAAAGATAAGAGAGTATCTGTTATGGCTCATGGAATGGGTTGTCCTTCAATGGGTATATATTCTTATGAATTATATAAAGATTATGATGTAGATACTATTATTAGAGTAGGTACAGCAGGAGCTTATGTAGATAGTTTGAAAATGTTAGACACAGTTATAGTTGAAAGTGTTTTTAGTGAATCTAACTATGCTTATGAACAATGTAAAGAAACAAGTAAACTAATGTATCCTGATGCTTATACTAATGCTAGTTTAGTAAGTGCTGCTAGTATAATGGATATAGAATTAAAGAAAGTTAGAGTAAGATGTATTGATGCTTTCTATCATGATGAAATTAATAATAAATTTCAAACATATGTAGATGAACATCAATGTGACTGTGTAGATATGGAAAGTTTTGCTTTAATTCATAATGCTAATATATTTAAAAAGAAAGCAGCTGTATTATTAGCAATTGTAGATAGTCTTATTACTAAAGAAGAAATTTGTGCAGATGCTAGAGAATCTTCTTTAGATAACATGATAGTAATAGCTTTAGAAAGTGTTGAATAGTAATAATGAAAAAGAAATATAATGTAGAAGGAATGAGCTGTGCTGCTTGTAGTAATGCTGTTCATAATATATTAATGAAAGATCCTAATATTAATAGTGCAGAAGTAAATCTATTAATGAAACAAGTTCTTATAGTATCTAAAAAAGAATGTGATTTAACTGCTTTAAATTCTAAGCTTAGTGCTGGAGGTTTTAAACTAAGTATAGAACCAGTAGTAGTTAAACCAATAAGCACTAAGCTAATAATAGTTTTATTGTTATTAGCTTTATTGCTTTTATATATAGGTATGTCACATATGATAAGTTTTATAGTATTACCACTACCTAAAGTTATTCATTATAATAGTAGCCCTATAGGGTTTGCAATTATTCAATTTATATTGGCTACTATTATAATGATTATGGGGTTTAAAATTTATCGAACTGGGTTGAAATCGTTATTTAGGGGGATTCCAAATATGGATAGTTTAGTAGCTATAGGTACTTTGAGTGCTTATAGTTATAGTATTTATAGTACTATAGAGATAATGATGGGGAATAGTAGTTATGTTCATAGTTTATATTATGAGTCTGCAGGAGTTGTAGTAGCTTTAGTTATGTTAGGTAATATGTTAGAAGAAAGAAGTAAGAGTAAGACTTTTGATGCTATAAGTGCTTTAATGAATTTACAAGCAAAGACATGTACTATCCTTCTAAATAATGAACAACTTATAGTAGATATTGAAAGTTTAGAAAAAGAACAATTATTATTAATTAAACCAGGAGAAATAATACCTAGTGATAGTATAATTGTAGAAGGTACTAGTGCAGTTAATGAGGCTATGTTAAGTGGAGAAGGATTACCAATTAATAAGTATGTAGGTGATAAGTTAATTGGTGGAACTATTAACTTAACTAATGTATTAATAGCTAGAGTAAGTGAAATTGGAGAGAATACTACAATAAAACGTATGATTAAATTAGTAGAAGATGCACAAAGTATAAAAGCTCCTATAGCTAGGATTGCTGATAAGATATCAGCAATCTTTGTACCTTGCGTAATTATTATAGCTATATTTCTAACTATAGGATGGATTGTGGCTGGAGCCACAATATCTTTTGCTTTAAGTATCTTTGTTTCTGTTATGGTTATTGCTTGTCCTTGTGCTTTAGGTTTAGCAACACCTACTGCTATTATGGTAGCTACAGGTGTTGCTTCTAAACAAGGAATATATATTAAAAGTGGAGAAGCTTTAGAAAACATTAATCATATAGACACAATAGTATTTGATAAAACAGGAACTATAACTAGTGGAAAACCAGTTGTAACTAAAGTAATATCATATATAGATGAAGAAGAATTAATAAGAATTACTAGTAGTTTAGAAAAGAATAGTAATCATCCTTATGCTAAAGCTATAATAGATTATGCTACTTCAAAAAACTTATTAGCTACTAATACTATTATAAGTAATGACATAAGTGGTAAAGGTTTAAATGGTACATATAAAAATAGTAATATAGTAGTAGGTAGCTATAGTTATATAAAAGAAAGCAATACTATCATTAATATAACTAAAGAAGATACTAAAACTATTGATAGTTTATTAGATAAAGGTAATAGTGTTATATATATAGCTATAGATAATAAACTATCAGGTATTATAGGTATAGGGGATGAAATAAAACATAATGCTAAATATGTAATAGAACAACTACATAGTATGCATAAACACATAATACTTCTAAGTGGAGATCATAAACAAAGTGTAAAAGCGATAGCTAATAAACTTAACATAGATGAATTCCACGCAGAAGTAAACCCTATAGAAAAAGGTAATATAATAGATAAACTAAAACTGAATAAAAATAATATAGCTATGATAGGTGATGGCATCAATGATGCTATCGCCCTAAGTAAAGCTAATATAGCAATAGCAATAGGAAGTGGAAGCGATCTAGCAATAGAATGTGCAGATGTAGTATTAGTAAAAGATAATTTAGAAGACGTATTAAAAGCATTTAGATTATCTAAAAAAACAATAAGAAATATACATCAAAACTTATTTTGGGCATTCTTTTATAATACATTAGGAATACCAATAGCAGGAGGACTACTATATCTATTTGGTGGACCATTACTAACACCAGTATTTGCAGGAACAGCAATGGCATTAAGCAGTATATTTGTAGTAGGAAATGCATTAAGATTAAATAAGTTCAAATAGAATAAAAATTATATGATATAATAGTTAAGAGGTGATAATATGAAAGATATAATACTATTAAAAGATTTAGAATGCCAAAACTGCGTAAATAAAATATCTAATGCATTAGAAGCAGCAAATATAGACTTTGAAATATCATTAGCAAATAAATACGTAGTAATAAACGGAAATAAAGATATGTTAGCATTAGCTAAAAGAATTATAGAAGAAACAGGATTCAATATTCTTTAATACTATAAATAGTAATAGAAATAAAACTAGCTAAACCAATAATAAAATTAAAAAAACTATTGCTACTCAATATAGATATATTGAGTAGCTTTTCTATACTATAAAAGATAGTAAAGATTATTATAATAGCTAAAGAAGACTTTTGAAGTCTATTCATTATATCACCCTTATAATTTATGAAAGAAATAATAATTTATGCATGATATAAAGAAACAAAGCATAAAGTAAAGGGAGGTGAAAAGATGAAAACGAAGATAATTGCTGGAATAGGAATAGCAGTTTTAGCAATAGCATTAATTATTGGATTAAAACCTAAATCATTTGACAAACAATTAAGTAAAGCAATGAAAGGAATGAGTTCTTATACACTAGAAGGAGAAATGGAATTAATAAAAGGAGAAGATACTAAAAGTTATATTATACAAGTATCTTATTTAGATGATAAAGATAAAGATAATTATAAAGTAAGTTTATTTGATAAGAATTTAAATCAAGAACAAGTAATATTAGCTAATAAAAGTGGAGTATTTGTAGTTACACCTAGTTTAAATCAAATATTTAAATTTGAAGGAGATTGGCCAATGAATTCTCCTAAACCATATCTATTACAAACAATGTTAGATGTAGTAGAAAATGATAAAGCAGTAATAAAGAAAGAAAGTGATGGATACTTAGTAAGTAGTGAAGTAAGTTATGCAAATAATAAATCTTATACAAGACAAGAAATGTTATTTGATAAAGATACTAAAATTAAATGGGTACAAATATATAATAAAGATAATGTAGCAGAATTAAAATTAGTATTTAATAAAGTAGAATATAATAATGAATTAAAAGAAGAATTCTTTAAAGAACCTAGTAATTTAGAAAAGAGTGAAAGTAAAGAAACTATAGGTAAAGAAGATTTACCAATGTATCCAGTAGAAGTATTTAATGCACAATTAAGTAATGCTAGTGTTGTAGATAATGAAGATGGAGTTAAACATATATTAGATTTTAAAGGAGATAAGAGTTTTACAGTAATAGAAAAGATTAAAGAAGTAAGTAAAGAAACACAAAGTGTAGTAATGGGAGGAGTATTAGTAGATTCTATGGATGTTATAGGAGTATATGATGGAAATAGTATGAGTGCAATAAATAATAATTTAGAAATAAGTGTATTTTCAGATGAGTTAGATCCTCAGGAAATGTTAAGTGTAATACAAAGTATGCAAGTATCAGTGATGAAGTAAAGAATGATGGTTAATCGAGGAGATGTATATTATGCTGATTTATCACCTATTGTAGGAAGTGAACAAGGAGGAGTAAGGCCGGTAGTAGTAATACAGAATGATAAAGGGAATACTTATTCAAAGACTATAATAATAGCACCTATATCAAAGAAGATGAGTAAACCACCATTACCAACACATGTTATATTTGCAGATGAAGCATTAGACTATGTATCAATGATATTATTAGAACAAGTAAGAACGATAGATAAGAAGAGATTAACTACATGGATATGTAAGCTAGATATAGGTACAATGGGGAAGATAAATGAAGCTTTAAAAATAAGTTTAGGGTTATAAAGTGCGTAAAGCACTTTTTTTAAATATTAGGAATAAAAGACTTGTCAAAGACAGTTTTACATGGTAGAATATACAAGCGTTAAAAAGTTCAGCATGGAGAAGTACTCAAGCGGCTGAAGAGGTGCCCCTGCTAAGGGTATAGGTCGGGCAACTGGCGCGAGGGTTCAAATCCCTCCTTCTCCGCCATTTATTTTATTATTATTTATTTTGTTTTTGGTCCAGTGGTGTAGCGGTTAACATGCCTCCCTGTCACGGAGGAGATCGTGGGTTCGATTCCCATCTGGACCGCCAATTTAAATTATACGCAGGTGTAGTTTAATGGTAGAACACAACCTTGCCAAGGTTGATACGAGAGTTCGATTCTCTTCACCCGCTCCATATTAGTAAAAGTTTCATTAATTTTGAAGATGATTTAAAGTAATATTTAAAGTGCCACGGTCCAGTGGTGTAGCGGTTAACATGCCTCCCTGTCACGGAGGAGATCGTGGGTTCGATTCCCATCTGGACCGCCAATTTAAATTATACGCAGGTGTAGTTTAATGGTAGAACACAACCTTGCCAAGGTTGATACGAGAGTTCGATTCTCTTCACCCGCTCCAAAATTATATGAGATATAGCATGTCCTAAGGGACATGTTTTTTTTATATAATATCATAATAAATAGTAATTTAAGACTTTTTATAACAATAGAAAGCCGATATTAAACAAAAATTAGAAAAATAGTGAGTACAGTGATAATATAAAAGAGCAAAAGAATGCATAAGGAGATAAAATGAAAAACACTAAGGGATTTACATTAATTGAATTGATTGTTGTTATAGCAATCTTAGGAGTACTAGCTTTAATACTAGTTCCAAACTTTATGGGATATTTAGAAGATTCAAAAAAAGCAACAGCAGAAACAAATGCTAGAAATGCTTATACGATGGCTACTAGCTATGCAGCTAAGGGTAATGCTGAACCTGATGGATCATTTACATTAAAAGAAGTAAATGATAAAGTCTTATTAGATTATCCAACGGATCCTTATAAAACTATAGTAACTTGTGAAGGTGCTGTATTACCAGGAGATGGTTGTACTAAGGTTAAAAATGTACAAGTAACTAGTTCTGGACATGTAGTAATATTTGAAAAGAATAAAATTACAATTGATGGAGAAGCTAAATAATAAATAATAAGACTGTAGTTCATCTACAGTCTTATTATTTATATAAGTTAGAAACTATTATAATATTAGGAATGGGTGTATAATATAAAAGAATGAGGTGTAAAGATGGAAAAAGAATGTTGGTGTGGTTCTCATAAGTTATATGAAGAATGTCATAAAGAGTTCGATGAACATATAACTAAATTAGAAAAGATTAATAAGTTGGTTCCTAGTAAGAAGCTAATTAAGAATGAAGAACAGATTAAAGGGATTAGAGAATCAGCAATTATTAATACTAAAGTATTAGATTATGTTAGTGAAAGAATTAGAGTGGGGGTGTCTACTCAAGATATAGATGATTGGGTTAATGAAATAACTTATAGTAATGGTGCTATACCTGCTGATTTGAATTTTGAAGGTTATCCAAAGAGTGTTTGTACTTCGGTTAATGATCAGGTTTGTCATGGGATACCAAGTGAAGATGTTATATTAAAAGATGGAGATATAGTTAATGTAGATGTGTCTACTATATATAAGGGGTATTATTCAGATGCTTCTAGAATGTTTATTATAGGTAATGCTAATAAGAAGATTGAGAAGTTTATTAGAGTTGCTAAGGAGTGTTTAGAGGAAGGTATTAAGGCTACTAAACCGTGGGGTTGTTTAGGTGATATTGGAGAAGCTATCGCAAGACATGCAAGGATTAATGGGTATAGCGTTGTTAGAGAGTTCTGTGGGCATGGAGTTGGTCTGGAATTTCATGAGGATCCTTATGTATTACATTATGGAAGAAAAGGTTATGGTATGATATTAGCACCTGGTATGATATTTACTATTGAACCAATGATAAATATGGGGAAGAGAAGTATATTTATAGATGAGAGTGATGGGTGGAGTTGTTATACTGCTGATGGTAGTCTTTCTGCCCAATGGGAATGTACATTGTTAGTAAGTGAAACGGGAATTGAAATATTAACTAAATAAGTAAGGTCTCTAAGGAGACCTTTTGTTATATATACTAAGTTTTACACATTGTGTGAAAGATAAATAAAATTAAGTTCATATTTTAGGGTGGTATACATATAATTAAGTGTGGTAAAGATTATGAATTTGTTTAGATTTTATATAATTTTACAAGAAAATGCATGAAACGGATGTGAAATGTTATGAATGGATAAAAAAGTTTTAAAAAAATGAATAAAATTCAAAATAACGAAATAAACGATAAATAAAGGCTATTTGGAATGTAAGCGGTATTTTCTTATCCCATTTTCTCACATTTTCTTAAAAAAAACTTTAGAAAACGCTTGCAATGAAAAGAAGTATGTAGTATTATATTGAGGTACCGATGGTATATACCAAGTGGAATTAGCAATAAATCAAACGATCGCGCATAAGTGATATAATTCTTGATTAGCTAAGGAAAGTTGGAATAGTCATCGACAAGTTAATTCATATGCCGTACAGCGATGGTATACGAATTGACTTAGAAAGAAACTATGTTTTATTTCTAGGAAAAGAAAACATAGATACTCACTAGGAGGAGAATTAAATGAAAAATTTCTCAGAATGGATGGAGAAACATTTTGTCCCAATTGCGGCTAAAATCGGTTCTCAAAAACATCTTGTAGCAATCCGTGATGGATTTATTGGTATTATGCCAATTACTATGGCAGGTGCTATTGCTACATTACTAAACGTATTTGTTCGTGATCTTCCAAATAAATATATGGAAATCAAAGACGCTGCTGGAAACGGCACTGGAACAAGTACTATCTCAAACATGTTCAAATGGTTAATCGGAATCAACGGAAACGTATGGTGGGCTACTTTAGCAATGCTATCATTAGTATTCGCTTTCTCATTCGGTTATGCTTTAGCTAAAGCATACGATGTTAACCCTCTTGC
The DNA here is from genome assembly GCA_036639955.1 of Erysipelotrichaceae bacterium. Classification (GTDB taxonomy): domain Bacteria; phylum Bacillota_I; class Bacilli_A; order Erysipelotrichales; family Erysipelotrichaceae; genus JAVWHP01. Next base: position 33,961 of record JAVWHP010000005.1, read on the forward strand.
TGGAGGATTAGTTGGATTCGCTTCATTCATAGCTGTTTTACCTCAAGGTGCTGCTGCAACTGCAGACTTAGGTAAAGGTGCTGATTTAGGAGCTGAAGCAGTTAAACACTTAACTTCAATTGGAGCTGTGTTAGATCCTGCAACTGACGCATTATCAATGCCTCATGGAACTTGGGGAAATCTTGACTGGGGATGGACAAACTCAAATGGTCTATTCACTGCTTTAATTGTTGGATTAGTTTGTGTAATTATTTACGCTAAATTAATGCAAGCAAACGTTACAATCAAATTACCAGAACAAGTGCCACCAGCTGTTTCTAAAGCTTTCGCTGCAATTGTTCCAGGAACTATCGCAATTTACGTAGCAGGAGCTGCTCAATGGGCAATGACTGAATTCGCTAAAATTGGTATTCCTGCATGGATTATGAAAACTGTTCAAGCACCTTTCATGGAATTATCTCAAGGTCTTGGAGCTATCTTAATTATTACATTCTTCGTTCAATTATTCTGGTTCTTCGGTCTTCACGGTCCTAATGTATTAGCACCAGCTTTAGACGGAATTTACAAACCAGCATTATTCGATAACACAAAAGCTTACAACGCAGGTACTGAGTTACCATTCGCTTGGACTCGTGGATCATTCGACGCATTCGTATGGATGGGTGGTTCAGGATGTACTATTGCATTAATTATTGCAATCTTCATCTTCTCTAAACGTGAAGAATCTAGAGCTGTTGCTAAATTATCTGTAGCAATGGGTTGCTTCAACATTAACGAACCAGTTATCTTCGGATTACCAATCGTGTTGAACCCTATTTACTTCATCCCTTGGTTATTAATACCATTAATCTTAACTGTAATTGCATACTTTGCAACAACAACAGGATTAGTTGGAGCAGTATGTATAGAAGTACCTTGGGTATTACCTCCAGTAATTTACGCATTATTAGCTACTGGTGTTAATGTTCCAGCTGCAATCTTAGCAGCATTCAACTTAGTATTAGCTGTAATTTTATGGGCACCATTCGTTATGGTTGCTAACAAAATTGACATGGTTGATAACGAAGGTTAATTTTAAAAAATCAAATCACACAATAAAGGGAAGGGGCTTCGGCCATCTTCCCTTGTGTTATTTATTAGCATAGGATGCATTAATTTATTCACTATTCTCTATATGAAGTTATAATTGATTAAATATTAAATAATTAGAGGGAAATAGGAAAATAATGCAATTCTTATTTGACAGCAACCCCTAAAATGCTGTATATTAATCTAGATAGAATGGCATGCTAAGAATATATGTTAGGATAACATTACTATTTAGAGTGAAAATATATGATCAAGTTATGACAAATAGCTTAGTAAGGAGACTAAAGATGATTAATATTAACTGCCCAATTAAACAAGATTTCATTATTGAATTATTAGAAAATTCTAACGAAGAGGATATTACTTTTAAATTGATAGAGAAACATGGAATCAACATGAAGTTCTCAGTAAGTACTGAAGACCTAGATGCTGCAATAGCATTAGCAAAGAAGATTATTAAAAGAACTGAAGTTGGAAGTGTTTTATATTTCCAAATGACTAAGTAAAATTAAATAAGAAATTAGGTGATGAGCGATGGTAAAATGGGGATGTTTTTTGATTTCTATTGGATGTATAGTTATTATGTATTCATCATTAACTAATAGTTATGCAATTAATCTATTAGAGGGTGTTGGACTTGTAGTAATAGGAGCAATATTGATAGCGAAAGGTAAAAAAAGCGACGACAAGTAGCTTTTAGGTATATTATGTTCGAAATTAAACGTAAACTTGATGTTAAAGCTGAAGATTTTTTTGAAAAACTATCGGATTCATTAGTATTTGATATAACCGCTGCTACTGGTAAGAATGTTAGAGTTAACCAGATAAGTGAAGGTTATAAATACACTAAGAAGTTAAAAACAAAAACTGGTAAATCAGGCAATGTAAAAGTTACTATTACAAAGTTTGAAGCGCCAAAGGTTTATGCTTCTACGTTTACTAGTGCTCAGGGAGATAACTTTATTTCCTATGAAATAAACAAACTTAGTGATGAACAAATCGAAGTTGTTTATACAGAGGATTATAAAGGAACATCTAATGCAAAAGATTTAAATGCAAAGGTTATGCAATTCCTTTATAAAAGAGGAAATAAGAAAAGAATTAATAAATTATTAACTAAGATGGAAGCTTTCATCTTAAATGAATATGAAGAAAAAGAAATGTTAGCTGAAGAGCAAAACATTAAAGATCAAGCTAGCGAATAACTCGCTTAATAGGAGGATTTAATATGGCAAGATTAGGAATATCAATATATCCAGAACATTCAACTGTTGAAAAGGATATGGCTTACATTACTTTAGCAGCAAAATACGGATTCAAACGTATCTTCTCATGCTTATTAAGCGTTGAGGGGAAGACTAAAGAAGAAATCGTAGAAGAGTTCAGAACTATCAATGAACATGCTCACAAGTGTGGTATGGAGGTTATACTAGATGTTGCTCCTTTCGTTTTTGATAAATTAGGTATTAAATATGATGATCTTTCTTTATTTAAAGAAATGGGTGCAGATGGTATGAGATTAGATGAAGGATTTGATTCTCAAAAAGAATCAATGATGTCATACAATCCACAAAATCTTAAAGTAGAAATTAATGCAAGTTTAGGAACTAAGTACTTAGATAATATAATGTCTCATTACCCAAACCTAGATAATATTATTTCTTGTCATAACTTCTATCCACAAAAATATAGTGGATTAAGCTATGCACATTTTGAAAAATGTAGTAAAGACATTAAAAAATTAAATGTTAAAGTTGCTGCTTTTGTTTCTAGTCAAAATGCAAATACATATGGTCCTTGGCCAGTTAATGAAGGCTTATGTACATTAGAAATGCATAGAGATCTTCCAATTGATGTTCAAGCTAGACACTTATTTGCTACTAGATTAGTAGATGATGTTATTATTGCTAATGCATATGCATCAGAAGAAGAATTAGAAACTTTAAGTAAAGTTAATCCTGGTAAATTAACATTTAAAGTAGAATTTGAAGCTCCTTTACAAGAAACTGAACGTGAAATTTTATATAACTTCCCTCACTTCGTTCGTGGAGATATGAGTGAATATATGGCAAGAAGTACATTCCCTCGTGTTAAACATGCTAACGATCCAGTACCAGCTAAAAACACTCGTGATTTGAAACGTGGAGATGTAATCATTATTAACGAAGAATATAAACGTTATAAAGGTGAATTACACATAGTATTAAAAGATATGCCAAATGACGGACGTAAGAATGTTATCGGACATATTCCAACAAACGAGATAATGTTACTAGATTATATCAAACCTTGGATTTCTTTTGGATTTATGGAATAAACTATTAAATAGTTTATAATAGGTGTAACTTGGCAGAAGCAATATATTTAATAATTAAAGATTTAATTATTAATGAAATTAAAGATAAACCAGTTAACTCACCAATAGATTCTGAAAGAGAACTAGCGTTAAAATATAAGACCAGTAGAATGACAGCAAGAAAAGCAGTAAATGCACTTGTTGTTGATGGTTACTTATATCGAGATAAAAATAAAGGAACATTTGTAGCTGATCCTAAGCTCAGGAGAAAGAATACTTCTGCTGTTAGCTTTGAAAGTAGTGAAGATGATAGTACCTATAAGATTTTATATTTTAATATTAAAGAAGCAGGTAGTGATACCTCAGCAAGATTGGAAATACCAGTAGATGAACTAGTATTGAGAATAGTGCGATTAAGTACTAAAAAGAACGCTCCACAATGTGTAGAAGAGATTAACATTTGTAAAAATGATATTGATATACAGGATATGGAAAAGCTAAAGACAGTATTAGATTTGAACCAGTATGCTAATGAAGGAAGTATAACCCAAACGTTTATTCCAATGCTAGTACCAGTTCAATATGCTAATCTGCTACATCTAAAGATAAATGTGCCAATCATTATGGTAGATACAATTGTTACTTGTAAGAATGGTAGACCTTTGATGCATATGAAGTCTTATGATAATCCTTTAGAAAAGATTATTGAAATAACAATATAGAGCCTAACGGCTCTATTTTTGTATTAAATTTTGATAAAATGAGGTATAATTAACATACTAAGAAGGAGACTATTATGAATAAAAAGAAATGTAATTATCATACTCATACGTTAAGATGTGGACATGCAGAAGGAAGCGATGAACAATATGTTAAAGCAGCTATTATGGCTAATTTTGATATATTAGGTTTTAGTGAACATATGCCATATAAAGAAGTAGACTTAGTAGGAGAAAGAATGCTATATAAAGATATAGATGAGTATTTAAATTCTATAGAAGAATTAACAATTAAATATAAAGATAAAATTATAATAAAGAAAGCCTTTGAATTTGAATATATAGGTAATCATGATGATTACCTATATATGATGAAAGATAAAGTTGACTATATGATTATAGGGCAGCATTTTAAGTTTATTGATGGTTATAGTTATGACCAACTTACTAATGATGAAGATGTATTAGAGTACGCACAAGCAATTGTAGAGGCTTGTGATAAAGGATTAGTAGATATCATTGCTCATCCAGATTACTTCATGTTAGGTAGAAGAGATTTTAGTAAAGCATGTATAGAAGCTGCTAATATGATAGGAGCTGCTGCTAAAAGAAATAATGTAATAGTAGAAATAAATCTTAATGGTTTAAGATACGGTAAATATAAATATAAAGAAGGACTACTATATCCTTATCCCTTTAGAAATCTATATATAGAATTAGAAAAATATAATCTAAATTATATATATGGTTATGATGCACATAAACCAATAACACTACTAGAAGAAGAACGTATAACTACAGTTAATGAAATACTAAAAGGAATTAACTTAAATATAATAAATGAACTAGGAGAATAATATGCTAAATAAATATAAAATATACTTTAAAGAATATATAACTAGATTTACACGTAAACAAAAGAATATATTTATTAATCAGTTAAATAAAGAATTTAAACCCTATAATATTGAACCTAGTATGTTAGTAACTAAAAAATTTATTAGAACCTCTAATAATATAGTATATGGTAATCTTAAACTAGCAAAATTAATTGTGATGGTGCCGTATGATACACCACAATTAATTTTGTATCCTAACTATCTTTATTATCCTTTAGATGGCAGTAAGAATCAAAATAAAACTGTATTAGCTACTTATATACCTGCTATGATTCTTTATACTTTATTACTAGCTGCGCTTACCTTCTTACCAACAATCTTTACGTCTATTCAAGCGCAGCTAGTATTAGTAGTTATATCCTCTATAGTATTTATAGCTTTAATGAAAAGCATTATTATAGGCTTTAGTAATAAACATAATACTAATAGAAATACTGCTAGTATCATTGCTTCGTTAGAGTTATTAAAATCTTTAAATAAAGATAATTTAAAGAAGATAGCCTTTGTTTATACTGATCAAAATACAAATAAACATCTAGGAGCTGAATCCTTAGCAACAGAACTTAAAAATCTAAATAGAAACCCAGCTATAATAAATTTAAACTGTATATCAACTGGTAATAATCTTCTTATCGGTTGTATCCATGATTCAGAAAAATTAGCTAAAGAATTACTTAACTGCTATCATGGTACAACCGATATTAAAAGAATAAGTCTAAGTTCCTCTATGAGTATGTTAACACCATTAATGTACTTTAAAAATATTATAAGTATAAGTGCAGGAGAATTAGATAAAGATAATAATTTATATGTAAAAAATACATCAAGTAAAAAAGATAATGTAATGGATGAACAACTACTACAATCAGTTATAGACATGATAAGAGAATATATAAATGCTAAAAAAGATTATTAAGATATTAAGTAGTAAATTATTCTTAGTAGTATTAGCTATAACTATACAAATAGTATTTATAGCAGGAATAGTACTATCATTAAGTAGATATTTCATCCAAGTACAAATAGTATTAGAAACATTATCAGTAGTAGTATGTATATATATAAATAATAAAGAAGATAATCCAGCATATAAAATATCATGGATCTTTTTAATACTGCTAGTACCAGTATTTGGAGCAATATGGTATATGTTGTTTGGAGGAACTAAAGTACCTAAAGAATTACAACAAAGAGATAAACAATCATATATACAAATGAAAGACTATATAGATACAGAAGAACAATTATTAGAAGAAATAAAGAAAGAAAATATAGGAGCTTATAAACAAGTAAATTATATAGTAAGTAATGCTTTGTTTCCTATATATAAGAAAACAAATACTACATATTTTAAATGTGGAGAAGATAAACTAGAAGAACTATTAATACAATTAAAGAAAGCTAAGAAGTTTATATTTTTAGAATACTTTATTATAGCTAAAGGTGAGATGTGGAATAAAGTATTGGAGATACTTAAAGATAAAGTTAAAGAAGGAGTAGATGTAAGAGTTATATATGATGATGCAGGATGCTTTTCTACACTAGATCAACATTATGATAAATATTTAAATTCTATAGGGATTAAAACTAAAGTATTTAATCCAATAAGAGCTAGATTAGCTATACAAATGAATAATAGAGATCATAGAAAGATAGTAGTAATAGATGGACTAGTAGGATTTAGTGGAGGTATAAATTTAGCTGATGAATATATAAATTTAATAAATAGATTTGGAAGATGGAAAGATAGTGCAATAATGATAGAAGGACAAGCAGTATGGAACTTTACACTTATGTTTTTACAGTTTTGGAATTATGATAACACTATAAAAGATAACTTTCTAGATTATCGAATACCTAAAGAGGTATTCGATAATTATAAAGACGATGGTTATGTACTACCATTTTCAGATAGTCCTACTGATGAAGAAAGAGTAGGAGAATATAGTCATATAAATATGATTAATGGAGCTAATAAATATATTTATATACAGACACCATATTTAGTATTAGATTATGAAATGAAAACAGCTTTATTAATAGCTGCTAAGAATGGTGTAAATGTAAGTATTATGGTTCCACATATACCAGATAAGAAATATGTATTTGCTTTAACTAAAGGTAATTATAAAACTTTAGTTGAAGGTGGAGTTCATATATATGAATACTTACCTGGGTTTGTACATGCTAAAAGTTTAGTAAGTGATGATATAATGGGAATAGTAGGAACTATAAATACAGACTATAGAAGCTATTATTTACATTATGAAGATGCAGTACTATTTTATAAAAGTAAAGTAGTAATGGATCTTAAATTAGATTTTGAACAATCATTAAAAGAATGTAAATCTATAAGTTTAGATGATTGTTTGAATGAACCACTACATAAAAGAATAATAAGAGCTATATTAAATTTATTTGCTCCACTATTATAAAATAAAGGAATGCTTACGCATTCCTTTATTTTATAAATTCTTTTATTTGTTCCATACGGTCTAGGGTGTCTTGATATCCTAGATCAAACCATGCATTTAGTTTATCTTTATCTTGGGTATAACGAGTTATACCCATATCTCTAGAAGGTCTTAAAACTAAAGCAGAATTAGATGCTTCTAATTCTTGAACTTTAGACCATTGTGCTTTATAACTTAAATGACGTTTAGCTAAGTCTTCTTTAACGTGTGGATACTTACGATATAATAATTTAGCTAATAATAATTGCCATTTAGGAGCTTCTTTACGTACATAGTTTATTTCTTTAGTAGATATAAAGATATGTTTAGTATTACCAGCTCTTATAGATTGTTCGATAGGAATCATATCAATTAAACCAGCATCCATATAAGTTCCATTATTGAACTTATATGGTGGACAAAGCAGAGCTAAGGCACAAGCTGCTTTAATTAATATATCATCTTCTTGATGATAAGTTTTGTCAAAGTATTCAATTTTACCTGTATCTAAGTTATATAAACCTATATCTATTTTACAAGGATTAGACTTAAATGTTTTAAAATCTAATTTACAGTGATTTTCAATATAATTATAGGTTTCTTTAATTCCAAATAAAGAACCTTCCTTTAAGAAAGCTCTGATGCCCATAGCACCTTTTTGAGAAGCAGAGTCTACTCCAGTAATTCTGAAGCGATCGCGTTGTTTAGAAACATAAGGCATTAAATTTACAGCTCCAGCACTTATACCAACTACATAAGGAAAGTCGATATGTTCATCTAAAAAGCATTGTAATACACCTGCAGTGTAGGCACCTTTAGTGCCACCACCTTCACATAATAATCCAGTATTTTTATTCATATAATATATTCCTCACTATTTATTTATTAATCCACTTACCATAGATACCACAAGGAAGTGTAGTCTTAGTTCTAGTAATTGGTAAACCAATCTCACCTGAAGTAACAATACCATTAGGATGTTGTTTACCAATTGTAGAACTCAATATATTCTGTAATACAGTAGGAGGGAAACCAGTAGTATAAGAATTAACTAGAAAGAATAAAGGATCATCATCTAGTATTTCTAAACAAGCACTAATTAAAGGATAAAGCTGTTCTTCTATTTTCCAAAGTTCACCATTAGGACCACGACCATAACTAGGAGGATCCATAATAATAGCATGATAAGTATTACCACGTCTTTTTTCTCTAGCAACAAATTTAAGAACATCATCAACAATAAATCTAATCTTATTATGTTCTAAATGAGAAAGAACCATATTTTCTTTAGCCCAAGCAACCATACCTTTACTAGCATCAACATGAACAACCTCAGCTGCACCAGCAGCTGAACAAGCCATAGTAGCACCACCAGTATAAGCAAAAAGATTTAAAACTCTAATCTCACGATGAGATGAAGCAATAGCTTCACTCATCCAATCCCAGTTAGCAGCCTGTTCAGGAAATAAACCAGTATGCTTAAAACCAGTAGGAGAAACCTTAAAAACTAAATTACGATAAGATATAGTCCATTGATCAGGAACCTTCTTCTTATAATCCCACTGACCACCACCGGTCTTAGAACGATGATATAAAGCATGAGGATTAAGCCAAGCCTGATCCTCCTTCATAATAGGCCATAAAGAAAGAGGATCAGGACGTCGAAGAACAACATCCTTCCAACGCTCTAACTTCTCACCATTACCTGTATCTATACATTCATAATCTTGCCATTTATTTGCTATTTGATTCATAATATACACCTCGTTAATATTATAACATGGTTTCACATAATAAAAATGTCTAGTTAATATAATATATTATATAAAATGTGATATAATTTAAAAAAGACATGGAGGTAGTAGAATGTTTAATAAAATTTATGATGATATATTTAAAACAGAATTAGTAAGTAAAGTATTAGAAGTAAAAGAAGATAATTCTTTGTTTTGGCATCGATTAAATCAAACTAATTTCTTTGTAGAAAAAGGAGGTATGACAAATGATATAGGTAAAATAGAAGAACATGATGTTATAGCTCTAAAAGAAATAGATGGTGAAGTTTGGCATTTATTAGATGTTAAATTAGAAGGAGATGTATTTCTATCAGTTAATCTACATGAAAGATTTAGAAAAGCACAAGTACATACTGCTCAGCATCTAATATCTGCTTTAGTATGTAGTATATATAATGCAAATGTTATAGCTCATCATGTAAATGATGAATCTAATGATATAGAATTTGATTTAAAAGAATTTACTAATAAACAAATAAAAGAATTACAAACATCTTGTAATGGATTAATAAGAGATGATTTAAAACTAAAAGTAAGCTATCCTAAAAAAGTAGAAGTACTAAAACACTATAAGAAAAAAGATGTACCTAATGATGCTAGAGTAGTTCAAATAGGAAATATAGATTATAATTTATGTGGATGTTTACATGTACCTAGTTTAAGATATATACAAATGATAAGTATATTAGGAACAGAAAAAACTACTAATGGTATAAAAATATATTATATAGCAGGAGATCAACTATTAGATAATCTAGAAAGAAGATATAAAGTATTAAATGAAGCTAGTATTTCTTTAGCACTACCTCATTTATATGTTAATACAGGAATAGAACATCTTATAAATGATAAAAAGAACTTAAAGAATGAAGTAAAAGAATTAAAATATCAAATATTTAAAAATATCTTAGATAATACTATTAATAATGATATTTGGTTTACTTTAGATTTAAATAACTTTAGTCCTAAAGATTTACATCATATGATGAGTATATATATAAAGGATGAAGATAAAGTGGCTATGTTTATGTCTACTGATGGTAAAACTATTAGTGTTGTTATAGGACATCATGCTAATCAAGATGTTAATGCTAATATACTTATTAAGAATTTATTTAGTTTAGGTTTTGTAGGTGGAGGTAACAGTAATATAGCTACTGCTAATGCTACTTATAGTGATGGATTAAGAGATAAAGCTAAAAAAATATTTTTAGAACAAAAGAAATAATATATGATATACTAGTTAAGTAAAACATATATTATATAAAGTATGGAGGCAATTAATGAAAAAATCTCTAAGCGCATTGTGCGCAATAACGCTAGTATTAACTATGGGTGGATGTAAGAAAGAAGAAACACCACCACCAGCTCCAAAAGAGGAACAGGTGGCTATTATAAAGAATGAAGTATATGAAGCACCAGTTAATCCTAACAACGTTCAGGCTAAAGCATATAATGAATTAACAGGTGCTTTAAAAGGAAAGAAAGAAGATAAAGATATAGCAGGATTAGTTGCTAATATGTTTATATTAGATTTCTTCTCATTATCTAATAAAGCAAGTGCTGATGAGATTGGTGGAATGACTTACCTACCTAAAGATAAAGCAGAAGAATTTAAAGACTATGCTAAATTAAATTATTATGCTCAATATCCTATGGTAGTAAATGAATACTCAAAAGAAGATTTACCTTGTGTTAATGAAACTAAGTTAAACTTTAATAATGAAGTATCTTTAGTTTATAAAGGACAAGTATATGATGGTTATGAAGTATCTTATGAATTAACATATGCTACTACTAAAGTAGAAGCAGCTAAACTTAAAAAGACAGTAAAAATATCTATAATTAAAATAGATGATGTATTAAGAGTAATTAAAGCAGAATAAGAAGCTACTATGTAGCTTCTTATTTTTATTAATTATTTAATATATTAAATCATTTAACAAAACTTTACATGTAAATATTAAATAATGCTTGCAATACAGTCGGGGGGGGGGTTATAATTAATAAGTCCAAACTAAAGGGACTAGGAGGATACCAAAATGGGTAGTCAAATTAGAATAACACCTGAACAAATGAATCAAAAAGCAAATGCTTTTAGAAACGAAGAACAAAACTTTAGTGGTGTAGTAGCCAATATGAGAAACATGGTAAATCAATTACCAGAAGAATGGGAAGGACAAGCTAGTCAAGCTTTCTGTCAACAATTTGAAGGATTAGAAAAGTCTTTTAGACAAACTAGTGATCTTATTTTAAGTATCGCTCAACAAATGGATCAAATCGCTGATGCAGTTTTATCATTAGATAATGATATGTCTACTAAAATAAAAGGACTATAAAAAATGTGCTCAAGAAAGAGCACTATTTTTGTTTTTATTTTATCAATAATATTTTTAGGTAGTGTTTCTTCTGTACAAGCTGAAGATATAGAACTAAATCCAGAAAACAGTGTTAACCAAGAAACAAACCAATCACTAAGTGATCGTAATGGAATAGATATATTTACAGATAAATTCAATATAGCTAAGACCATTATAAACAATACAAATAATGCTGAACTAGATCAAATACAAAACAACATATTCAGTAAAAATCAATCAACAACAAATACTAATACAATACTAAATGATATGTTTAGTGAACCAACAATCATATCAAATAAACAGAAAGAACAAAGTAAAACAAATAACACTGTCTTTCTAATACTACTAATAATATTAGTATTCATATTATTTATAAAACTATTAATTAAATATATAAATTACAGTAATAAAAAACAAAAAAGTGAGAGAAAAGATTATGCAAATAGCCTTAACAATAACTATTAAAAACAGTAAGACATTCGATATAATGGTAGATGATGATCAAATAATAATTGATACAATAAAAATACTTAATTCAAAAAAAGAAGCTAATATACCATTAATTGATTATTTAAGAGATATAGAAAACAATAAAAGAATAAATACTAAATTCACTTATTGCCAAGCAAATGTTCTAAACGGAGCACATTTATTTGTTTAAGGAGTAAAAATGATAAAAGAAATAACAGTAAGAAAATCAGATTTAAATGCTAAAGATAATTATGATTATAGTTTACTAACAAAAAAAGAAGAACATCTTTTAAATTGTGAATTAAAAAAAGAAGATGAAGAAGTTAAATTCATATTTGATTTATTAAACTATAAAGATTGTAATTATATTAAAGAATTAGAAGAAATAGATAAATATCGATTCTTATATAATTTATTAGATTTATATTCTATATATAATATTTATAATTTTGATTTAAACCCAGCTAATTTAGTTATAGATATTAATCTATTACCTAAACTTATTCTTAGAGATATAAGAATTGATAATAAAAATCTTGAACAATCATTTATTACTGAGTTCTTATGTATATTAGGTTATATCTTACAAGATAAATTTACTTATAATGATTATAAGATGTCTGGTATAGAATTATTAAAGAAGAATAAACAACTTATTAAATTCTTATCATTTAATAATGTATTAGATCTTAAAGAAGAATTGTATAATATTATTATTAATTTAGAAATATCTAATAGTAATGATTTTAAAATTGTAAATAAGCTAAAATGGAAAACATATAAATATAGTTTTATTATAAGTACTATTGTATCTGTATGTTTAATTTTTGTTCTTGGTTATATGTTTATTATTCGTTTACCTAGAATGAATAGTATAGCAACAGCTAATGATAATTTTGCTCAATTAAAATATATAGAAGTTATTGATCAACTTAAGAATGTACCTTTAAATAAACTTAGTAATAGTAATAGATTTATATATGCTACTAGTATTGTTAAAACTGAAAATTTAAGTGTTAAACAAAAAGAAACTATTTTATCAACACTTTCAGTTACAGGTGATGTAAATCTTCTAGATTATTGGATTTATCTTAGTTCTAATGACTTCTCAAAGTCATTAGAACTAGCTAAGCGTTTATCTAATGATGAGCTTTCTTTATATTCTTATATGAAGGAAAAAGATTATTTAGAAAAGAATAAGGATTTAGATGGTAATGAGAAGAAAACAAGAATTGATCAGCTAGATGTGGAGATTGAAAAGTTATCTAAAAAGTATCAACAAGAAGATGTATCTAAATAGGTTGGAGGTCTAATATGAATGAGTATGAGTATGCAAATACTAAACAGAATTGCTTATCTTTTATTAATGAATTAGAAGCTTCTATAAATAAGATTAATAGTCTTATTATTACTGTAGAAGCAAGTATTAATATGAATGAAGCTACTTGTAAGAATGCTGATGATTTCTTGTCTGGAGATATTTTGGACTTGTGGAAAAATTGTCATGCTAAAGAAAAGAAACTTGCTTTAGAATTATTAAATGGTAATAGTTCTAAAGGTATAAATGGTTTTAAAAATGATCTTCTAATGTTGAAACCTAAACTAGATTTGGTTTATAGTCGTTTAGCTTCATTAGAAAACAAGCATTTAATGGAATTGAATAATGGAAATGGAGGAACGAGATGAGTACAGATAATTGTAAAAGCGGAGCTACTAATACTTCTTCTGGCGTTATAAATAAAACAATAAACTATCATGTTCATAAGAGTGGACCAACTATTACATCTTCTGGTGGTATAAATGTTCCAATAGACTATTATGCTCATAGGAAAGGAAGAATTTTCACATATGAAGAAAATAATCTTACTTCAATCACCAATAAGATTAGTCAATTAGTTGTAAAACAGAATGCTACCTTATCTTTATCAACTACCATACTTAATACTATGAAAGAATCACAAACCTGGAAAGGTAAGTCTAAAAACGAATTTGTTGCTTATTTAGACCTTACTGTTCAATATCATGGTGCTTTAGTTAATAGTGGATTATCAAGAGAGAAAGAATTAACTTTTAATTATTTTATTTATGAGAGTTTAAAAGATCCTTTCAATCAGGATCGACAGAAAACTGGACCGTATAGGCGCCGTCTTAATGGTTATGTTCAAAAAGATATTAGCGAGTGCCCATTATTAGGATTAAATGAAGCGTTTACGGAATTAAATGAATTAGTTGATGGATTTTGGAATACTAGCGAAGTAATGCGAAGGCTAAATAAGAATGGATAAAATGGATAATAATATATTTACTTATTTAGAACTTAAATGCCTTTGTTCATTAATTAATAAAGATGATTTATTTGGATTGAATCTTAGATTTAAAATTCTTGAGGATACAAGCTTTGAAGATATTAAGAAGTCTTTAATTAGTAAAAAAATTCTTTTAGATGATGACATTACAAATTATGGGATGCTAATGATTGAATTATTAAGATATTATGATGATAGTGAATTTCACCTAGAATTCAATAATCTATTTATATCCTTTAATTCAAATGAAGACTATTTAACAATTATTAAGGATAAAAACAATAGAATGGAATTGTGTAGATTTTCTAAGAAAAAATTTCTTAATCAAGTTATTAAGAATAATTCATTTTATCATTCAGATAGTAGAGAATATCCTAAAATGGTATATAAAGTATCTGATAAAATGGAATTCACTAAAGATTATACTGGTTTCTTTACTATCAAAGTATTTCATAAAAATACTTTGATTAAACATAAATTACTTTGTACTAACGATACTAATGGAAGTATCTATAATTTTAAAGATAGCACCTTAGTAAAGGTAGGTCCTATCGACTTAAAACAAGAATTATTTAATTTATTTGAAATGAGGGAATTATAATGAGTGATGAAAAAGAATTTTGTGCAGATCTTGATGAACTAAATAGTTATTCTGATCAAATTAGTAAAGTTAAAGCTGATATCCTTGAGGATTTGGCTTCTTTGAAATTAATTAAAGATGAATTAAAGACCGCTTATGTGGGAGAATTATCTGTTAGTATTGACGAGTTTTTAGAAAACTATATTAAGCAAATAGATAAGCTATGTATGTTATATCATACGTGTGAAAGAGTATTAACAAGAGTTAGCAATGAAACTGAAGAACTTGATAGTAAATTAAAGGAATCTATAAATAAAGATTAAAGGTGAAAAAATGGAATCTAACAAAGTACCTGCAGTAATAGTTATGGTAATTTCAATAATTGCTTGTTTTTGTTTTAGCATAGCTTTAGCTGAAAATGAAAAGACTAAACCTAACGCAGCTAAGTCAGAAGAAGCAGTTAATGGTTTTAAGGAGTATATGGAGGCTGAAGAGACGCCAGAGGAAAAAGAAATAGCTAGATTATATCGTGAATTAGGTTTAGGAAGAAAAAGAATAGATATGCATGGATTAGATATTTTATTTGGCAAAACACATTTTGTAATTTTTGAGGGTCACAATCTTAATGATAAAAGTACGTATATATATGAGTCAGAGATTGTTAAGGATGTTCATTACACTGGAGATGAGTTCCTAGTGTTACAGTATGAAGGAGTTTTAAAAGAATTTAGTACCAAGGAAAGAAAACTGACTGGTGTAGAATACGAAGATGCAGGTATTATGTTTATTGATGGCACTTTTGATGTGACTGGATTTTATAAAGATGGTGAAGTAACCCTTTATAACAGAGAGGGTTCTTCAAATGATCCATTTCCATGTACTAAAGAACAACTTCATGCTGATGTTACGATAAGTAATAAAGATGGTGGAAATTATAAAATTGTAAATAAGTAATTTAGTCTTTGTACATCGAAAAGAAAAAAATAGATTAGTATGAAGAAGGTTGTTTAATAAAATTATTCAAATTAATAATTTTATTAAGATAAAATCTTTTTCATATAAGAAGGCTTTCCAAGCTATATCATACGTGTGAGAGAGTATTAGTAAGAGTTAGCAATGAAACTGAAGAACTTGATAGTAAATTAAAGGAATCTATAAATAAAGATTAAAGGTGAAAAAATGGAATCTAACAAAGTACCTGCAGTAATAGTTATGGTAATTTCAATAATTGCTTGTTTTTGTTTTAGCATAGCTTTAGCTGAAAATGAAAAGACTAAACCTAACGCAGCTAAGTCAGAAGAAGCAGTTAATGGTTTTAAGGAGTATATGGAGGCTGAAGAGACGCCAGAGGAAAAAGAAATAGCTAGATTATATCGTGAATTAGGTTTAGGAAGAAAAAGAATAGATATGCATGGATTAGATATTTTATTTGGCAAAACACATTTTGTAATTTTTGAGGGTCACAATCTTAATGATAAAAGTACGTATATATATGAGTCAGAGATTGTTAAGGATGTTCATTACACTGGAGATGAGTTCCTAGTGTTACAGTATGAAGGAGTTTTAAAAGAATTTAGTACCAAGGAAAGAAAACTGACTGGTGTAGAATACGAAGATGCAGGTATTATGTTTATTGATGGCACTTTTGATGTGACTGGATTTTATAAAGATGGTGAAGTAACCCTTTATAACAGAGAGGGTTCTTCAAATGATCCATTTCCATGTACTAAAGAACAACTTCATGCTGATGTTACGATAAGTAATAAAGATGGTGGAAATTATAAAATTGTAAATAAGTAATTTAGTCTTTGTACATCGAAAAGAAAAAAATAGATTAGTATGAAGAAGGTTGTTTAATAAAATTATTCAAATTAATAATTTTATTAAGATAAAATCTTTTTCATATAAGAAGGCTTTCCAAGCTATATCATACGTGTGAGAGAGTATTAGTAAGAGTTAGCAATGAAACTGAAGAACTTGATAGTAAATTAAAGGAATCTATAAATAAAGATTAAAGGTGAAAAAATGGAATCTAACAAAGTACCTGCAGTAATAGTTATGGTAATTTCAATAATTGCTTGTTTTTGTTTTAGCATAGCTTTAGCTGAAAATGAAAAGACTAAACCTAACGCAGCTAAGTCAGAAGAAGCAGTTAATGGTTTTAAGGAGTATATGGAGGCTGAAGAGACGCCAGAGGAAAAAGAAATAGCTAGATTATATCGTGAATTAGGTTTAGGAAGAAAAAGAATAGATATGCATGGATTAGATATTTTATTTGGCAAAACACATTTTGTAATTTTTGAGGGTCACAATCTTAATGATAAAAGTACGTATATATATGAGTCAGAGATTGTTAAGGATGTTCATTACACTGGAGATGAGTTCCTAGTGTTACAGTATGAAGGAGTTTTAAAAGAATTTAGCACCAAAGAAAGAAAACTGACTGGTGTAGAATTCGAAGAAGTAGGCGATATGTTTATTGATGGTACTATTCCAGTAGATGCATTTTATAAAGACGGAGAAGTAACGCTTTATAATAAAGCTGGAAGAAAGAATACACCGTTTAAATGTACAAAAGAAAAACTTCATACAAAGCCTAGTATTACTTATAGAGGTGGAGAAAATTTTGAATTTGTAGATTAGCAATTAAGTATTTCTTAATCGAAATGGAAAAATAAGATTAGTATGAAGATGTTTGTTGATTAAAATTATTTCAATTACTAATTTTATTAAAAGATAGTCTTTAACATATAAATAATCATTGCATGGTATCATATGTGAGAGAGCGTGTTAATAAGAGTTAGTTGTAAATCAGTAAGTTTAGACATGAAAATGATGGAAAAATTAAATAAAGATTAGAGGAGAAAACATGAATAATAAAAAAGTTATTACTGTAATAGCATTTATATTTAGTATTTTTATGCTAATATATTTTAATATTGCACAAGTTGAAATTGAAAAAAATAGACCTGATCCTTTTGAGTCAGAAGAGGTAATGAATGATTTTAAGGAAGCTATGGCGGCTGAAGAAACAGCTGAGAGTAAAGAAAGAGACAGACTAAGAAGTGTATATAACAAGTTAAAAGATGGAATCGATTTACATGGTTTATATCCAGAATTTAATGAAGATGGTTTTTATATTTATGAAGGTAAGGGTATAGATATGAATGATAAACTTATTTTTAAATCGCGAATGGTTAAGGCTGTTCATTATACTGGAGATGAATTCCTAGTGCTACAGTATGAAAGAGTATTAAAAGAGTTTAGTACAAAGGAGAGAAAACTGACCGGTGTAGAATATGAAGATATTGATCTTATGTACATTGATGGTGATATTCCAGTAGCTGCATTTTATAAAGACGGAGAAGTGACACTTTATAATAAAGAAGGATCTAAGAATACACCATTTAAATGCACAAAAGAAAAACTTCATACAAAACCTAGCATTACTTATAGAGGTGGAGAAAATTTTGAATTTGTTGAGTGATGAAATAGAGAAAGTAAAAAGTAATATGTATTAATGATATATAAGAACAATATAAAAAGACTAAAGGAGATAATATGGCTATCGGTGGAATGAAACGGTTAAAAAAAATAGTAAATAGATTCGCAATAAGGAAATGTTTAAATAATAAAAATATTGATGAAGTGTTATATGAAGGTGGTTATCAGCAAGGATGTAATCGATTTGGAAATGGTTTAATTAGTGATTTGTTTAAAATTAATGAAATGTTTTTAGATATTGTTTATTTAAGCGAGAATAACATGAGTTGCGGTGTAATAAATTATGTAGATTATAAAAAACATTTAGACGAGTTTAAAGAACTTCATGATGATAATTTTTATGTGTTTAAAAATATTACTAGTAACCTAGATGAAATTGTTGAAGATGAATTTAAAATGATTATAGATGGAAGTGATGGTTGTATTGAAACATTGAATCAAATTGATATGAAAAATTTTAAAACACCCAATATTATTGGATTTCAATCACCACAATATGTAATATCAGCGACTGATGGAAATAACAAAACTTCTTATACAGAGGTGAAATTTGAAGAAATAGAAGAAATAGGTTTTGAAAACATTCTGAAAGAAGGATCTAGTTTTAACAAGTCTTGTGGCTATGAAGAAGTTAATATTTTTAAAGATTATTATAAAGATTATTACCAAGTGAAATATCCGGAAACGGAAAGTAAAACTTTTAAAACTTATGATGAATTTCTTAATAATTTCTTAATGTCAGGAGAATTTGAACATGAAGCATACGATGAAAACCCTCATTTAATAAAAGCGATATTTACAGATAATGTTGTTGCAGAAGCAATTGAAATTTTTATTGGCTACGATTTATCTTCTGGGGAGATATATAACGATATTGAATTGATGGAAAAGAAAATTAAATTAGGACTTTCAGCGGCTCAACTTTCTATACTTGGAAGTGGCTGGAAATTAACTGAAGGTACTTTTAGAGCTGTTAAAGCTTTAATAGTCTCAAAAGGTCTGAAATCTATAAATAAAAACGTAATTGCACAAATAATTTATGAAGAAACGCTAAAAACTGATGGCGAAGCGGCTGCTACAGTAGCAAAAGAAGGGTATCTTAAGACGGCCGATACTCTTACAGAGCCACAAATAATCCACTCTGCTATTGAACTTGGCTTTGCTGCTGGAAAACAGATTACTTCTTCAATGATAACAGATTATTTCAAACAAGACACTGAGTTTAAAACAGATAATTTAGATGAAATCGACAAAGCGACAGGAATAAAATATAAAAAAATTGACAAGTTTAAGAGTGATATTCAACATACTAATAATCATCAATAAAAAAACGAAATTAATTGTTTAGAAGGGAAAGAATAAAATGGATGTAATACATGTGTATAAAGATAAGGAATATGAAGAGTGGCCAATTGAGAAGAACTTAAGTGTAGAAGGGATTAATTTTGGGAAATCAGGGAATGGACATACAACAACACTAGTTATAAAAGACAGTGATGGAATAAGTGAAATACAACCATACACAAAAATGATAAGTAAAAATGATGTTACTTATGAATACTATCCAGATATATATTTAAAATTTATGAGCAAAGATATGGTGCTCATAAACAATAAGGATGCTGATATAAATATAAAAGGAATTAAAAATAGAATAGTAATAGAAAATAATATATTAACACTAGAAAAGATTAGTGATAATGTATACTATAATAATAAGAAAACAGCAGTAAAACAAATAAAACTACACGAAAATGATGAACTATTAATAAATGAAATAAAGATAAGATACACTAAAGAATATTTATATATTAATGGAAAAAAGAATAATTACGAAACTAAACTATTTGAAGTAAACAATAAAGATAATAAATTTGAAGGATACCCAACCTATAAAAGATCACCAAGACTAATAAAAAGATTAGTTGAAGATAACGTAGAAATAATTAATCCACCAACAAAGAAACCAATGAAAAAAAGCAGTTTAGTACAAATGATAGTACCACCAATCGTAATGATATCAATAACACTATTAATAAGTATTATAAGTCCAAGAGGAATATACATACTAATGAGCTTAGCAGGAACAAGCATGAGTTTGATATTCTCAATAACAAAATTTTATAGTGAAAAGAAAGACATAAAAGAATCAAATAAAATAAGACTAGAAGTATACGGGAAATACCTATTAAAAGTAAGAAATAAATTAAAGAAAATGAAAGAAAACGAAATAGAAACACTAGAATACAACTATCCAACAAGTAAACAAATAGTAAAAATGATAGAAGAATCAAGCAGTAGACTATACGACAGAACATATATAGATGAAGATTTCATGTGTATAATGATAGGAAAAAGAAAAGATAAAGCACAATATACAATAAAGACAAATACGCCAGAAATACAAATGGATAAAGATAAATTAGAAGAAGAAATAAATGAAATAAAAGAACAATATGAATATATAGAAAATAAACCAGTAATACTAGACCTAAAAAAAGCACACCTAGGAATAGTAGGAGAAAAAAAATTAATACACCAACAAATAAAACTAATATTAACACAAGTATGCTATATGCAAAGCTATCACGATCTAGAAATAATATTTCTATATGATGAACAATACAAAGAAGAATTTGAATATTTAAAATGGTATCCACACTTTAGAATAAGTACAATAAATATAACAGGAACAATAGATACAGAAAGAAAAAGAGACCATGTATTAGGAAATTTAACACAAATACTAAAAAACAGGAAAATAAATAAAGATGAAGATAAAAAGAATACAAACTATAATCCACACTACCTATTTATAATAGATGAACCTAAGCTAATTATAAACCATAGTATAATGGAATTTATGCAAGCAGAAAATAGTAGTTTAGGTTATTCAATTATATATGGAACACATATGCAAGCAAATTTACCAGAGAATATACATACTATAGTACACTTAGAAGATACAAAAAAAGCAATACTAGTAATGAATGAAAAAATAGTAGAAAATAAAGAAATACAATTAGAAAGATGTGAAGAAATAGACTTTGAAAGAATGGCAAGGAAATTAGCACCAATAAAACATCAAAAAGAAATAACATCACAAATACCAGAAAGTATTACATTCTTTGAAATGTATCAAATAGAACATCCAAGTGAATTAAAAATTAAAGAAAGATGGAAGAAGAATGCTAATTATAAATCATTAGCAGTACCAATTGGAGTTAGAGGAAATAAAGATTATGTATATTTAAATTTACATGAAAAAGCACATGGACCACATGGATTAATAGCAGGAACGACAGGATCAGGGAAATCAGAAATAGTACAAACATATATACTATCGTTAGCTTTAAATTACCATCCCTATGAAGTAGGATTTCTATTAATAGATTATAAAGGTGGAGGGATGGCTAATTTATTTAGAGATTTACCACATTGTTTAGGAACTATTACTAATTTAGATGGTAGTGAAAGTATGAGAGCTATGGCTTCTATAAGTAGTGAATTAGATAGAAGACAAGAGATATTTTCTAAATACAGTATAAATCATATAGATCAGTATTCAAAGTTATTTAAACAAGGGAAAGCAGTAGAACCTTTACCACATTTATTTATTATATCTGATGAGTTTGCTGAATTAAAGAAGGAACAGCCTGATTTTATGTCTGAATTAGTGTCTACAGCTCGTTTAGGGCGTAGTTTGGGTATTCATTTGATTCTAGCTACTCAAAAGCCAACAGGTGTCGTAGACGACCAAATTTGGAGTAATAGTAAATTCAAATTAGCACTTAAAGTACAGAATGAATCTGATAGTAAAGAAATACTAAAAACTAATGATGCAGCAAATATAACTCTACCAGGAAGAGCCTATCTACAAGTAGGTAATAATGAAATATATGAATTATTTCAATCAGCTTATAGTGGAACTACTTATTATAAAGATAGTAAAGATATAGTTAAAGATAATAGAGTATATATAATGAATGATTTAGGACAAGGAGAACTAATTAATGATGATCTATCTAATCTAAATGATGATCTAACTATTAAAGAAACTCAACTACAAGCTATTATAAAAGAAATTAAAATTATATATGATAAAGAATCTAATATTAAAGTAAAAAAACCATGGTTAGAAACTTTATCTTATAATATTATTAATCCTAATATTAATAATATTATAGATACTTCTAATCTAAAAGAACTAGATCTTACTATACCATTAGGTATAGTAGATATACCTACTAAACAACTACAAGAAGAATATAATCTTAATATTTCTAAAGAAGGTAATTTAGCTATATTCTCTTCTTCAGGTTATGGTAAAACTACTACTCTTATTAATATTATATTATCTTTAGTATTTAAGAATAGTGTTAATCTTCTAAACTTCTATATCTTAGACTTTGGTAATAATGCTTTAATATCTTTACAAGAATTACCTCATGTATGTGATTATATATCATTTGATAATAATGAAAAATTAACTAAGTTTATAAAACTTATATCTGAAGAAATTAATAGAAGAAAGAAACTATTTGCTAAAGAAAGATATCCTAATATTACTGTATATAATGAAAATGTTTCTAATAAATTAGAATCTATTATAATTATAATAGATAATTATGATGTAGTTAATGATTTACCTTTTGAATATGAATCTTTTTTAACTAAATTATCTAGAGATGGTTTAGGTTTAGGTATTTATATGATTTCTTCTGCTACTAGAACTGCTGGTATTAAATATGCTACTTTAAATAATTATAAGAATAGAATATGTTGTTATATGGTAGATAGTGGAGAATCTTCTTCTTTATTAGGTAGAAGTAATTATAGTGTACCTGAAATAAGTGGTAGAGCTCTAATTAAATATGATGGTATTAATATTATACAATTATATAGTCCTATAAAATTTAATAATGATACTGAATTTAATAATAATTTAAAAACTACTATAAGTGAATTTACTAAATTATATAGTGGTAAAAGAGCTAAATGTATACCTGTTTTACCTGATGTTCTTAATTATGAATTATTAGATAATTATAATATTAATAAATCTTTAAAAGGTAATATTAAAGTAGCTTTAGGTTGTGATGAAATAGAAGTATGTTGTTTAAATGATAATGTAAGTAGTTACTTAATATTAGGAGAAGCAGAAACAGGTAAAACTAATTTATTAAGAATTATAATTAATCA
Organism: Erysipelotrichaceae bacterium; assembly: GCA_036639955.1. GTDB lineage: Bacteria > Bacillota_I > Bacilli_A > Erysipelotrichales > Erysipelotrichaceae > JAVWHP01. Next base: position 57,639 of record JAVWHP010000005.1, read on the forward strand.
ATTAAATAATAATCAAGTAATTATATTAGATTCTAAAAATAGTGATTTAAATAATTATAATAATGATAATATTATATATCATGATAGTAATTATTCTATAGATACTATATTAGATTATCTATCTAATGAATGTTTTAAAAGAAACAATGATTATTTATTAGAATTTAAAAAGAATAAAGAATTATCTAAAAAAGATTATATAAACTCATTACCATTTATATATATAATAAGTGATGAAGTTAATGAGTTTATATATAAGTATAATAGTTCTACTATTAGTAATAAGGATGATATTATTAATGATTTAAGTGAATATGGTATAAAATTAATAATGACTATTAGACCTAGTAGATTTACTACATTTGATAATATTACTAAGTTTATAAAAGCAACTAATTATAAAATAGTTTTAGGTAATATAAATGATCAATTATTAGTACCAGTAACTAATTTTAAAGAAGTTAATACTGAAATTGATAAAGGATATTTAAATTATAATAATAGAACTATAAGAATACAATTACCTAATATAAAATAGGGGAAGAGGAAAAGAAATGAAAAAGATTATTAAGAATTTATTAAATTTAGTATTAGCTATAGTAATACTAATTACAGGTATATTTATTGGTCAAAGTAGAGAAAATAAAGATATTGTTACTAAATTAAGTGAACAATCTAAAACTGAAAAGATTGCTGTAGTTAATTTAGATTCAGGAATTAATAAAAATAAGAAAGTAATTAATTATAGTACTAATTTTATGAATGATTCTGATTTATATGAGTTTACAGGTTTACAAGAAGCTAGAAGTGGTATAGAGAATGATACTTATTCAAGTTATATAGTAATACCTGAAAACTTCTCAAAGAATGTAGATAGTATAAATGGTAAACCTATTAAAATAGAATTAGAATATAAAATAAATAATAACTTAGATAAAGATACTAAAGAAAAGACTATTTATAATATAAAGGATATTGAAAGTGATTTAAATCATGATATAAGTTATATGTATATATCTTCTATATTAACTGAGTTTCATGGTGCTCAAGAAAATGCTGATTTATTAATAGCTAATACTTTAAATAATCAAAAGACTATTAATGGAGTTAACTTTAATAAATCTATAGATTTCTTAGATATTAAAGAACCTACTAATAATTCTAAACTTATAGATGGTTTAATTGTTAATGGAGAATATAATGAAGATATAAATAAGTTAAATATATCTTTAAATAATATAGAGAATGAAGTTAAACAACTTATTACTCCTTATAGTTCTTCTGTATTAGATTTAAAGAATAAATTAACTAATTATAATATTAATAGAGAAACTATGGATATATTACATAGTGATGAAAATGGTAAAGCGCTAGCTTATACTAATATGGATCTTAATAGTGCTTTAACTAGTGCTTATCAGAAATTCAGTACTAATTTTGTAACAGATTTAACTGCTGTTAATACTCAACATGAGGCTGAATTACTAGATCTTAATAATTTATTAAATACATATAAGGGAGAAGTCGCTGCTGCTAAAAATGCTGTAGCTAATGAATATAATGAATTTAAAGCAGCTATTACAAATTATAATGGTTGTATGATTGCTGCTAAAAGTGATTCAACAGCAAAGGCTGCTTGTTTAGCTATTTATGATACTGCTAAAACCGAGATGGAAGCAAGTATAAATGCTATTAATACTCAAACTACTGTACCACCAGCACCTGGTCCAATTTCAAATAGTGTTAATAATCAACTAATAGCTATAAGTACTAAGTATGGTATATTAGACCAAGTATTTATTGATGAAATGAATACAGCAGCTAATGATTTAGCAGTTACTAATTATGCTAATAAAATTAAAACTAATTATGAAAATAAGTTATTACAAAGAGATAATAAACAATATGTTGATAAAGAAATTAATGCAATTATAACTAGTTATAATGATAGTTTAAAACTTAATTCATCAACATTAAATGAATATAAATTAAACTTCAATAATTTAGATAAGAAGATAACTAGTACTAAAGAAAGTATTAATAATAAAAGTAAAGAATTATATAATTATAATATAGATATAAATAAACAAGCTAATGATTATTATTTAACACTTAAAGAAGATGTAAAGAATTATGAAACTAAAGCTCAATTAGATATAAAGAATAATTTAAAGGCTGCTGAAGACAGTATTAAGAATAACAGTATAAATAACCAAGAACTATTAGCAGACTTTACTACAAAGCTAAAAAACACTAGAAACGGTACTGTAGGTAATACTGATACATATGATCAAATAGCACAACCATTAAAAGCAAAAGATAAAACAACAGATACAGAATCAACAACTATAGCTACTATAGATAACACTAATAGAATTAATCTAATGCTAGTAATAATAATAATTATGCTAGTAACTAAAATGATATTAGACTATAAAAAACAAAAACAAGAAGAATAGTATATGCATAATAATCTACACAACGATAGAGTTCTAGTGAACCTTAAATAGATTATTTAAAAAGAATAAAAGGGATAATTATGGATGATAAAAATTATGAGATAAGAAAAAAAAAGAAAAGATAATTATATTTATTATTACATTGGTACTTATGTGTTTATTCCTTCTATTTTCATATGTTCAAAAAAAAGATGTTACTCATAAACGTTCTGATGAAGAGATAGAAGAGAAGATAAGTACTTCTATGCATGATTATTTTGATGAAAGAACTTCTGAAGAAGAAAAGGAAGTAGATAGACTATATGCTATTTATTTAAACAAAAGAAATGAAGATAATATGCATGGGTTGAGTTTAGCTTTTTATATGGATTCATTCACTGTATATGAAGGTGAAGACCAGATAGATAAAAGTAAACATGTATATCAATCAGAATTAGTTAAGAATGTATATTATATGGGAGATGAATTCTTATTATTTGAATATGAAGGAGTAATTAAAGAGTTTAGTAAAATAGAACGTAAGCTTACAGGTGTAGAATTTCAAGATGTTGGAGATTTATTTTTAGATACTACAAAAGGAAAAGTTTTTGGTTTCTATTCTGATGATGAAGTGGTAATATACAATGAGGAAGGATCTAAAAATAAACCATTCCCTTGTACTAAAGAACAACTTCATGCTAATTCAATTATAAGTCTTGAAGGAAGAGATAATTTTGAAATTGTTGGTAACAAGTAGAATGATAGGAATGACATATATAAGCTGTAGGTAGTACATCATAAATGAGTAGAGGAGAAAGTATGAATAAAGATAAGAAGGAAATTTATAAAAAAATATGGAAGCCTATAGCATTAGGTTTAGTTATTTTATTAATTATATATTCGAATAGTGTTTCAAATGAAGAATTGATAGAATTGAATAATAAGACATTTGATGAATCAAAAGATTATGGAATGAAAGAGTCATATAAGGCACCAACAGGAAGGAAAGAACCTGAGTATGATACTAATGAAGAGTTTTTATTGGAGCATTTTGAATATGCTAAAAGCAAGATTGATATGAATGGACTAAGGATAGATTGCAAAAATGATAAATTTCAAATATATGGTATAGAAGAAGTAAACAAGGGAAAATATATAATTGAAGAAGAGAAATTGATTTATGAATCTGAACATGTTATGCAAATTCATTATGTTGGTAGTGAATTCATGTTGCTTGAGGATTATGATTCATTCAAAGAGTTTAGTATTAAAGATAGAAAATTAACTGGAGTTGAATATGAAGGAATAAAGAGCGTGAGTATAAATGGCGGACCTGATTTTGATGGCTTTTTTAAAGGTGATATATTAACACTATATAATGAAAATGGTTCTAAAAGTGTTCCAATCACATTTGATGGAAATAAGATTGGATATCGTTTATATCTCATTCAAAATGCTGATGGAAGTTATGTAGTAAATCAATAAAAGAAAAAAACGATAGCAATATCGTTTTTTTATAAGTTACAGCAATGATCAAGTGGACCACTGCCTCTACCAAGGTCTAGATTAGCCTTTAAAGCATCATTAATATAATTCTTAGCATTTATAACACTAGTAAGCATATCATTCCCTACAGCTAAATTACAAGCTATAGCAGAAGATAACGTACACCCAGTACCATGAGTATTATTATTAATAATACGTTCTCCTTTTATCCAAGTAGAAGTATTATTAATATATAGAAGATCATCAGCACTATCCTCTAAATGACCACCCTTTATTAATATATAACCATCATAATATTTACTTATATTCTTAGCAGCTAATATCATATCTAAACTAGTATTAATTTTAATATCACTTAATACTTCAGCTTCAGCAATATTAGGAGTAATAATACTAGCTAATGGAAATAACAATTCTTTTAAATTCTTTATAGCATCATCACTTAATAACTTATATCCACTAGTAGATATCATTACTGGATCAACTACAATATTTTTAATATTGTAGTTGATCAATTCTCCTGAAATAATTTTAATTATTTCAGGATTAGATACCATTCCTATTTTAATAGCATCTGGTAAGATATCCTCCATTACCGCCTGAATTTGTTTACTAACAAATTCAGGTGGTATATCGAGGATATCTATTACTCCTAATGTATTTTGTGCTGTTAAAGCATTTATAACACTCATTCCATATAGCTTGTGAGCCATTATAGTTTTTAAATCAGCTTGTATCCCAGCACCACCACTACAATCGCTCCCAGCTATGGTCAAAACTTTATTCATAAAATTCACTCCATTCATTTAATGTATTTATATCTAAATTATTTATATTAGTCCAATCATCTTTATTATATTCATCATATATAGCATATACTTTAAACTTAGTATCTTTTATAGTATTTAAAGCATATAAAGCATCTTCAAATATATAACATTCTTCTTCTTTAACATTTAATTTATCTAATATAATATTATATATATCTATAGAATTCTTATCATAATTACTACCTATACAACTATATATAAATTTAAAATACTTAGCTAAACCTAATCTATTTAAACTATTATAAATTAGCTCTGAATCACTAGCAGTTAATATACAACAAACTATATTTTCAGAAGCTAATTTATTTAATACATTAACTATATTTGGTTTAGCTAAGATAGTATTATTATATTTATAACTTACTAACTTATTAAATTCATTTATAAGTTCTTCTACACTAATATTTAAATTATAATTATCTATTAAATATTGTGCAGAAGTATTAAAACTATAATTCTTAAATATTAAATTAAGATCTTCTTTAGGATATATATTTATAGAATTTAAATATATATCTGCTATATTATCCCATACTCTTAATGAATCTAATATAGTACCATCAGCATCAAATATTGCTGCTTTCATTTAAATTATCTCTCTTAATATAGTATTAAAAGCTTTTATAGTAGTAGGTATATTATCACTACTTAATATAGCACTAACTACTGCTACTCCACTTATATTAGTTTTACTAAGTAATTTAATATTATCTAAACTAATTCCCCCTATAGCTATAGTAGGTATCTTTACACTATTACATATAGTACTTAATGTATTTATACTTACATCATTAGCATCATTCTTTGTATTAGTAGGAAATATAGCTCCTACTCCTAAATAACTAGCACCATTCTTTTCAGCTTCTAATGCTTGTTCTACATTTTGAGCACTTACTCCTAATATCTTATTAGGTCCTAATAGTTTACGAGCCTCACTAACATCTATATCATTTTGTCCTATATGAACACCATCAGCATTAATCTTTATAGCTAATTCCACATTATCATTAATTATAAAAGGAACATGATAAGCTTTACATAACTTTTGTATTAGTTTAGCTTCTTCTAAGAATTTATCATAACTTAAATCTTTTTCTCTTAATTGTATACAAGTAACTCCATAATCTAAACATTGTTTTAATACATCATAAAGTTTACGTCCTTCTAACCAACTACGATCACTTACTAAATATAATTGTAAATAACTATTATTTATACTCAATTTTAATTCCTCCCTTTAATTTATCATTATTCATTTTACTTACTTCATCTATTAAATTAATTTTAAAACTAGCATTACCTTTAGCATTTAAACTAGCTAATTCTCCACAATACCCATACATTGCTACAGCAGCAGCTACTGCTTCTAAATAATCTTCTTCTTTATTAGCTCCTAAATATACTGCTATTATACTACCTAACATACATCCAGTCCCACTAACATCACTCATCTTACTACTACCATTCTTTACTATATAAGCATTACTATCATTAGCTATTATATCGCTACTACCACTAATAACAACTATACTACCAGTCTTTTTAGCTAAATCTTTAGCAATACATATTCTATCTTCTATACTATTACTTAAATCATCTTCATTAGCATCAACCCCACTAGTACTACCAACTCTACTATTAATCATTTTAATTTCAGATATATTACCTTTAATAACACTAAATTTAATATCTTCTAATAATTTAAAAGTAATATTATTACGTAATATAGAAGCTCCACAACCAACAGGATCTAAAACTATAGGATGCTTTAATTCATTAGCTCTTTTACTAGCTATAAACATAGACTCTATAGTTCTTTTATTTAAAGTACCTATATTAATTAAATTACTACTACATATACTAGTAATTTCTTTAACTTCTTCTATTTCATCAGCCATAATAGGAGAACCACCACAAGCTAATATAATATTTGCACAATCATTAACAGTAACATAATTAGTTATACAATGAACTAAAGGTTTATTCATAACTATATTATTAAATATCTTTTTAAACATATATATTCCTTCTTTCTATAATATATAAAGTTTAGCATTATATCAAAATATAAGCAATGTTACATTTATGTTATATACTAAATTAAATTTATGATTTATACTATATAGGTACTATTTATGTACAGGAGGTATACATGCTTAATATTAAGAATCTAAGAAAAAGTTATACTACAGGTACTTTTACTCAAATAGCTTTAGATGATGTTACTCTAAGCTTTAGAGAAAATGAATTTGTTTCTATTTTAGGACCTAGTGGTTCTGGTAAAACTACATTTTTAAATATTATTGGTGGTTTAGATCGTTATGATTCAGGTAATTTAATTATAAATGGTAAAGAAACTAAATTCTTTAAGGATAATGATTGGGATGCTTATAGAAATAATTCTATTGGTTTTATATTCCAAAGTTATAATCTTATTAATCATTTAAGTATTATTGATAATGTTGAAATGGGTATGACTTTAAGTGGTATAGATGCTAAAACAAAAAAAGAAAAAGCTATTAGTGTTTTAACTAGAGTTGGTTTAAAAGATCATATGCATAAGAAACCTAATCAATTAAGTGGTGGTCAAATGCAAAGAGTTGCTATTGCTCGTGCATTAGCTAATGATCCTGATATTATATTAGCTGATGAACCAACAGGTGCTTTAGATACTAAAACAAGTATTCAAATAATGGAATTAATTAAAGAAATAGCTATAGATAAATTAGTAATTATGGTTACTCATAATCCTACTTTAGCTACTGAATATTCTGATCGTGTAGTTAGTTTTAAAGATGGTAAAGTAATAGATGATACTAATCCATTTACTGCTAATAATGAACCAACTAACTATACTTTAAAGAAAACTAGTATGTCATTCTTAACAGCTTTAAAGTTATCATATAAGAATATATGTACTAAGAAAGGAAGAACAGCATTAACTGCTATAGCTTCTAGTATAGGTATTATAGGAATAGCTATAATATTATCATTATCTAATGGATTTAAAAAACAAATAGATACTTTTGAAAGTAATACATTATATAATTTTCCTATAATTATAGCTCCTTCAGCTCAAGATTTGGAAGCAATGTTATATGAAGGAGATGAAGTAATAAACCTTGATCCTAAAGCAGAAGAAATGCCTAAAGATAATAAGATAGTAGGGTTTAATCCAAATACTAATTCTAATATTCATAATAATAAATTAAATGATGAATACTTTAATTATATATCTAAGATTGATCAAAAACTAATTGATGGTGTAGCTTATACACGTAAATTACAAATTAATTTATTATATAAAGGAAATACTATTAAACAAGTAGATGCACAAAAAGTAGGTTTTAATGCATTACCTGATTCTAATAATAATGAACCTAAATATATAGAAAAGAATTATGATCTATTAGAAGGAACTTATCCTAAAGAAGCAACAGATCTAGTATTAATAATAGATAAAAATAATCGTTTAGATTATAAAGATATTAATGAATTAGGTTTTAATATTAAACCTACTGAAAAGATAGATATTAAAGATGTAGTAGGAAGAGAATATAAGATTGCTTCTAATAATGATTTCTATAAAGAAGCAGGATCAATATTTGTTCCTAATATTACTCAAGAAGAATTAAGTACTACTTATAATTCTACTAATAGTATTAGTGTTAAAATAGTAGGAGTAGTAAGAGCTAAAGAAGAAGTAAAGATGGAGATACTTCCAACTGGAATTGCTTTCTCTAATAAATTACAAGATTTAATGTTAGCTAATGCTAAAGATTCTAATATTGTTAAAGCGCAATTAGATGCTGACTACAATGTATTTGATGGTAAGAAGTTTACTAAGGTTACTAATGAATATGAAGCAGCAGGTTCTATGCAAGAACAGATGTGGTCACATGGAACACAACAGCAACCAACTCTTAGTAAAGATGATATATTAATAGCAATAGGTGCTAAAGATATTCCTCAAATTACATCTATATATCCTGCAGATTTTAAATCTAAAGATAAGGTTATTGAATATTTAGATGCTTATAATTTGGATAAAGAGAAAGCTGATAAGATTTTATATCAAGATCAAGCTAAAATGATGGCAGATATGTCTGGTAGTATTATGGATGGTATAACAATGGTACTTGTTGCCTTTGCTTCAGTATCATTAGTAGTATCATTAATTATGATTGGAATTATAACTTATATTTCTGTATTAGAACGTACTAAGGAAATAGGAGTACTTAGAGCTTTAGGTGCTCGTAAAAAAGATATTACAAGAGTATTTAATGCTGAAACATTTATCGTTGGTACTTTATCTGGTTTATTAGGTATCTTAATTGCTTATCTTTGTACATTCCCTATTAATGCAATAATTTATTTAGGAACTGAATTAGAAAATGTAGCACAACTAGATCCTGTACATGCTATTACTTTAGTTGTATTAAGTGTTTCTCTTACTGTTCTTGGTGGGTTATTACCTGCAAGATATGCTAGTAAGAAAGATCCTGTAGAATCATTACGTAGTGAGTAACAACCACATATTTCTATTACTTCACTCATATATAAAAAAAGATGACTCCTTATCAGAGTCATCTTTATTTATTAAGGTTTTGCAGGATCGTTAGGATCAACCGGTTTTGTTGGCGGATTTGTTGGATCTGCTGGATCTACTGGTTTTACCTGTTTTACTAAAGAGTTAATTGCTGTATTTAAATTATTAACAATTTTATTATATTCATCTTTACTTAAGGTGCCTGTATTAGCCCCTTGAGCATTAGCTATAGCGTTATTTAATATTGCTAATGATTCTGGTGTATAAACATTACTTTGAGCTAGTAGCGCCTGAGCATTAGCTATATCTGTATTTAATAACTTTGAATAATCTACTTTAGTTGGTTCTTTAGGTTCTTCTTTATTAGGATCTAATGGTTTAGCCTCAGGATTTTCTTCCTCGACTTCCGTCTTTAAATGATACTTACTTACATCATCTCCTAAATATAGCATATTAGCCACATTAGGTAACTTAGTAGTATGTTTACTACTTAAATCATTTAAATCAAAACCAAATTCAGAGAAATTCAATGGTCTACACATTTGATCATAAATATCTAATAACTTTTGTAGATCTGGTCTACTTAATAATTGTACACTTAATTCTTCATGTGGATAATTAGCTGTTATTAACATGTCTCCAGCTGCCTCTACTGTATAGCTTGACATTGTCCATGGTTTAATATCTTTTAATTGTGCTTTAACAAATCCTTGTATTGAATTAGTTGGCATATTAGTTACTACATAAGTTGGTGCATCACTTAATACTTTATCTATCTTACTCATTCCTTCTAATGATAATACTTTATTAATCATTGCTTGGATTAATCTTTGTTGTGCTCTTGTTCTTCCTACATCTCCATATCCTTCTGTATGTCTGTGTCTAGAATATGCTAATGCTTGTTCTCCGTCTAAATGTTGTTTCCCTTTTTTTAAACATATCTGATTTTCAAATGATCTTTCTGAATCTTGTTCACAGAAGTCTAACTCAACATCAGCATCTACTCCACCTAATGAATCTACTATCTTCAATACTGATGTAAAGTTCATTTTAACATAGAAGTCCATTTTTAATCCTGTAAAGTTCTCTACTGTTTTTACTGTTTCTTCTATTCCTACAATACCTAAATGTGTTAATTTATCCGGCATATTATTTATTGCTGTATTTGGTACATATGCATCTCTTGGGAATGATACCATTTGTATATGTTGTGCTACTGGATTAACTATCAAGATCATACATACATCACTTCTTGAGTTTACTCCTGGATCATCTCCACTTACATCTATTCCACTTACAAATACGGTAAATGTTTCTTTAGTTATATCTTTTTTACTATTACTAGCGTTCATTGTTTTCTTCTTACCATATTGTTTTACTACTGTTATTCCTTCTTTAAATTCTGTATTTGATTCTCCTAATGTACTCATATAAGAATTAGTCATTATCATTGCATCTATTTTACCACTCATTAAATCTTTAGCCATTGTACTATAATCATTCATTTCTATGTAATTAATATCTTTAACTTCTTTATTTAATTCTTTTTGTGCAAACTCACTATTTTCTTTATCAAATCCATTTTGGAATGCTATATTTTTATTATTTAATTGTGCCACATCTTTTATCTTAGAATCTTTTTTTACTATTATTGATACATACTCTGTTGTTACTGTATCTCCTGATAAACTTTGAATAGATGTAGTTATTGTTCCTACAAATGTTCCTCCAAATATAAGGAGTCCACATAATAATAGTGTAAATATTCTTTTTATATACTTTACCCACTTATTCATTCTTAAGAATGATGATAACAGCAATATTAAGAATATTAAACTTACTATTACTATTCCTATTATAAAGTAGTCTTCTGGTATCATATTAAATTCATAGCATCTATATATAGCATATATCATTGATCCTAGCATTAGTGTATATATTAATATGTCTACTTTATATTTCTTTATAAAACTCATTAGTTTGTCTTTTTTCATTTGAACACCTCGTAAAAATTATATACTAATATAATAGTCTTGTAAAATTTGAAATTTGTGAAATTATGTTATTACTCATTTACTACTTCATTGTTTGTAGTGATTTTTTCAAAACTGTTTACTGTTTCATCGGTAAATATCATTTCTTTATGTTCTTTTAGCATTACTCTATCTTTGTCTAATTCTTCTATATTAAAGTTGAAGTTACTTAAGTTTATATCTTTTTTAGCTGCATAATAACTGTCTATAACTCTTTGTAGTTCACTTCTTTTAAATACGTAGCAGCTTAATGGTAAATTAGCTCCCATACTGGCTGTATTGTACATTTCATATGTTCCTTGGTTTATGGATGTTGATTCCATTGTCCAACTGCTTGGGTTGTTTAATTGTTGTGATACAAAGCTTCTTAGTTGTTTGTCTGGTATATTACTCATTACAGTTTTACTTACGATTGCTAATAGATCGTTGGCTGCTTTTATTCCATCTATACTTACTGCTTTCTTTATTATTGCTTTCATTACTAGTTGTTGTGCTCTATTTCTTCCTAAATCTTGATCTTCATATGAGTGTCTATGTCTACTGAATGCTAATGCTTGTGAACCACTTAATTTTTGTTGTCCTTTATTTATACATAACTCATTTATATAGCTTCTGTATTCATCTTGTTCACAAAAACTTATTGGTACATCAACATCAATACCACCTAGTGTATCTACTATTTCAATCAAACTAGTAAAGCTTACTTTAGCATAAAAATCTATCGGAATATCTAATACGTTTTCCATACTTTTGATTGTTGTTTCTACTCCATATATTCCTGTATGTGTTAGTTTATCATTTAAATTATTAGTAGCTATATTTGGTATATATGCATCTCTTGGAAAGCTTATCATTTCTATATGTTTAATTTTAGGATTAACAATCAATAATATATTAACATCACTTCTTAAGTTTTGTGTAGGATCTCCTACTTCATCCATCCCACTTATATATACTGTAAATACGTCTTTAGTAATGTCTACATTTGATGTGCTTGCATGCTCGTTTTTAATTTCTCTTTGATAACTTTTAAGTACTTTAGTACTTTCTTTTAAATTGGGTACATTTTCATATAATGATGTTAGATATGCATCTCCTACTACTAATGCATCTATATCTTTGTTTACTAAATTAATTGCTAAGGCTGCATAATCAATATACTCTATTTGTACTGGTATACTATTATCTTTTTTTAATTGTTCTAATACGTACTTAGCATTAGCTTCATCCATTCCGTTTTGGACTCCAACATTCTTTTTATCTAAATCTTTTGTTGTTTTAATGTCACTATCTGTTCGTACTAATATAGATATATTTTGTTTTATTGATGTTGGTAAACTTAAAGATTCACTTATTGATGTATCTAATGTGTTACTTAATACACTTACGCATATTAGTACGATACTCAAAGTTAATTCTAAACCGCATCTTATTATTACATACCTTGTCTTCTTAGTTAAATTAATAGTTATAAAAATTATACCAAATACTAAGAGTAGTATTATTATTAATAGTACTTGCCATAGAGTTGGTAGCATTTGTAGTTTATTAATTTTCACACAACATACTATTGATGTAATAATATAAACTAATAAAAATATTATATCTATCTTTCTTAAAGTATTTATAGAAGGTCTTTTCATTTAATCACCTCCTTTTAATTATAAACGATTATGTGTGAAAAGGATAGGGATTAAATGAAAAAAGCGAATATATGGCTCTTTAAATGAGGTATAAGCAATATATTTGTAAGTTTAAATAAACTAACAAATGTTTATATATGTTTATTTTTTATTGATTTGTTTTTATCATTGTTTGTGATGTATTCTAGCTATGTATTATTATCTCTTGTTAGTTTATTTAAACTAACAAAATTATTCAAATAATGGCTTAATATGGGTCTTTATCTTCCTTTTTCCTTCATCTCCCAAATTCTTTTCCAAAGGAAGAGGAAATTTTGGTATAATATTATGGAGGTGATTTGGTGAACTTATTAGAAAATTTAAATGAACAACAAAAAGAAGCAGTAACAGCTACTTCTACAAATATTAGAATAGTTGCTGGAGCGGGAAGTGGAAAGACAAAAGTTATTACGCAACGAATAGCTTATTTGATAATGCATGAGAATGTGTACCCAAATAAAATATTAGCAATAACCTTTACAAACAAGGCAGCAAATGAAATGAAGGACAGAATTGAAGGCGTATTAAAAGACACAAGCAGTGGAGTAGTAATATCAACAATACACTCATTATGCGTGCGCATACTAAGACAAGATATAGTTAGAATCGGATATCCAAGAAACTTTACTATAATAGACACAGATGACCAAAAAGTAATATTGAGAGAAGCCTATAAACTGTTGAAGCTAGATGTAAAAACCTATTCATATAGCTCTACGCTTAGCTATATATCACATATGAAGTGTTCACACACTTCATATGAGATAGCTAAGCAGACAGCTAACCCATATAGTAACCAACAAGAATTACCTAATGTATATGAATATTATCAAAAAAGATTGAAAGCAATGATGGCACTAGACTTTGATGATCTACTATTATTTACTCAAAGATTACTAAGTGAAAGTGAAGAAACAAGAATAAAGTGGTCAAGCAAATTTAAGTATATACATGTAGATGAATTTCAAGATATAGATAATATACAATATTCAATTATAAAGAATCTAATGGCAAGGGATAGTTTAATCTGTGTAGTAGGGGACCCAGATCAAACTATATATACATGGAGAGGTGCTCAAGTAGACATAATAATGAATTTTCATCGAGACTTTAAAGATGTAAAAACAATAATATTAAATCAAAATTATCGAAGTACACCATCTATATTGAATGGAGCAAATGCATTAATATCTAATAATAAAAATAGAATTAAAAAAGAACTATATACTAATAATAGTGATGGAGGAAAGATTACACATTTTAGCGCAATTGATGATACATATGAACCACTATGGATTGCTAAAAATATAACAGATTTATATAAAGAATGTGGTTCATATAAGAAGATAGCAGTACTATACAGATCTAACTATTTATCAAGAGCACTAGAAAAAGCATTTCTAGATTTTAAGTTACCATATAGAATATATGGTGGTATAAGATTCTATGAAAGAAGTGAAATTAAAGATGCTCTAAGTTACTTAAGATTACTAATTCAAGACAGTAAAGCCATTGATTTAGCAGTTAAAAGAGTAATAAATGTACCTAAAAGAGGAATAGGAAATAAAACAATTGAAAACATTGAAGCAGTAGCTAACAATGAAAACATTGATATGTATACAGTTATTAAAGATTATGAAGTAAATAAAGGTAAGGGTAGAGAAGAACTATTAAAGCTAGTTAAACTAGTAGAAGAATGTAGACTATTAGTCGATGAAATGTCTATATCTTATTTATTAAATAAGTTATTAGAAGACAGTGGTTACTTTAAAATGCTACAAGAAGATAAAGAAATAGAAAGACTTGAAAATATTAAAGAACTGTTAGGTGATATTGAATCATTTGAAGAAAAAACGCCAGAAGGAACATTAGAAGAATACCTACAAATGATTGCTCTATATACAGATAAAGAACAAAATGATGTAAGTGATTATGTACAACTAATGAGTATCCATGCAGCAAAAGGATTAGAATTCGATTATGTCTTTGTATATAGTTTATGTGAAGGAATCTTTCCAAATGATAGAAGTATAAATGAAGCAGGTCAAACCGGAATGGAAGAAGAAAGAAGACTTGCATATGTAGCATTCACTAGAGCTAAAAAGAGATTATTTTTAAGTGACAGTAATGGTTATAGTTTTATATTAGATGGAAGAAAAAGACCATCAAGATTCATAAGAGAAATAGACCCTAGTTGTATTGAGGATGTGAATCCAAGTGAAGATACACCAAACTATGAAAGAAATCAAGCGAATGCAAGTCAAAGAAGTCAAAGCTCAAATAGCAATGCAAGCTATAGTAGTAGAAACCCTAATGCACAAGTAAATCAACCATTACCTACCCAAACTAACAATAGACCTGGAACAAGATTAAAAAAAGGCGATTTAGTAGTGCACACTTCTTTTGGAGATGGTATAATTCTATCAGTAAAAGATAACATTGCTGAAATAGCCTTTAACAAGAAATTTGGTATTAAAAAGTTGATGGCAACACACCCAGCATTAACAAAAAAATAGAAAGGAAATTAACTATGGAAAGAATTCTGGAATTAAGAAAAATACTAACTGAATTATCACATCAATATTATGATTTAGATCAACCAACTCTAAGTGATCAAGAATATGATCGTTATATGCAAGAATTAATTAAATTAGAAGCAGAACATCCAGAAGCCTATGATGTTAATTCCCCAAGTGTTAGAGTAGGTGGTCGTGTATTAGATAAATTTAAAAAAATTAAACATAAAAGAAATATGCTATCATTAGGAAATGCCTTCAACGAAGGCGACCTAATAGCTTTTGACCAAAGAGTAAAAGAAGAAATAGCTAATCCTATATATATTGTAGAACTTAAAATAGATGGATTAGCTATGTCTTTACACTATAACAATGGTAACTTTATTCAAGCAGTTACACGTGGAGATGGAGTAATAGGAGAAGATGTAAGTAATAATGTATTAACCATTAAAAGCATACCAACTAAAATAAACTATTTAGGACCACTAGAAGTACGTGGAGAAGTATACATGCCAAGAAGTAGTTTTAATAGCATTAATAATGAACGAAGTGATAAAGGATTAGAACTATTAGCTAACCCAAGAAATGCAGCAGCGGGATCAATAAGACAACTAGATAGTAGTATAGCAGCTAAAAGAAAATTAGATGCCTTTTGGTATCATCTACCAGATGGAGAAACCTATGGTGCTACTACTCATGAAGAGACATTAAAATTTATGGAAGAACAAGGATTCTGTGTAAATCCATTAAGAAGAGAATGTAAAACTATTGAAGAAATCATTAAATTTATAGAAGAAATTAGTGATAAAAGAGACAGCTTAGCTTACGATATAGATGGAATGGTAATCAAGGTAAACGATATAGCAGCACAACTTAAATTAGGTAGCACAATAAAAACACCTAAATGGGCAATAGCTTATAAGTTCCCAGCTGAACAAGTAATAACAAAACTTAAAGATATAGTATTAAGTGTAGGTAGAACAGGAAGAATTACGCCAAATGCTATACTAGAACCAGTAAGAGTAGCAGGAAGTATGATATCAGCAGCCACCCTACATAATGAAGCAATGATCAAACTTAAAGATGTAAGAGTTAATGATTATGTTATAGTACATAAAGCAGGTGATGTAATACCTGAAGTAGTAGGCCCAATCCTAGAAAGACGTAAAGATAATGAGCCATATATATTCCCACACTACTGCCCAGTATGTGGAACTAAACTAATAAAACTAGAAGATGAAGCCGACTACTACTGCATAAATAACGACTGTAAAGCAAGAGTAGTTGAAAGCATAATTCACTTTGCAAGCAGAGATGCTATGAATATAGATACATTAGGAGATAAGAAAATAGAACAACTACATAAACTAGAACTCCTAAATACAATAGAAGATATATATTTATTAGAAAATAAAAAAGAAGAAATATTAGCAATCGAAGGCTTTCAAGACAAAAGCTATCAGAAACTAATAGAAGCAATTGAAGTAAGTAAACAACAACCATTAGAAAACCTACTATTTGCATTAGGAATAAGACAAGTAGGAAAGAAAGCAAGTAAAGTAATAGCTAAACGCTATCTAACAATCGATAAACTAATATTAGCAACTAAAGAAGAGTTGATGTTAATAGATGATATCGGAGAAATTACTGCTGAAAGTATCGTAGCTTATTTCCATGAAGTTAAAAATTTAGAAATGATAAGTAATTTAAAGATATATGGATTGAATACTACAACAACAGAGGATAAGCTAATACAAACAGTATTTAGTAACAAAGTCATCGTATTAACCGGATCTCTTTCAAACTATTCAAGAACAGAAGCAACCAATAAATTAGAATTAATGGGAGCTAAAATGAGCAGTAGTGTATCTAAATCAACTAATTTAGTAATATGTGGAGAAAATGCTGGTTCTAAACAACAAAAAGCATTACAATTAGGTATAGAAATAATGAATGAAGAAGAATTCATGAAGGAGGTAGCCAACTATGAAGCATAAACTTATATTATTAGTAATTGTTACAGCATTATTAGGTGGATGTTCTTCTAATGATGAAAAAAAGAATAATGATGAATTATTAACTGCTCCAGTTATAAGTGGAGATTATGCAATGCTATTACCTTATGAAGGAAACGATACAAGAGTAGCACATGCTAACTTTAATCCAAGTTCTTATAATATAGATGAAATAGGATTTGGAATGTTAGAATTAAGTAAGAAACATTTCTCACCAGATGATTATGTAGTTAAAGAAGGTAATCTATTAAGCTATGATGATTTAGTACCTTCTACTAGTATGGATGATCAACTAGGTTTATTAGGAAGAATAAGTGATACTAATACAATAGGATTAAATCCAGCAAAGAATTCAGAACTACAATTAGCAACAGGAACTAATGGTAAAATTGAAAACCCAACAATAATTGTAGATATCTTTGAAGCTGATATGATGAAAAAAGAAAAAGATAAATATGAACTAAATGGAGTATCTATAGCAATGGTAGTTAATGATAAACTCCAAGTAGATGATGGTCTATATGGTAAAACAGTTCAAATGGACAAAGCTAAATTTGATTTATATGTAGAAGAGAGCGCACGTAAATTAGTATCTTATTTAAAAAATATGCCTCAAGTTGGCGATACAGTCCCAATATATGTTACAATATATAACTCATCATCAACAGATGAAACATTACCAGGATCATTTATCGCAGAAGCATACTTTGATTCTAATAATGCTAAGTTTACTCAAATAGATGAGAAATGGTATTTATTCCCAAGTAAAGATGTAGAAAAAATAGATAATGTTACTTATACACAATTTGTAACATTAAAGAATGCTATATCACAATCATTACCTGAGAATGTATCAGTAATAGGTAAAGGTAAGTATATATCAAATATATTAGATAAATTAAATATTACAGTAACACTACAGGGTAAAACCTATAATGAACAAATAGCAACAATTCAGTATTTAAAGAAGCTATTAACTGATTTTAGTGATACTAATGCTGAATATACTATAGATGTAAAAGTTGTAAATGATACAGTTGCTTTATTACAGAAACCTAAAGGTAGTAAAGAAGTAATTGTAATAGAAAAGTAGGAGATAAATTATGGAAAAACTAAGTAAAGAATATTTTAAACATTTAGCTAATGATATTATGTTTGATCTAAGTGATCAAGAAGTAGAAGAATTACAAGAAGAATTTAAGACTTTAATGCAACAAATGGAATTACTAAATAAGATAGATACAAGTGAAGTAGAACCAATGATATATCCATTTAGTGAATCAACTACATTTATTAGAGAAGATATAGTTGATAATGTTATAACACAAGAAGAAGCATTAATGAATGCTCCTAAAACTAGAGAAGGACATGTATTAGTTCCAAAGGTGGTAAAATAATGAATACTAAGAAAGATATTAAAGATATTGTAACAACAGCTAATAAAGCTATAGAAGATGCTAAAGCATCACAAGATAAGTTGAACGCAGTAGTTACCTTATGTGATATAGAACCTCAAATAGAAAACTTAAAGACTATTGATAAGAATAGTAAACTATATGGAGTACCTGTAGTATTAAAAGATAATATATCTACTAAAGGAATAAGAACTACTGCTTGTAGTAATATATTAAAGAATTATGTTCCAGCATATGATGCAACAATTGTAAAAAAATTAAGAGATGCTGGTTCTATATTTATTGCTAAATCTAGTATGGATGAATTAGCAATGGGTGGTACTAATATTAATGCTAATATAGGACGTTGTTGTAATCCTTATGATACTAGTAGAATTACTGGTGGATCTAGTGGTGGTAGTGCTGCTTTAGTAGCTGCTGGTATTGTACCTTTAGCTATAGGAAGTGATACAGGAGATTCAATTAGAAAACCTGCAGGTTACTGTGGAATATGTGGAGTTAAACCAACCTATGGAAGAATATCTAGATATGGTATAATCCCATATGCTTCATCATTAGATACAGTAGGATACTTTACATCTAATGTAAGTGATGCAGCTACTGCTCTAGAAGTATTAGCAGGACGTGATGATCTAGATATGACATCATCTTCTAAAGTTGTTGAAAACTATAGTACTAATCTAAATAGTGATATAACAGGAAAGAAAATAGCTATAGTAGATAATATATATGAAGCAATAAAAGATGATAGTATATTAATAGAATTCGATAAACTTATAGATAACTTAGCTAAACGTGGTGCTATAATTAAACATGTACATTTTAATCAAGAACACATGGAAGCTTTATTACCTACATATTTAATTATAGCTAATGCTGAAGCTACTGCTAATCATTCTAATTTAGATGGTATAAGATTTGGTGAACAAGTAATAGGAGAAAATGTAGATGATGTAATGATTAATTCTCGTACTGCAGGATTCTCAAGTGAAGTAAGAAAACGTTTTGTTATTGGAAGCTATTCATTATTTGTAGAAAATCAAGAAAAGATATTTATGAAAGCTCAAAAAGTAAGACAAGTTATAGTTAATGAATTAAAAACTATTATGGCTGATTGTGATGCTATTATTGGTAGTTCCGCTGGAAGTGTAGCACCTCATCCTGATGATTCTTATGGAGAAAAACTATCATGTACTTATTTAGTAGCTGAAAACCATATGTTATTAGGAAACTTCTCAGGATTTCCTAGTATGAGTATACCAACAGCTCTTGTAAATGAATTACCTATTGGAGTAAATATAACAACAAAAGCTTTTGAAGAACAAACAATGTTTAATATAGCTAAAGCTATAGAAGAAGAATGTAATATGAAAGATAAATGCGTGGAGGTTATAAAATGAAATACGAAGTAGTAATAGGAATAGAAATTCATTGTGAATTAAAAACTAAAACTAAGATGTTTTCTTCAGCACCTCTATCATTTGCTTCATTACCTAATTCATGTGTTAATGAAGTAGATATAGCATTACCAGGAACATTACCATGTTTAAATAAATATGCTGTAGAATTAGCTATAAGAGCATGTACTGCTATGAACTGTAAGATAGATAGTTTAATTAAGTTTGATCGTAAAAACTATTATTATAGTGATTTACCTAAAGGATATCAAATTACTCAACAATTTCATCCAATAGGAAGTAATGGAAGTGTTAATATTCCAACAGATAATGGAACAAAAGCTATAAGAATTGAAAGAATACATATGGAAGAAGATACTGCTAAACAGTTCCATAACTTTAATGGTACTTTAATAGATTTTAATCGTGCTGGTACTCCTTTAATAGAAATTGTATCAAAACCAGATATAAGAAGTGCTAAAGAAGCTACTTCATATATTGAGATGTTACGTACTGCTTTATATTACTTAGGAGTAAGTGATGTTAAAATGGAAGAAGGAAGTATGCGTTGTGATATAAATATATCAATGCGTGAAGTAGGTACAACTACTTTAGGTACACGTACAGAAATAAAGAATTTAAACTCTATAAGTAATGTTTCTAAAGCAATAGAATCTGAAATAGAAAGACAAACAAAAATACTAGAAGAAGGTGGTAAAGTTACACAAGAAACTAGAAGATTTGATGAAGCTAGTAGAAGTACTGTAGCTATGCGTTTAAAAGAAGGTAATGTAGATTATAAATACTTCCCAGAACCTAATATTCCACCTATTCAATTAAGTGAAGAATTTATAACTAAAGTAATTGAAGAATTACCACAATTACCTAGTGAGCGTAAAAACTATTATATTAATGAATGTAAACTTAGTACTATAGATGCTGATATATTAGTTAATAATAAAGAGTTATCTGATTTTTATAATAGTGTTATTAAGCATACTAATGAATATAAGTTAGCTGCTAACTGGACTATTACTGAATTAAATGCTGCTTTAAATAAAATGAATATTAAGGTCGTGGATAATCCTTTAAATCCTGAATATTTAGCTGAAATGATTAATATGGTTACTAAAGGTGAGATATCTAGTAAACAAGCTAAGATAGTATTTGAAGAAATGATGCTTGGTAAAGAACCTCATAGTGTAGTAGAAGCTAAGGGTATGAAACAGATGAGTGATGAAGCTAGTATCCTTAATTTAATAGCTACAGTGTTAGATAATAATGCTCAATCTATTTTAGATTTTAAGGCTGGTAAAGATCGTGCAGTTGGTTTCTTAGTTGGTCAAGTAATGAAGGCTAGTAAGGGACAAGCAAATCCTGCATTAACTAGTAAGTTAATTGTTGAAGAATTGAAGAAAAGATAGTACAATAGAACCTACAAGGAGTGATTTTATGAGCAAACTTAATAAATTGAGTCAAGGTATTAAAAAAGTAATTCCAAATAAGAGTATTGATGGTAAACCTAATTATTTTATATGGATTGTAATTGGTATTTTAATTGTTCCTACTTTATTATTTGGTTCAATGTTGCTTCAAGCATTAGAGAATACGGGAGAACCAATTGTTGGTGATCGTTTTAAGGATGAATTAGATCCTGAAATTAGCGAAGATTTATTAGCTAAACTTAACTCTGGTGTTAAGATTGATGGTGCTAAAGTTACTATTAATTTAAAAAGTGCTACGCTTAGAGTTATGGTTGATTTACCTGATGATGCTAGTACTGAAGCAATTAGTAATGCAGTTCTTAGTGCTTATGATCAAGTAGATAAGATCACACCGATTGCTACTTATTTTACTAATAAGGAAGAAGTAAAGATGTATGATATTGAGGTCCATGGTTATAATTTTGTAGAGAGTACGCCAGAGAAAAAGAATACGCATATTGTTAAGTTTAAAACAGGTGCTGCTAAAGAACCTGGTATTAATAATATGAGTGTACCTACTAAAGAAGAAGTAAGTAATGCTTTATTGAATCCAGCAGATCCTAAAGCTACTCAACCTGAGGCTTAAAGTAATTACGCAATATAATAAGGGCTTTGCCCTTTTTTTACTTAAGGAGAAACTATGAAAAAGAATGATATATATACGCTTACTTGTACTTCCTATACCTACCAAGGTTTTGGTGTAGCTAAACTAGATGGATTCCCCATCTTTATTTCTAATATGTTAATGGATGAACAATGCGAAATAGCAATTACCTTAGTTAAGAAAACCTATGCCTTTGGTCGCATCATTACCATTATTAAACCTAGTATTCATCGAGTAGAACCTATATGTCCTATATATAAACAATGTGGAGGCTGTAGCCTCCAACACATGGATGCTATTGAACAAGCTAATTTTAAGACAAACCAAGTTCAATCAGTAATAGAAAGAATAGCTAAACTAGATAATAAAGTAGAACAAATTAAAACAATGGATAAACCCTATAATTATCGAAATAAAACACAAGTACCGATTGGATTTAAAGACAATAAAGCTATTTGTGGATTCTATAGAATGAATAGTAATGATATTATAGAAATGGAAAACTGTTCTATTCATTCTAAAACATTCAATAGTATTATAGAAGTATTAAAGCCTTTATTAATTGATAATTTATATAAACATATATTAATTAAAGAAGGCTTTAATACTAAAGAAATTATGGTAGTACTTATAGTTAAATCCAATAAACTAACCAATATTGAT
Organism: Erysipelotrichaceae bacterium; assembly: GCA_036639955.1. GTDB lineage: Bacteria > Bacillota_I > Bacilli_A > Erysipelotrichales > Erysipelotrichaceae > JAVWHP01. Next base: position 80,771 of record JAVWHP010000005.1, read on the forward strand.
TCAATAATAAATACTCTAACAACTAACTTTACTAATATTAAAAGTATTATAATGAATGTTAATGATAGAAAAGATAATGTTATATTAGGAGATAAAGAGTATCTGTTATATGGAAAAGATTATATAACAGATACTCTAGATGGATTAAAATTCAATATATCTGCTAAGTCATTTTATCAAATTAATCCTATACAGATGGAAGTCTTATATAATTATGTTAAAGAGTTTGCTCAATTAGATGGTACTCAATTAGTATTAGATTTATATTGTGGAGTAGGTACTATAGGTTTATATTTGGCACGTTATGCTAGTAAAGTAATAGGTATAGAAATAGTAGAAGATGCTATAAAAGATGCTAAGATTAATGCTCAAATTAATAATGCTAATAATATAGAGTTTGTATGTAGTGATGCTGCTAATTATGCTTGTAAATTAGTTGATGATAATATTAAACCTGATGTAATTGTTATAGATCCTCCTCGTAAGGGGTGTGATGAATTAACTATATCTAGTATAGTTAAAATGAATCCTAGTAAGATAGTTTATGTATCTTGTGATCCATCAACATTAGCTCGTGATTTAGCAATCTTTAATAAAGATTATCATATAGATACTATTCAACCTGTAGATATGTTTCCACATACTTATCATGTTGAGTGTGTTGTGTTGATGACAAGGAAATAAGTATAATAAGTTTTAAAACTATCTTGCTGAAATTTATATTTATCAAAAGCTACCATTTGTTGATATGTTAACCAATACTCATAGCTGTAGTTGAGAACTAATTTTGATAGAATAACGGGCATAGTGTCAAACGAAAATGAAAATGTCTTAAAAAATCTTAAACATTAGCACCGTTTTCATTACGGTGCTTTTGTTTTGCTAAGTAGGCATTAAAAGAGGCTTGCTTCCAAGGGTGAGTCATCGGAGGAATATGATAAGTCCTCGGTTTTTTCTCTTTAATTAAATCTAAGTTTTTAGACTTATCCACTCTTTTCGGAACTATTTTAAGTAAATAAAGATGATCCAAAATATTCAAATATAAATTCTTATCATATGTTTCAATTACTAAAGCAGTCATACCTTTATGCCAATAAGCTTGTCTACAATTTCTTGTAATAGGGGCGTAATAGTTATTCTTGTAATGAATACAGTGAGCGGCATCAAGCTTCCTTGTCGATATAACAGAAAGAATATGGTTAATTGTTTTCGAATTTGGCTGTTTTTCGAATACAGTTTTGGTACTATTAATTGGTAGAGAGAACTTGTCATTAAACTTTTGAATGTAAGATGTTAGGAATTTATTGGCTTCCTCTATGGTTTTAACACCCGCAATTCTTAAGTCTATGACTAATCGTGATTGTAAGGTCTGGTTTAGACGCTCCACGCGTCCTTTCGCTTGCGGTACGCTAGTTGACTCCAGTTCTATGCCTAATTGATGGCATGCATAAGAGAACTGTGTATACGTATCCTCAGTATCTTAGGGTACGTTTTTTTCTTTGTATTCAAAAACAGTACGCTTTTCTGTTAAGAATATAGCAGGAATCCCTTCTTTTGTTAAGATTTGGTGAGTGATTTCATAATATGCTCTTAATGTTTCTTGTGTAGAAATATGCACAACGATTTTATCTGTAGCATCATCAATAACCAAATGAAGATGAGTGATCATGTCATTAAACCAAACATGAGGAGAGGCATCTAATTGGATTAGCTCACCGAAATAAGCGCATCTTGGGCGACGTGGGTGCGCATCATATCGATTTAATTCATCAATTTTTATTTCTATCTCATATTTTTCCTTTGAAGCAGTAGCCATTTTCTTTCGGTCTCGCAATGCTTTGTTCAGTGCGTTCTTTGTTTTTCTTCTGGCTTTTGAAAGATAAGATACCAACGCTGCGTAACCAACCATTAATTGCGGTATCACTTACTTTTATGTTTTCATGTTCTAACAATAATTCAGAAAAGTGTTTGATATTAGCACCATTATATTTATTTTCGTATAAGGTAATAATCTGATTTCTTAATTCATTAGAAGTGGTGATAGATGGTTTTCGATTTCTGTTCTTATGAATAAATCCATTCTTACCATTCTCTTTATACTTTATTATTAAACGATCAATTGTTCTTAAAGAACAGTTGATTTTCATTGATGCTGCTCTTTTGTTTCCATTAGTATCAACTAATTTTTTAATAACTTGATATTTGTAATCTTCATTCATTCTTAGTTGAACCTTTCTCATAAGTACCTCCCTTTGTCGGAAGGCTAATTTTATACTAAATTTAAGACATAATCAAATTCGTTACATTAAGACATTATCATATTCGTTACACATTATAGTTGAGTATATTGGATTATGTATTGATTTATTATCAAGATAATGATAAAATATGAACATAGGAATGATAAAGGAGAATGATTATTATGCCAAAAATACGACCTATTTCTGATCTTAGAAATAATTCAGGTGAAATATCTGACTATTGTAAGGAAACTAGAGAACCAATCTTCATTACTAAAAATGGTATAGGGGATATGGTTGTGATGAGTATTGAAACTTACGAGAGACAAGAGGCACAACTGGATCTTTATTGCAAATTAGCGGAAGCTGAAGTAGAAATTTTAAATGGAGATGAAGGTGCCGATTTTTCTTTATATGCAAATAAAATGAGGGACAATGTGCATGGCAGATTATAAAGTTATAATTTATAAAAAAGCACAAATTGATTTAAAAGATATTGTAGAATATTTGAATGAATTAGATGAACAGGCTGCATTGAAATATTTTGATTTATTGGTTACAAAAATACAAAACTTATGTCAAATGCCTCATAGATGTCCTTTATCACAAAATATACAGCTAAGAATTCGAGGTTACAGAACAATGGTTGTTAAAGATTATATAGTCTTTTATGTTATAAAAGATAATGTAGTTCAAATAAGGAGGATACTATTTGCGCGCAGACGGTATGAGCACATTTTATAAACTGTTAATTTAAATTTTAAAAATATTAATGATGAATCAATATATCGGTAGGTTATTATACTTGCTGATTAATGACAAATAAGTGTTAAATAATGATTAGATTACTATATAAGATAAAAAATTTATAATTGTAGATTATTATCTTGATAAAGACCATATTATGCTATAATATAAACATTAATTAAGGAGAATGAAATGAAAAAAATACTATTATGTACAGTTAGTTTAATTATGATTATTGGAATGAGTGGATGTGCTAATAATGACGCAGCTAAAGAAGAAAAAAAGGATGAAGTAGATGAAGTTAAAGTAGAGAAGATTGGTAAACACCATATTGAAATTGTAGTAAAAGATTATGGAACTATTAAGGTTGAACTAGATGGAGATGCTGCTCCAATAACTGTAGCTAACTTTATGGAATTAGCTAATAATAAATTTTATGATGGCTTAACATTCCACCGTGTTATCGATGGATTCATGATACAAGGTGGAGACCCTAAAGGGAATGGAACTGGAGGTAGTGATAAAACTATCAAAGGTGAGTTTGAAAATAATGATGTTAAAAATGATATAGAACATAAAAGAGGTGTAATATCTATGGCAAGATCTAGATCAATGGATAGTGCTTCTTCACAATTCTTTATTATGCATCAAGATGCTGTCCATCTAGATGGTGATTATGCAGCCTTTGGTAAAGTTAGTGAAGGAATGGAAGTAGTTGATGCAATTGTAGCTAAAGTTAAACCAACCGACAATAACGGATCGGTAGTAACAGCTGAACAGCCAATAATTGAAACTATAAAAGTAATAGATTAATTATGATAAATCACCCTTGGGTGATTTTTTTTTAGCAATAAAATCGACAATGACAATTCTGTATGATAAAATTAAACTATGAACAGGAGATGACACTATGAATATATTATCTTTTATTTCTATCGCGATTTGCACATCATTTTTTATAGGTGGAATTTACCTATTAAGAGCTGAAAGAAAAAGTGTAATGAACGTTACTGCATTTAGTGTCTTCGTATGTTTAGCCTGGTGGTCACTATGTAATTCATTTTTATTTGCAACTAGTAATCCTGAAATAGCTATGAAATGGCATCGACTATCGTCAATTGGGTGGATCGGTTTTGTAGTAATAACAACCTATTATTTTATTATCTTAACTAAATATACGGTAAAAAATAATAAACTATGGAAAAAAATATGTTTTTTCGTGCCCGCAATTATAATGATAATTCTAAATCTATTCATGGATAGCACATCATTAGCAAAAGCAATAATCCCAAGTAAAACTGGATTAGGTTGGACCTTCTTAAATTCAGTTGATTCTATGATGCTATGGCTATATGTAATTTATTTTACTGCATACTTTGGTATAGGATTTTGTTTATTATATAAATGGCAAAAAAAAGTAAATCATAAAATGAAGAAAGAAATGGCAATTAATTTCATTATATTAGATGCTGTTACTATTATATGCGGAGCATATACAGATATAATAGTTCCTTTAACTACTCAAAGTATTCCAGCAATGGCTAATATAATGACAGCTATATTTGGAATTGGATATTTTATTATTATATATAGATATGATCTATTTAATATAAATTTAGTTATATCCTCTGATGCCATCTTACAATCGAGTAATAACCTTGTATTTGTTATAGATGAAGTGAATGAAATACTAAAATATAATAAAGCAATAACTACTTTATTAGATTACAATGAAACTGAATTAATGGGTAAAGATTTTAGTAGTTTATTTGAAGAATATATCGATTTAAGAAAACTAACCCTAGAAAATAATATTGTAAATATTGAAACTAAAATGAGATGTAAAAATGGTAATCAAAAAGATATATTACTATCTGCTAGTGCAGCAACAGATAAAAATAATAACTTTTTATGTATTGTAATTTCTTGTCGAGATGTAACTAAACAAATGAAAATACAAAAAGAATTAGAAACAGAAAGAAAGAAATTAGAAATACTAGCTAAGGAATACCAAGCGCTATCTTATAGTGATTTATTAACTAACTTACCAAATAGAAGAAGCTTCTATGAAGAAGTAGTAAAATATGAAAAACGATATTATGCTAATGGAGAAGACTTTGCAATTATATTTTTAGACTTAGATAATTTTAAACATATTAATGATGTATATGGTCATAAAGGCGGAGATGTATTCTTAAAAGCAACAGCAAAAAAACTAACAAGATGTGTTAATTCTAAAGAGTTTGTTGCTCGATTAGCTGGAGATGAGTTCATATTTATAATACCTTATGAAGATGGAAATAGTTTAAAGAATAAATTAATGATGATATCTAAAGAATTCGATAAACCCATTAAATTTGAAGGCCAAGATTATGAAATACTTATAAGTTATGGAACTGCTAAATATTCAAAAACTAAAGATATAGATGAATTAATACATAAAGCTGATGAAGGTATGTATATTAGCAAACGTAAAAAAACTATAGTTAATAAAGAATTATAGTCATTAAACAATATATAAATTGAATACTTTTCATAATATGATAAAATTAAGTTAAAGATAATAATATTAATATGATGAAAAGAGGATTCTATGAAAACTATATTTTACAATGGTACTATTATAACAATGGAAGAAGAATTATATACAGAAGCAGTATTAGTGATTGATGATCTAATTGCTAACATAGGAAGTGTGGATGAACTAATTAAGGTTGCACCAGATGCATCTTTAAAGGATTTAGAAGGAACAACTATGTTACCTGCATTTATAGATGCGCATTCACACTTCTCTAGTTATGCTAATTCTATATTACAAGTTAAACTAGAAAACAGTAAAAACTTTGAAGAAATATCAATAAGAATAACTAAGTTTATAAAAGAAGCAAATAATGGAAAAGGATTAAAAAAAGGAGAATGGATTGTAGCTAATGGATATGATCATAATATATTGATTGAAAAAATACAACCAACACTAGCTCTACTAGATAAAATTGCACCTAATAATCCACTAATATTACAACATAAATCAGGACACTGTGGAGTACTCAATACAGTAGCCCTAAATGAATTAAAATATGACATTAACAGTATACCTCCTAAAGGAGGTATTATCGGAATAAAAGATAATAAATTAACCGGATATATGGAAGAAGAAGCATATATACAAAGTATTAAACAAGTGCCTATGGCTAACATAGAGACCATGTTGGATGCTTATAGTTTAGCACAAGATAAATACCTAAGCTATGGAATAACTACAATACAAGAAGGAATGATGGTAGAACAAATGCTACCATTATATAAATATTTAATAGACAGTGGAATACTTAAAATTGATTTAGTAGGCTATTCCGAGTTTGAATCAATGCCAGCATTTATTAAAGGTTTACCAAACTCGGTTAATAGGTATGATAAACATTTTAAATTAGGTGGATATAAGATTATATTAGATGGATCACCACAAGTAAAAACAGCATGGATGTTAACTCCATATTTAAATAGTAATGACTATGGCTATGGGACTACAACTAATGAACAACTATATAAGATGCTCAAAACAGCAGCTACTAATAATATACAAACACTAGTACACTGCAATGGAGATGCGGCTATTCAACAATATATAACTATCCTAAATAAAATAAAGGATGAAGGTATATCAGTAGATAAACTTAGAAATGTAATTATTCATGCACAATTATTAAATCTTAAACAATTAGATGATGTAGCTGATCTAAAACTAATACCATCCTTTTTTATAGCTCATATTTTACACTGGGGAGATATACATATAAAGAACTTTGGAATTGAGCGTGCTCAATACATTAGTCCAGTAAATTCAGCAATTAAGCATGATATTATATATACCTTTCATCAAGATGCGCCAGTTATTGAACCAAACATGTTAGAAACACTACAATGTGCAGTAACAAGAACAACAGCTAATGGAGTTATACTTGCACCAAGTGAAGCCATAACTATACTACAAGCATTAAAGGGAATCACAATTAATGCAGCTTACCAATATAATGAAGAAACAACTAAAGGAACAATTAAGCCTGGAAAATACGCAGACTTAGTAATTCTAAGTGATAATCCTCTAACTATAAATTGTAATGAACTAACAAATATTAAAGTATTAGAAACAATAAAAGCAGGAAAAACAATATATTTAACTAGCTGTGCAAAATTGTAAAGTAATGTTGATAGAATAATCTTAACGTATATATTATAATAGATATGAGGTGATATTATGTTTTATGATAAACTTATACAATTAAGAAAGAAACAAGGTTTAAATCAGGAACAATTAGCTGATAAGCTAAATGTTTCTAGACAGACTATATCTAAATGGGAAAATGGTACTATTATTCCTGCTTTGGAATATTTGATTGATATTTCTAGGTTATTTGGTACGACATTAGATTCATTAGTTAATGAAGATGATTGTAAAAGTGATAAAGAAACAATTATTGAGGAAGATGAATTTGTTTCTTTTCTAATTAAAGCTAAGCAGGAAACTTATGCTAGTAAGAAAGGCCAGGTAGAACCTAGCAGAGCTAATTCATTAGAATATGCTTATAGTGATGATAAATATAGTTATGTTGATTCTTTCTTTGGTTCTTCTTGTTTCAGTGGTGAAGAAGTAGTAAGCCAAGATTCAAATCCTATTTGGTCAATGAATTATTATGGTAGAGTTACTAGTGAAAAATTTAGTGGGGATTTCTTAAAGTATGCTTTAAACCATGGTACTTATGAATATCCATATCGTGGTCCTAAACTTATTAAACAAGGCGAGTATAGCTATCACTCTAGCTGTTTAGGTACCATTGATTACTTTAATGGTAAAGAAGAAATCTATTATGGAGATGTACTAGTTTATGAGTGCGTTTATCACGGGGGAATATTGAAATAGAGTGAAAGAGTAATAATAACCTTATTTAATGGTATTAATGATATATTAAACATTATGATAAGAACCTAATTTGTTAGTTTAAATAAACTAACAAATTACTAGAATGATAATGATAAAATAGCCTATTTAAAGGCTTTTTATCTATAATTTAAAATAAAAAAAGGAGATTTCTAAAATGATTAAAGATACTGAGTTAGTTCTAAAGAATGCTAATGTACTAAATGTTTTTACTAATGAGATTGTACATGGTGATATAGCCATTCAGTCATCTAAAATAATCGGTATTGGAGAATATACAAGTAGTAATGAAATAGATTTAAATAATCAATATGTAATACCAGGATTAATTGATGGACACATACATATTGAAAGTTCGATGGTATCTGTAGCAGAATTTGAAAAAGCAGTCTTACCACATGGAACAACATGCGTGATAACAGATCCACATGAAATAGCAAATGTAGCAGGAATTGAAGGAATCAAATATATGATGGAAGAAGCTAGTAAACTAGAACTTCAAGTAAAATTTACATTACCATCATGCGTACCAGCAACTAGTCTAGATGAAACTGGAGCTAAATTGAATGCTAAAGATTTAGAACAATTCTATGCTGATGAAAATGTAGTAGGATTAGCAGAAATGATGAATTCATATGGAACAATTTTAGGTGATAAAGAAATACTAGAAAAGATAGGGACAGCAAAGAAATATCATAAAGTAGTAGATGGACACGCACCAATGCTAGTAGGAGAAGAACTTAATGCATACATATGTGCCGGAGTACAATCAGATCATGAATGTGCAACAATAGGAGAAGCAAAAGAAAAACTAGCAAAAGGACAATGGATAATGATAAGAGAAGGAACAGCTGCACACAACCTAGAAGCACTAATGCCACTATTTCAATATCCATACAATCAAAGAAGTATGCTAGTAAGCGATGATAAACACCCACAAGACCTAATACATAAAGGACACATAGATTACATAATTAGGGAAGCTATAAAAAGAGGAGCAGACCCAATTGAAGCAATAAAGATGGCAACTATTAATCCAGCAACATATTTTAAATTAGAAGGACAAGGTGCTATAGCACCAGGCTATCAAGCAGATCTAGTAGTAGTTGATAATTTAAAAACAATGAACGTAAGTAGTGTTTACATTAAGGGAAAAAGAATAGAAAACAAGACAAAGGAAACAGAAGATATAACAAGTAATGAAAGAGTAATGAAATCTTTTAGAATGGAAAAAGTAACTAAAGAAGAAATCAAACTAGAAAATATAGTAGGAAGTAAAATGCGTGTTATAGAATTAATACCTAATGAACTATTAACAAATGAAGTAATAGTTGAAGCTAAAGATATAGAAGGATATGCATTTGGTGTTAATCCTAAAGAAGATATAGTGAAGGCGGTAGTATTTGAAAGACATAATAATACTCATCATATAGGTATAGGTTTCATTAAAGGTTATGGATTAAAAGATGGAGCTGTAGGAACTAGTGTAGCTCATGATTCACATAACTTATTAGTAGTAGGTACTAATGATGAGGATATAGTAAATGCAGCTAATGCTATTATTAAAGCCCAAGGAGGACTAGCCATCAGTGTTAATTCTAAAATCACTTCTATTTTAGAATTACCAATAGCAGGACTAATGAGTAATAAAACACTAACTCAAGTAGAAAATAAATTAGAACAAATGAAAGAAGAACTATACAATTTAGGAGTAAGCAAAAAAATAGACCCATTCATGAGTCTATCCTTTATAAGCTTACCAGTAATACCAACCCTAAGATTAAATACTTTAGGACTAATCGAAACACAATCGCAAACAGTTCTAAAACTATTTATCGATAAATCTAGTAACCTTTAACTTCTTAACCATATAACCCTCATTAGCAATTCTAATTAAAGGCAAATCACTTAAGCTATCAGTATACATAGCCTTAGCCTCTACATCAGGAAAACGCTCATATAAACGTCTAACCTTTTCTTCACCATGACAATTTAAACCATCATATAAACCAGTATGCTTATCAACTCTACTAGCCATCATATATTTAATGTTTAGTAAAGACATAGCAGGCTCTAAAAGAAATTCAGGACTAGCAGATATAATTATATCTGAAGGCTCCTGAATTTCTTTATAGAAGCCCTTTATTTTATTGATATGAGTTTTCCAAAAAGAATCAATAAGACTATCAACATCTTTTAATCCGCTTAAGAATTTATAAAAATGTTCCTTACTAACAGTTTTACTCTCAATACCAAGGAACATTTTTATAAAATGATAAACTTGCATCGGAGCAAATCTTATAATACTAAAGTTATTACGTAAACAATATTTATAAAAATCAAAAGTAGAATCTCCATCATATATTGTTTTATCAAAATCATATAGGTTTGCTTTCATATAATCTCCTCACTAACACATATAGTATATAATAAGTTTAACTATATAAAAAGGATTAATTCAAAAACTTGAATTAATCCTTTTTAATATTATAACAATGATTAACAAATACTATTTAGAATTGCATCAGTATCTCTTAATCCATAAGCTTTACTATCTATAACCTTTACTAATTTATTAGGAAATTTAGTTTTTACTTCATCTTCCATATTAAACAGTTCAGGTGCTAATAGTATTATATCTGTAGCATCTCCTAGTTCATCAATTTTAGAAGCACTTTCCATTTTAATAGTTAAATCTAAACCTTTTTCTTTAACTGACTTATTTAGTTTACCAACTAACAAATTTACAAATCCATCATAATCTGAAGCCATAGAGGTAACACTAAATACTGTTAATGTTCCATGATTACCATCCTTAAAACTAAGTTTTGTTTCCATCTTAATCTCCTTTATGTGCATTTATAAGCACTCGTATACTTAGCTAAAATAGACGACTAATGTTAGACACTAATCTTCTACTATCATATTATCTCTTTGTATATAATTAATCAACTACTTTTTAAACATTTCAAAAAAAAAAAAATATAAAGTGTAAATATGAGCGTTTTCGCTAATTCAATATAATTATATTAAGCATATGACTAACATTTTCTAAATAAATGTATATAATAATAAAGAAAGATAATAAAGGTAATTATATGAAACATAAAGAATTTCAATTATTAACTAACAATGATATAGAACTAATAACTAAGTATAGTAAATTAACTAATTATTCTGAATGTAATCATAATCTATCAGGATACTTTATATGGCAACAACCCTATCCTATATACTTTTATCAAGAAGAGAACTTTATATTATTAATTGGCTTATATGAACGAGAATTATATTTATATATGCCTCTATGTACTCAAGAATACTTTAGTATAGCTTTAATAAAAGCTAAAGATATATTTCATCAAAATAAAGTTAAACTAATACTAAGCGCATATAGCTATGAAGAAGCCCTGTTAGCTAAAAAAACGTTACCTAGTTTAAATATTAAAGAAATAGAAGAAAGTTATGATTATATATATTTAGTAGATAAACTCATTACCTTTAGTGGTAAGAAACTCCAAAAGAAAAGAAATCATTTAAATTACTTTTATAATACATATCATAATGCCTATAGTTATGAGAAAATTAATCATACTAATATAAATGAATGTATAAGTTTATTAGATATATGGGAAGATTCTACTATAACTACTGATAAAAACAATGAATATGATGCTATTATAAATACCTTTAAACTTTGGGATAAATTACCACTTAAAGGTGGACTCATAAGAATTAATAATGTCGTACAAGCCTTCAGTATCGGATCTATGTTAAATAATGACATGTGTCAAATTCACTTCGAAAAAGCTAATGAAAAAATAAGAGGCTTGTATCAAGCCATCTGTAAAGAACTACTAATCCATGAATTTAAGAATGTAACCTATGTAAACAGAGAAGATGACATGGGAATAGAAAATTTAAGAAAATCTAAAGAAGCTTATAATCCAATTAAACTAATAAGAAAATATAAATTATGGGAGGACTAATATGATAATAACAGCTAGAACTAATGATAAACCAATAATATATAAACTATGGAAACAAAGTTTCAGCTTTGATGACTTTGGTTCAATCGACGATTATTTTGAGCGAAACTATAATCCTAATAATACTTATATAAATATAATTAATAATAATATAGTATCAACCCTAACTATAAACTACCATAATATAATATTAAATAACCAACCTAAAACTATAATAATCATTAGTGGAGTAGCTACACTACTCCACTATAAAAGAAAAGGCTATATGAATGAATTAATCTTATATATCTTAAATAAATATATAAATTATGATATATTTATTCAAGCATATAATCCTATAGTATATAAAAAATATAATATTAAAGAAGCCTTTTATAATAATATATATTCATTTAATAAAAGTAATAGAAAAGAAGTATGTTATTCTGGATATAGTTTTAAATTATTTAATGATGATCCTAATCTACTATTACAACTATATAATAAATTTATATTAAACTATAATACTTATAATTTAAGAACAATAGATTACTATATAAACTATATTCATGAAGCAAAGACTCAACTAAATAATCTTTTAATAATCTATGAACATGGAATACCCATAGGCTATGTAAGATACTACTTCAACGATAATTTAACCATTATCGATGAAGTAGTCTGTAGTAATGCAGCCAGTATTAATGTATTAGTAAATAGACTATTAGAAAAATATGATAAAGTAGAAGTACATGTAGCAAATAATATAGAATTAGAAAATACATTAGAATATAAAAAAGAATGTAATATGTATACACTAAGTGAAACTAAAGTAGAAAACGGATATATAAGTGAGTATTACTAAAATATTATGTAAACGCTAACAATTACTATTGACATTATAAAGATAACAAGGTAAAATTTAATAAGAAGATAGATACTATTACTGATGGTAAATGTGAGCACACAGTGTAATAGTATAGCTACTATGTCGACCATCTGGACAATTCTAAAAGAGAATTGTCCTTTTTTCATAAGGAGGAAAAATAAATGGAAGCTTGGAAAAACTTTAATGGAAGTATTTGGAAAGAAGAAATTAACGTACAAGATTTTATTATTAGTAATTATGAAGAATATAAAGGAGATGAAAGCTTTTTAAAAAAGATAAGTAATAGGACTGCATTGTTATTAAATGATGTAGAAGCATTATTAAGAGAAGAAAGATTAAAAGGCGGAGTACTAGATATAGATGTAGATAAAGCAACATCACTAACACATTATGGAGCAGGATATATAAATAAAGAATTAGAAATTATAGTAGGATTACAAACAGATCAACCATTAAAAAGAGGAGTAAACCCATTTGGTGGAATAAGAATGGCTAAACAAGCATGTGAAGCATATGGATATAAAATGTCAGATGACTTATTAAAAGAATTCACCTATAGAACAACCCATAATGATGGAGTATATAGAGTATATAGTGATGAAATGAAATTAGCACGTAAACTAGGATTAATGACTGGGCTACCAGATGCATATGGAAGAGGAAGAATAATAGGAGACTATAGAAGAGTAGCACTATATGGAGTAGATAAACTTATAGAAGAAAAAGATAAGGATAAGAGAAGGTTAGCTGAAACTATATTAAATATGGAAGCAATAAGATCAAGTGAAGAACTATACCAACAAATAGATTTTCTTAAAAAACTAAAGATAATGGCTAATATATATGGAATCGATATATCTAAACCAGCATCTAATGCAAAAGAAGCAATACAATGGTTATACTTTGGATATTTAGGAGCAATAAAAGAACAAAATGGAGCAGCAATGTCATTAGGAAGAGTAAGTACTTTCTTAGATATATATATTCAAAGAGATATAGATAATGGAATATTAAAAGAAGAAGAAGCACAAGAATTAATTGATCAATTAGTATTGAAATTAAGATTAGCAAGACACTTAAGAACTCCAGAATATAATGATTTATTTGCAGGAGATCCAATGTGGATAACAGAGTGCATAGGAGGTATGAAAGATGATAACCATAGTTTAGTAACAAAAACTAGTTATCGCTTTATGCACACATTATATAATTTAAAAAGCAGTCCTGAACCTAATATGACGATATTATATGCTGATAAACTACCATATAATTTTAAGAAATATTGTGCTAAAGTATCAATAGATACAGATTCAATTCAATATGAAAATGATGATTTAATGCGAAATATATATGGAAATGATTATGGAATAGCTTGTTGTGTTTCAGCAATGAAGTTAGGAAAACAAATGCAATTCTTTGGAGCAAGATGTAATTTAACTAAACTATTATTATTAAGTATTAATGGTGGTATAGAAGAAATGAAACATATGCCAATTGGACCACAAATGCAAAGCTTTAGTGATAAAGAACCATTAGATTATAATAAGGTACTTGAAAGATTTAGAGAATATCAGAAATGGATGGCACATCTCTATGTAAATACAATGAATGTAATACATTATATGCATGATAAATATGCTTATGAAAAACTACAAATGGCATTACATGATACAGATGTTGAAAGATTTATGGCCTTTGGAATAGCTGGTCTATCAGTAGTAGTAGATTCATTAAGTGCAATAAAGTATGCTAAGGTTTATCCCGTTAAAAATTCAGAAGGAATAATAGAAGATTATAGAGTAGAAGGGGACTATCCAACCTATGGTAATGATGATGATCGTGTAGACAATATTGCTACTTTAGTAACTAATGATTTTATTAATAATTTAAGAAGCAATGAAACCTATCGTAATTCAATACCAACATTATCAGTACTAACTATAACTAGTAACGTAGTCTATGGTAAAAAAACCGGCAATACGCCTGATGGACGTAGAGCGGGTACTCCATTCGCACCAGGTGCAAACCCAATGCACAATAGAGAAAAGAATGGGGCCTTAGCTGCACTTAATAGTGTTTCTAAAATATCATATGATGATTGTAGAGATGGAATATCAAATACATTTTCTATAATACCATCAGCATTAGGAAATAATACTGATGAACAATCTTCTAAACTAGTTAATATGTTAGATGGTTATTTTAAACAAGATGCTCATCATCTTAATGTTAATGTATTAGATAAAGCTAAACTTATAGATGCACAAAAGCATCCTGAATTATATCCTACTCTTACCATTAGAGTATCAGGATATGCAGTTAGATTTGTTCAATTATCTAATGAACAACAAAAAGAAGTTATCTCTAGAACCTTTCATGAAGGATTCTAAAGTATAAACTTGTATAACTATACAATTATACAAATAAAAATGAATGACATTGTCATTCATTTTTATATTATATAAGGCAACATTAAAGTAGCTAAACCTAGGAAGAAGAAGAATCCTAGAACATCAGTTACTGTAGTAACAAATACAGTAGAAGCTAAAGCTGGATCTACATGTAACTTCTTTAATACTACTGGAATAAAATAACCAGCAGCATTAGCCATTAACATATTTGCCCACATTGCTATTCCAGTTAATAAACCTATAGCTATATTACCAACAAATAGATAAGCTAATATAGATATAATTAAACCAACGATTAAACCATTTATAAAACCTACTACTATTTCTTTAATAAGAATTGGTTTAGCATTTTCTTTAGATATTTCACCTAAAGACATAGCACGTACAATTAAAGTCATAGATTGAGTACCAGCATTACCACCCATTCCAGTAATAATTGGCATTATAGTTGCTAATGTTACTACTTTAGCTATAGTACCTTCAAAACTAGAAACAACGGCAGCAGCTAATATAGCAGTAAATAAATTTACAACTAACCAAGGTAAACGAGATTTAACAGATTGAGCAATGCTACTATCAACATGTTCTTCTTTATTAATTCCTGCTAAACGGTGAATATCTTCAGTATTTTCTTCTTGAATAATATTAATAATATCATCAACAGTAATTACTCCAAGCATATGATTATCATCATCAGTAACAGGCATCATTACAAATCCATATTTTTCAAACTTATGAGCAACATCTTCTTGGTCAGTTAATACATTAATACTATGAACATTAGGATTAGTGATATCTATTACTTTAGTATCAAAACTACTAGATACTATATCTCTTAATGCTACTACTCCTTTTAATGTATGACTCTTATCAGTAACATATAAATAATATGGAGTTTCATTATCAGTATTCTTTTGTAAGAATTTTAATGTTTCTAATATAGTACTATTAGCATTTATTGATAAGAATTCAGTAGTCATAATACCACCTGCACTATCTGGATTAAATGTTAATAGTTTTTTTACTTCTTCTTGGTCTTTACGACTCATTTTATTTAGTACTAGACCTACTTCTGTTTCATCTAATTCTCCAATTAGATCGGTTACTTCATCTTGTGACATTTCATCTAGTATGTGTCTTTGTTTAGTATCTGAGAATTGTGATAATAATTCATACTTATCTTCATCATCTTCTTCTTCTACTATATCTGCGATTAATTCATCTGGTAATCTATTTAAAATCTTTAATGCATTATCTTCATCATTATGTAAGATATCTAAAACATCAACAGGGTGTATTGTATCTATTATTTCAGCTATTTCTGCTTTTGACCCTGTTAAAAGGAGCTCTTTAAGCTCTAACGTAGTTAATTTTCTTTTCATTATTTCCTCCTATTTGAGGATCATAAAACCATAAAAGTGGTATATGATCTACTATAATCTGTGTTAGAACTACTCGGATTAGGATTTTCTGTCATATAAACCACCTTCTTTCTTTTGTTATTTTAACATACTTTAACTCCTTATTAAAGTATAACTTTTAGTTAATTAGTAAATAAGTAGTTAAGTTGAAATTAGACTCACTTAGTTTATAATTATTTAAAATTTATTGACATTAACTATAAAAAGTTGTTAAATTAAAGAAGGTTATGTGAGCGATTACATAATGTTAGTTCTGATCACCAAGGGTTCTTCCCAAGGTACAAGGCTACTTAAAGATAATACAACTATCTTTTGTAGACTGTACCTATGTACAGTTTTTTTATGAAAGGATAAATAATATGGAAAACAGAATAGCTCTAATTGGTATAATGGTAGAGGATGGTAGTGATATAACTAAAATGAATAGTATATTACATGAGTACCAACCCTATATAATTGGTAGAATGGGTTTACCTATAGCTAAAGAAAATATTAATGTTATAAGTATAGTAGTAAATGCTCCTAATGATTTAATAGCTAGTGTTGCTGGTAAGTTAGGAATGCTAGACCATATAAGTGTAAAAACAATATATTCTAAGAGTAAAGTTAATGAGTAATAAATCTATAATAGATGAACTATATAATAGTTCATCAACAAATAATGATAATTTAAAGAAGTTATTGTTGATGAAAGATGTGGATGATATAAATTATTTATATTATAAAGCACGTGAACTAACTAATATAATATTTAGTAATAAAATATACATTAGAGGTTTAATAGAGATAAGTAATTATTGTAAAAATGATTGTTACTATTGTGGTATACGTTGTTCTAATGATAAGATTAAACGCTATAAATTAACTAATGAAGAAATACTAGAATGCTGTAAATATGGTTATAATTTAGGATTTAGAACATTTGTTCTACAATCAGGAGAAACTAATAATATTAATGATATATATAGTTTAGTACAACTAATACATAATAATTATAGTGATTGTGCAATAACATTATCTATAGGAGAATTAAGTTATGATGAATACTATTTATTATATAAAGCAGGAGCAACAAGATATCTATTAAGACATGAAACTGCTAATGAAGAACACTATAGAATATTACATCCAAATAATTTAAACTTAAATAAAAGAAAACAATGTTTAAACATTATAAAAGATATAGGTTATCAAGTAGGAACGGGTATGATGGTAGGAACACCCCATCAGACCCTAGATAATTTAATTGAAGATTTAAATTATCTAGACCAATACCATCCACATATGGTTGGTATTGGTCCGTTCCTACCAGCTAGTAATACTCCATTTGAATTAGCTAGTAGTGGTAGTTTAGAGTTAACTTTAAAGTTAATAGCTATTATAAGATTAATGCATCCTGATGCATTAATACCTGCTACTACTGCTTTAGCAACATTATCTAAAGAAGGAAGAAAGTTAGGAATACTAGCAGGAGCTAATGTAGTTATGCCTAATTTATCACCAATAGAAATTAGAAATAACTATGCATTATATAATGATAAAGCTAATATGAATAGTGAAGCAGCTGAAGGATTAGAACTACTTAAAATTGAATTAGCTGAAATAGGATATGAAATAGATTACCAAAGAGGTGACTATAAAAGGAGAAAACAAAATGTATAATAAACTATCAATGAAAGCAGAAGAATTTATAAATGAACAAGAAATATTAGAAACACTAGAGTATGCTAAAGAAAATAAACATAATTATGAATTAATAAATAATATAATAAATAAAGCAAAGAATAATAAAGGATTAGAACATCGAGAAGCATGTGTACTATTAGAATGTGATATACCTGAATTAAATAATAAAATGTTTGAATTAGCAAAACAAATTAAACAACAATTCTATGGAAATAGAATTGTAATGTTTGCACCATTATACTTATCTAATTACTGTGTAAACGGGTGTGTATACTGTCCATACCATCATCAAAATAAACATATATGCCGTAAAAAACTAACACAAGAAGAAATTAAAAATGAAGTAATAGCATTACAAGACATGGGACACAAAAGATTAGCACTAGAAGCAGGAGAAGACCCAATAAATAACCCAATAGAATATATATTAGAAAGCATAAAAACAATATATTCAATAAAACATAAGAATGGAGCAATAAGAAGAGTAAACGTTAATATAGCAGCAACAACAATAGAAAACTATATTAAATTAAAAGAAGCAGGAATAGGAACATACATATTATTTCAAGAAACATATAATAAGAAAAACTATGAAATACTACATCCAGTAGGACCTAAACATAATTATGATTATCATACAGAAGCAATGGATCGAGCAATGAAAGCAGGAATAGATGATGTAGGAATAGGAGTACTATTTGGATTAAATTTATATAGATATGATTTTGTAGGATTATTAATGCATGCAGAACATTTAGAAGCAGCAAATGGATGTGGGCCACATACTATTTCCGTGCCACGGATAAGGGCAGCAGAAGATATAGATCCGGATACATTTAGTGATGGAATAGATGATGAAGTATTTGCTAAAATAGTAGCAGTATTAAGAATAGCAGTACCATATACAGGAATGATAGTATCTACAAGAGAATCACAAACTACTAGAGAAAAAGTATTACAATTAGGAATATCTCAAGTAAGTGGAGGATCTAAAACTAGTGTTGGAGGATATTATAAAAAAGAAGAAGAAAAAGACAATTCAGCACAATTTGATGTAGAAGATACAAGAAGTCTAGATGAAGTAGTAAATTGGTTATTAGAACAAGGATTTATACCTAGTTTTTGTACAGCATGTTATAGAGAAGGAAGAACTGGAGATCGATTTATGAAATTAGTTAAAAGTGGACAAATAGCTAATTGCTGTCAACCAAATGCACTATTAACATTAAAAGAATATCTAGAAGACTATGCAAGTGAAGATACTAAAATTAAAGGAAATAAACTGATAGAAAAAGAAATACATAATATACAAAATACTAAAGCAAAAGAAACATGTATTAAATATCTAAAAGAAGAAAGTGAAGGAAAGCGAGATTTTCGCTTCTAGGTAATAATATGAATTCAACACCAACAGCTAATAGATTACAAATAGGAATATTTGGTAAACCAAATACAGGTAAATCAAGTCTAATAAACGCCATAGTTAAACAAGATATAGCTATAGTATCAAACATACAAGGAACAACAACAGACCCTGTATTTAAAGCTATAGAGATACCAGGAATAGGACCATGTACACTAATAGATACAGCAGGATATAAAGACAATACACAATTAAATAATCTAAGAATTAATAGAACATTAGATATAATAAAACGCTGTGATATAACTATATTAGTAATAAACGATAAGATGGATAAACAAGAAAAAGAACTATATAATAAATTAAATAAAACAAGTAAATGTATAATAGCATATAATAATATTTATAATAATATAACTAATATAAAAGATAAAGATATGGTAGTTATTGATGCTAAAAATAATTATAATATAGATCTATTAATAGAAGAAATAGCTAAAGTAATACCCAAAGATTATAATAATATAACTATATTTAATAATATAAATAATAAAGATATAGTTATGTTAGTAATACCACAAGATAAAGAAGCACCTAAAGGAAGACTAATATTACCACAAGTACAAACTATAAGAGAATTACTAGATGATAAAGCTATAGTAATATGTACTACATTAGATACTTATGAAGAATCACTACATATATTAAGAAGTGATCCTAAAATGATTATATGTGATTCTTCTATATTTAAAGAAGTATATAAGTATAAACCTAGTAATAGTTTATTAACTTCTTTTTCTATACTATTTGCTAATTATAAAGGTGATATTAATTATTTTATTGATAGTACTATTGCTTTAGATAGTTTAAATTATAATAGTAGAGTACTTATTGTTGAAGCTTGTACTCATACTAGTATTAATGAAGATATAGGTAGGGTTAAGATTCCTAAATTATTAAGAGATAAGTATGGTAGTTCTATTACTATAGATTTTGTTAATGGTATTAATTTTCCTAGTATTATTGATTATGATGTTGTTATACATTGTGGTGCTTGTATGTTTAATCGTAGTTATGTTATGAATAGAGTTAATGTATGTAAGGAACAAGGTATTCCAATGTTAAATTATGGAATAGTTATTGCTTATTTAAATGACATATTACAGTTCTGTTATATAAATAAAGAGAATAATATGTTAAAATAAGCATGAGGTGAAATCATGAAAAAAATTATTATTGGTTTAGTAGGTACATTACTTTTAGGTTTTATAAGTTTTTATATTATTTTACCACCATTGAATGTACATGTTGGAATATTCTGGATATGGTTAATAGTGAGTTTAATACCTTTAGAGTTAGCATTTATAGGTAAATTATTATTTGCTAATCAACAGTTTATATTTAATTTTAATAAGGAAAATTTTAAGAAGATTGCTATAGTATTTATATTGCCTGTAGCATTTATAGTCTATTCAGTATTTACCGCAATTATTTATAATCCATTAGTTAGTAGTAGTACTTATGCTAATAGGATTAAACTTAATCCTATTGAATTTAATGAGATTAAGGAAGTAGATTTTAATAAGACTGCTATTGTAGATAGAGATAGTACTTTAGTATTAGGTGATAGAGTAATGGGAGAGATGCCTGAACTTATTTCACAATTTGATGTAGCTGAAGATTATAGTCAGGTTTCTTATAAGGATTCTGTTTATCGAGTTACTCCATTAGAATATAATGGATTAGTTAAATACTTTACTAATAAGAGTGAGGGAATACCTGCTTATATTACAGTTAATGCAACTAGTGGTGAAGCAACATTAGTTAAGTTAAAGGATTTAAATTTAGGTGGGATGAAGTATGTTCCATCAGCTATGTTTGGAGAAGATTTAAATAGGAAGTTAAGATTTGCTTATCCTACTGAAATATTTGCAGAACCAAGTTTTGAAATAGATGAAAAAGGTCATCCTTGGTGGATATGTTCTACTTATACTTATAAAGGTATAGGGATGGTAAAACAAGTAACTGGGGCTGTATTCTTAGATCCTATTACTGGAGAATCTACTAAGTATGATTTAGCGGATGTACCTGCTTGGGCAGATCGTGTATTTCCGTCTGATATGATTATTGAACAGATTGATCAAGCTGGTATGTACCAAGAAGGATTTATTAACTCTGTGTTTGGACAAAAGAATGTATTTACTTCTACTAAGGGATATAATTATATTGAACTTAATGGAGATATATATTTATATACTGGAATAACTAGTGCTAATAAAGATGCTAGTAATATTGGATTTGTATTAGTTAACTTAAGAACTCATGAAGCTAAGAAGATAGCTAGTAGTGGTGCTGATGAAAATAGTGCTATGGGATCTGCTGAAGGTAAAGTACAAAACTTAGGTTATAAGTCTACTTTCCCATTATTAGTAAATGTAGGAGGAAGACCAACCTACTTAGTATCTTTAAAAGATAATGCAGGATTAGTTAAAATGTATGGAATGATAGATACAGAAGACTATCAAAAAGTAGTAGTAGTAGATAAAGAACAAGGACTTACAGTACTTAAAAGAGAATATGTTAAAGCTTATGGTAGCGTAGCAGGTAGTGATGCTGAAATATTAGAAAAAGATATTACAGTGGCTTTAAATAGTACAGTAACTTTTGAAGGAGAAACACTATATTATTTAGAAGACCAAGATGCTTTAAAATATAAAATTAAATATACTACAGCTAATGAAGAAGTATTACCATTCTTAAAACAAGGGTTAAAACTTCATGTAAAATACTATAAGGGTAATATTAATGAAATAGAATCTTTAAGTATCATAAAGTAATAACTAAAATCTAATGACATTTTAATATCCATGTTATATATTTATAAATGAATTATATTTACTTACATATAATATTGAATTAAATTATGTTCAGATTAAAATTTAAAAAGGAATTGTAATGAAACATGTAAAAATATATTTTAAGAAGTATGCACAATAGTAGATTGTGCATACTTTTATTAATGTACACTTGTAATAATTTATTTAGGCATTATAATATATAAGACTTGAGGTGACAAGATGTTTACTAATAAAGATTTAAGAAGATTAATATTACCATTAATTGTAGAACAACTACTAGCAGTAACAATAGGTATGGCAGATACAATGATGGTAGCAAGTGTAGGAGAACAAGCAGTATCTGGATTAGCATTAGTAGATACTATTAATATATTATTAATAAACATCTTTGCTGCATTAGCTACTGGTGGAGCAGTAGTAGCTGCTCAATTCTTAGGAATGAGAAATGAAAAATCAGCATGTAAATCAGCTAAACAACTATTACTAAGTACATTAGTTATGTCTACTATTATAATGATTATAGCTCTTATAGGTTGTAGTAATATATTACAATTAGCATTTGGTGAAGTAGATCCATTAGTAATGAATTATGCTAAAACTTATTTTATGATATCTGCTATATCTTATCCTTTTATAGCATTATATAATTCAGGAGCAGCACTCTTTAGATCAATGGGTAATTCAAAAATTTCAATGTGTACATCATTAATAATGAATATCATGAATATAATAGGTAATGCTATCCTTATCTTTGGTTTTGGTATGGGTGTAGCAGGAGCAGCTATATCTTCTCTAGTATCTAGAATATTTGGTGCAACTCTAATGCTTATAATATTAAAGAATAAGAATAATGCTATATATATTGATAGTTATAGAAGATTAGAAGTAGATACTCATCTTATAAAAAAGATTTTACATATTGGTATACCTAATGGGGTAGAAAATGGTATGTTCCAATTTGGTAAAATCTTAGTACAAGGATTAATAGCTAGTTTTGGTACAATAGCTATTGCTTCTAATGCTTTAGCTCAAAATATAGCTATGATGGAAACTATACCAGCTGCTGCTATTGGTTTATCTTTAATTACTATAGTTGGCCAATGTGTAGGAGCTAATGATTATGAACAAGCTAAATATTATATTAGAAAGTTATTAAAATTAGCTTACTTAAGTATGGCTATTGTTAGTTTAGTTATATTATTGTTTTCTAAACAAATTTTAGGTTTATATGGTTTAAGTTTAGAAACTACTAATTTATCTTGGTTAATGATTGCTCTTCATAGTATTTTTGGTATGTTATTATGGCCTGCTAGTTTTACATTACCTAATGCTTTTAGAGCTAGTAATGATGCTAAATTCACAATGTCTGTTTCTATTGTTTCTATGTTATTAGTAAGAATAGGAGTAGCTTATATCTATTGTTATACTTTAGGATTAGGTGTAATAGGTGTTTGGTTAGCTATGTTTACTGATTGGTTAGTACGTGTAATATTCTTTACTTTTAGATTACACAATGGTAAATGGATGAAGAAACGCTTAGTTTAATTTTACAAATGCTTAAATTAATGCTAAACTATGTAAAACCGGAGGTAATATATGAAAAATGTAAATACAAAAGAATTGTTAGAACGTGTTAAAGCTTCTAAAAAAAATAAGCCTGAAAATTTAAAAGCAACAAAAAAAAGTAGTAAGGATCATGATCGTTTTAAAGATGTTAACTTTAATGGATAAATAAAGACGCACTTAATTGTGCGTCTTTATTTATCCATATTTATTTATTATAGTAGTTAACTAATAAGTTATATAGGTATTCACTATCTTTTGTTCCTGCTGTTTCAAATGATGAATGCATTGCTAATTGTGCTAATCCTATATCTACACAAGGTATACTTACTTTAGTAGTTAATATATTACCTAAGGTAGAGCCTCCTTTAATATTTGAATTATTAACAAATGTTTGAAATGGTATATTATTATTTAAACATATAGATTTAATATAAGCACTACTATAAGCATCACTACTGTATTTACTAGTGTTATATTTAATTACTATTCCACCATTAGGATATAAATGATTACTAGGATCATTAACTTCTATATGGTTTGGATGCGTAGCATGTGCATTATCACATGAGATTATAAAGCTATTTGCACAAGCTACTTTATATGATTCTAAAGATTTATTAAGGGAGGAATTAATTCGTTCTAATACATCAATAGTAAAATTAGAATTAGCACCTTGTAGAGTATTAGAACCAATTTCTTCATTATCTAGGCAGATGTACATATTACAATTAGAACTATTAGGTATTGCATCTATATAAGCTAATAAAGAAGTAAATGCACATTGTAAGTCATCTAACTTAGGAGAAGATATAAACTCATTATCATGGCCCCAAATTCTACCACTATCTCTTCTATAAAGATATAAATCAGAACCTAATATATCATTAAACTTTATGTTACAATAATCAGCTAAATCTTTAACTATATTACCATTAGGACTATTTAAGTATAAAGGCTTTAAATCATTTTGAACATCATACTTATATCCAGTATTAATATCTCTATTCATATGAATAGATAAGTTAGGTATAATTAAAGAATCATAATTTAAATTAACTAATTTAGATTTTAAATTAGAAGTAACTACTCTACCAGCTATAGATAATGGACAATCTAAGAATGTAGAATATATAGCACTACCATAAGGTTCTACATTTAATGTACTATAGTGATTATCACTATTAATATTTGAATTTTCTTTAAGTTTTAATGTAGGTGAATCACTATGAGTAGCAGTTATTTTAAACTTATATTCATTACCTATATTAAAAGCAATTATAGAACTGTCATTTCTAATTACATAATAATTATGATCTATAAGTAGATCCCAATTATCTTTTTCTTTTAATTCTATAAAGTTTTTTTGATCTAATATATTTTTTATATTAGCTATTACATGATAAGAAGTGGGACTGTTTTTTATAAACTCTATTAGTTTTTCATTTATATTCATTTTATCACCTCATAAACTATTTCTAGTTCTTATATTATTAGTATAACATTAATTTATGACTTTATATTATAGAATTATTAATTTTAAGTGTTTATATCTTTAATTTTGTTATATAATAGTATGCATATAGAGAGGGTGTTATTATGTATAATCATTGTGTTGCTTTATTAAAAGAAAGAGGAGTAGAGTTAGTTGATATTGCTGAGTGTGTAATGTATTTACAGAAGGCTTATATTAAGGATATTACAATTGAGAAGTGTTTAGTTGAGATTGATTCTGTATTATGTAAAAGAGAAGTACAGAATGCTATTACTACAGGTATTTATATGGATAAACAAGCTGAAAAGCATTTAATAGATGATAAGTGTTTAAGTGATTTAATGCTTAATGATGCTTCATTATTTGGAATAGATGAAGTATTAGCTTATGGTATTTGTAATTTATATGGTTCTATAGCATTAACAAACTATGGTTATATAGATAAGGTTAAACCTTTAATAGTTGGAAAGTTAAATAAAGATCATAGTATTTGTAATACTTTTTTAGATGATATAGTTGGTGCTATTGCTGCTAGTGCTTCTAGTAAGATTGCTCATAATGCGGTTAAAAAGAATGAAAACTAATGTAGAACATGTTTATGATAAAGAAGATATTAAACTACAATTAGAGTTATTAGGTATTAAAAAAGGAATGGTAGTTTATGTAGAATCTAATTATAAAGAATTTGGTTATATTAGTGGTGGAGTGCAAACTTTATTAGATGCATTAATGGAAACAGTAGGTTATGAAGGTACTATTGTTATGGGTACTTATACATATGATTTATTAGATCCTTGTATGAATGAAGATTATAATATAAATAGAGAATATTATGAAGCAATAAGAAATGATATGAAAGCTTTTGATAAGAAATTAAGTAAACCTTATAAAATGGATATAGTAAATGAACAATTATTAAGAAATGAAGGAGTTGCTAGATCTTATCATCCTTATGTTTCTTTTTGTGCTTGGGGTAAGTATGCTAAAATTATATGTGAGAAACATCCTTTACATTTTGGTTTGTCTAATGAATCACCATTAGGAAAATTACTAGAGTTTAATGGTTACTGTATTTTATTAGGTAGAAGCTTTAAAGAATGTGAGATATTTCATTTAGCTCAATATAATTCTAATAATTTATCTGTAGTATTAAAGAAAGCTCCTATAAGTGAGAAGAATCTTATAGTATGGAAAACAATGTTAGATTTAGAATTAAATCATGAAGGATTTGATGAAATAGGAGAAATGATGTTAGAAAGAGGAGTAGTTAAAACAGCGAGTGTAGGAGAAGCTAAACTTAAATTATTTTCTTGTAGAGAAGCTGTGAAATTAGGGACTGCTTATATAAATGCAGCTAATTATATAAGAGATTAAGTATAACTATTTAATTAATTTCTAAAAGTGATATAAAACAAACCCATTACTGAAGTGCACCCCGTTAATTGGACAAACAATTAATGGAGGTGCATTTTATTATGTAAAAACTTACAAGAGAACAAAAAATAGAAATATATAAAAAACGAAATCAAGGGGAAAGTTTGGAATCATTGTCAAAAGAGTATGCCATTCTAAAGCATAATATACATTACTTGATAAACCTAATCGATAGCCATGGCGAAGGTATTCTTAGAAAGGATAAAAACAAATATTATTCTCCAATGCTGAAAAATGAAATCATAAATAAGGTACTTCTTAATAATCATTCAGTTAATTCCACAGCTATTGAATATGGATTACCATCAGCTGGTCTGTTATCTAATTGGATTAAGTCGTATAAAGCGAATGGATATGATATAGTAGAGAGGAAAAGAGGAAGGACTCCTACTATGAAAATAACTCAAACTAAAAAGAAATATGAAGATATGAAACTTGACGAAAAAAATGAATATTATGAAAAACGTATTCAATATCTTGAAGCAGAGAATGAATACTTAAAAAAATTGCAAGCTGTAGTTCTAGCGAGGAAGAATCAACAACCGAAGAAAAAGTAGCGGTCGTTTATGAATTGCAGCGTAAATATCCAATTGGCATTCTTCTTACAATCTCAGGGCTTAAACGTTCTACGTACTACTACACACTTTCTAAAGCAAATAAGGATATGAAAAATGATGAAGTTATGAACACTATTATAAATATCTTCTATACGCATAAGTGTCGCTATGGATACGTAGAATCGCGTTAGAATTAACAAATAGAGGATTTATAGTAAACCATAAGAAAGTAAAGCGGTTAATGTTTGTGATGGGCTTATATGGTATCACGCCAAAAGGAAAATACAAATCATATAAAGGTGAAATGAATGGTACAGTCAAAAATAAATTGCTTACTAAAGTGGTCGATGAAGTAAATCATAAGACTTATTATGAACGAAATTTTGAAACATCAAAATGTAACGAGATATGGTCAACTGATGTGTCAGAGTTTCATATAGCAGCAGGAAAGCTTTATTTATCGCCAATCATTGACTTACACAACCGTGAAATTATTTCCTATAATATTTCGAGAAGTCCTAATTTTAATCAAACGAGGAACATGCTTTATAAGGCATTTGAAAAGCATCA
Source organism: Erysipelotrichaceae bacterium (assembly GCA_036639955.1). GTDB lineage: Bacteria > Bacillota_I > Bacilli_A > Erysipelotrichales > Erysipelotrichaceae > JAVWHP01. Next base: position 108,909 of record JAVWHP010000005.1, read on the forward strand.
AGATCTTAATGGCTTAATATTCCAGTCTGACCAAGGTTGGCAATACCAAATGGAACCTTATCATAGTATTCTTAAAGAGAAAGAAATCATTCAATCTATGTCACGTAAAGGAAACTGTTTAGATAATTCTCCAATGGAAAACTTCTTTGGAAGAATGAAAAACGAAATGTTTTATGGCCATGAATTTGAATTTACAACATTAGATGAATTAGAGATTGCAATGGAGAAATATATCGAGTATTATAATACTCAAAGAATAACGATCAAATTAAAAGGATTAACTCCTGTACAATACAGAAATCAATCCTTGTTAACTGTTTAATTTAACTTATTTCTTTTAGTCCAAATAATTGGGTTCACTTCATTACTGGGTTTATTTTATTTTAGGTGAATACTTATCTGTTACTTGTTTAATCTTTTTAGATTGTTCATAAGTAAGAGTGTAGAAATTACATTCACACATTAAGTTATATAATTCTCTTTGTAGTTTAGAAATAATAGTGTAATTAGAGTTTACTATCTTATAAATTGAATCACTACTAGATTCTTGAGAGAATGTGTTATATAAAGATTTAAGATGTTTTAAAGATATAAGTAAATTTATACAATAGTCTTCATCTTTAGGATTCATTATTCGGCCTCCTTTAATAGGGATTGAAGTTGTTCGCAGGTTTTCATTAAATCTTTATTAGATTTAGTAAAGAACTTCTTTATATTAGGATCAATTAAATTTTGAATAATACTTGTTTGAATAGTTATAGTGTTTAATGTTTGGGCTAATGAGTCTTCTATATATAGAAGATCTTTTGGGGTAAGCTGTTGCTTTGTAGTCATTGTATCACTCCTTATATAAGTATTATGGTATAAGGTTTAAAAGATATACAAATTAAATTATGCATAGCCTAAAAATTTTGTTATAATTATATACATGAAACGAGGTGATTGTATGAGACCAGTTGAGGGTGAACTTGTTTATATACAAAGTTTTAAGCATGATGGTAGTTTACATCGAACTTGGTGTAAAGGATTTGTGATTGAAGCTAATGATAAAAGAATGGTAGCTGTAACTAATCATACATGGGTAAGTGAAGCGGATGGTAGAAAGTGGATGACTAGAGAACCGGCTATATGTTTCTTTTATCCAGATAAATGGTTTAATGTTATATGTATGATAAGAAAGACAGGGATATATTATTACTGTAATTTAGCTTCACCAAGCTTATATGATGGAGAAGCTATAAAAAATATTGATTATGATTTAGATATTAAAGTATTTCCGAATGGAAAGACTTTAATATTGGATGAAGATGAGTATGCTGAACATGGGATAGAGATGGGATATAGTGATGAGTTAAAGAAAGCTATTATTAAAGGGATGAATAAGTTGGAAGTAGATATACAGTTAAAGAATAGTCCATTTAATGAAAAAGAGATTAATATATTATATAATAGGTATTTAGATATGATAAATAGTAGAACGACTGGAGTAAATGTTTAGAATAGAGAAGATAGGATGAAGGGATACTGAGAAATCAGTGTTTTTTTATGTAAAAATTTAAGATAATTGAGGATAATGGTTAATAATTAGTTAGAAAAAGAGATATATCAAATTTAAATAAAAAAAAGAAAAATAAACGTTGACATGAGAGTTCAATTTTGGTATTATTAACAAGCGCTAAACGGCGCAGAAATAAGTTTGGTCTTTGAAAACTGAATAGAATATACGAACGTCAATTCAAAAATGAATTCAAGAAA
>JAVWHP010000006.1:0-102737 GCA_036639955.1 Erysipelotrichaceae bacterium
ATAATAATTTACAAAAGTTATAACAACAAACATAAAATATAGAATTTTAGTAGAAAACAATATTACTATTTCTTTTATAAATGTTAATATATTAGCTAATATTTTTATATTTCTATTACTATACAATGAATTAGGTAATAGTTTATTGATAACTGGAACACTTTGTAAAGAATTTATTGTCGAATTAGTCTCATATGTGCTTTTTAAAGAAAATGATATCTTAAGCGTTTTTATCATGTTCTTCCTCCATTAAAATATTAATGATTTTATTTTTAAATTCAGATACATTTAAATCTTCTTTATTAACTTTTTCTAGTACACCATCTTTTAATAGTAATATTTCATCACATAAATCTAGTGCAAGATCCATTAAATGAGTTGATAGAATAGTTATTCTATTCTGTTTTAAGGTTCTTAATAGTTTTTTCATTTCTTCAGCTACTACTACATCTAATGAGGTAAGTGGTTCATCTAATAATAGTAGATTAGGTTCAGCTATAATGTTGATGATCATTTGCATCTTATTTTTCATTCCATGTGAATAATCTTTTAATAACTTATCACGTGAGTCTTTATCAATTCTTACTATGTCAAAATATTCATCTATCGTTTTTATGTTCTTTATATTACTTTCATTAATATCGATGAAGAATTTTATAAACTCTCTTCCTGTTAAGAATCCAGGTACTGTAGGAGTAGATAAAACATAACCTACATCTTCTGGTTCTATTTCTTGTCTTATGCCATCATTTTCTAAGTAAAACTCTCCATTATCAATTTTTATATCACTATTTAAACAATTAAATAATGTTGTTTTACCAGAACCATTCCTACCTAATAACCCATAAATTTTATTGGTTTCAAATTCAAAATTAATATCTTTTAGCACTTTCTTTTCTTCATAGTTCTTTTTTAAGCGATTAATTATTAACTTCATATATTTACATATCTCCTTCACGAATTAACAACGTTATTATATCATATAATAAAAAACTATAGAATAAATTCTATAGTTTTTTATTATTTAACATTCTTTGTTTTTATTTGTTTTATTTGTTGTGTTTGTTGTGGTTGTTTTAGTTTTAGAGCAGTAGCTATTAAGATGGTTATTCTTTTCTTCTTCTACTTCTACACCTAATTCATTACCTAATTCGAATTGGTATAGATCCTCTTCTACTTCTTCATTCATAAACTTCTTTCTTTCACTCATTATTATCACCTCAGTAATAGTATGAGTAGGTTTTTAAAGTTTATTCTTAAAAGATATCACTATTTTCATCCATTGTTGGATAAATATTTATTACTTCTCGTTTACTAACACATTCATCTATCATTGCTTGATAGTCCCATCTTTCTTCAAATTTTATTGCTTTATTTAAAGATGGTTTAGTTACTGGATTCTTAGGTGTAAATATAGTACAGCAGTCTTCAAATGGTTGGATACTTAATTCATAAGTATTGATTTTTTTAGCTATATCTATTATTTCTAGTTTATCTAAACATACTACTGGTCTTAATACTGGCATATTAGTTACTTCATTAATAGTATTCATACTTTCTAATGTTTGAGAAGCTACTTGTCCAATACTTTCTCCATTTACTAAAGCTAATGCATTTGCTTCTTTAGCTACTGCTTCTGCTATTCTATACATCATTCTTCTCATTATAGTTATAGCATAGCTTTCATCTGCATGTTTATATATTTCTAATTGTAGTTCTGTAAAAGGTATTATATGAACTCTTATATGTCCTTGGTGTCCTGCTATTGCTTTAGCTAGATCTAATACTTTTTGTTGAGCTCTACTTGAAGTATAAGGTGGAGAAGCATAATGTATACATTCTATAGTTACTCCTCTTTTCATCATTAAATAACTAGCTACAGGAGAATCTATACCTCCTGATAACATTACTAATGCTTTACCTCCTACTCCTACTGGATATCCTCCAGCTCCTGGATATCTTTTAGTCATAATATAAGTATCAAATTGTCTTACTTCTATTTGAATTCTTAATTCTGGTTTCTTTACATCTACTTTCATATCTGTTTGTTTTAATATTTCATCTGCTATTCCTCGATTAATATCATCAGACATCATATAGAACATTTTATAGTTTCTTCTTGTATCCATCTTAAATGTTTTAGCATCACTATCTTTAGCTACCATTAGTGCTACTCTCATCATTTCATCATAATCACTATTTATCTTTATAGCTAAAGAAAATGATGAGATACCAAATACTAGTTGTAGTTTACTACATATATCTGTTGGTTCTTCTCCATTTAATAGTACGTAGATTCTATCATGAGTTCTTTCATATGTTAGTTTATCATAGCCTTTTAATGCATTTTTCATATTTTGTAATAGTTTCTTTATAAAATCTTTTTTATTCTTTCCTTTAGTTGATAATTCTCCAAATCTTACTAGTATGTGATCATATGTAATATTACTTTGTTTTATATCCATAAACAATCTCCTTTATAGTAGCTATATAGCTATCTATTTCTTCTTTAGTTACTAAGTGTGATATACTGCATCTTATTGCATTTAAAGCTCTTTGTTCGCTTAATCCCATTGCTAATATAATTCTAGATGGTTCTTTAGTTCTTGAACTACAAGTGCTTTGTGCACTACAAGCATAGCCTTTATTATTTAATGAATTCATAAATATTTCACTACTTATATAATCACAGGAATAATTAATTATATAAGGTGATCCATCTTTATCACTATTAATTTTAATTTCTTTTATCTTTTCTATTTCATTATATAAATAATCATGTAGTTCTTTTACATACTTATAGTGTTCTTTCATATCTTCTAATGCTAATCTTAATGTTTTAGCTAATACTATATTAGTACATGCATTAGAGGTTCCTCCTCTTAATCCATATTCTTGTTGTCCTCCATTAATTATTGGCATTAATTCTATAATATTCTTTTTATATAGTATTCCACTTCCTTTTAGCCCATATATCTTATGGGCTGAAAAGCTTGCCATATCTATATAACTTAAATCTATTTCTATCTTTCCTAGCATTTGTACTGCATCCATATGTACTACTGCTCTACTATTATTATGTACATATTCTGCTATCTCTTTTATAGGTTGTATTGCTCCACTTTCATTATTTATTCCCATAACACTTACTAATATAGTATCTTCTCTTAAGTATTTCTTTAATTCTTCTACTTCTACTTGTCCTTTACTATTAGTATTTAATAGTGTTATTTCATATCCAAATTCTTCTTTTAGTTGTTTTAACGCATTAAATATACTAGAGTGTTCTACCCTAGTACTTATAATGTGTTTACCTCTTTTTTTATTTTTAAATGCATATCCTTTTATTGCTAAATTATTTGCTTCACTTGCTCCAGATGTAAATATAATTTCTTCACTTTTAACTTTAAGTAATTTACTTATACTTTCTCTGCTTTGTTTTTGTAGCATTTCTACTTTCATTCCTAGATCATGCATTGAATCTGCATTAGCATAGTATTCTTTTAATAATCTAGTATATGTTTCTAATACTTTTTCATTTAATGGTGTTGTTGATGCATAATCTAAATATATCATATACTCCTGCTTTCATTCTTTTCGTTATTTAATATTCCTGGATTTTCTTTTATTAAGTTTTCATATGATCCTGGGTGTAATTTTTCTATTGCTTGTATTGCTATCTTTAATGATTTAGTGTATTGTCCATTTCTAAAGCATAGTTCAGCTCTTGTTAGTTCTGAATCTATTTCACTATAGCTTGATCTGTATCTATTTCCAAATACTATAGTGTTTTCTACCATGTTAGCCATTCCTACTAAATTATTTACATTATTATATAGCGTATATATATAATCTATTGCTGTTCTTATTTTTTCATTTAGTGTTTTTACTTCTAATGGTGTTATGTTTAATAGTGTCTTAATATCATGTATATATAAATTAGCTACATTTATATCTTCATCATATTTAACGTCTACTGATGGTAATCTAAATTTAACTATTTTTACTTTTATCTCATTTACGATTAATTGTAGTTTTACTAATTGTTTCTTAGCTCTATCTTCATCACTACATGCATTAGCTAGTTTATCACTCATTGTTGCTACTTTAGTCATTAGTTCTGCTTCATCACTTGCTAGTTCTTTATAGGCAATAACTATTGTTGTATAAGGTACTGTAGCACTCATTATAGTTTGTTCTAGTTTTCTTTTATCACTGTTTAATTGGTCTAACTCAGTGTCTGTAATTGTTAACTTTTGATTCCAATCTTCAAATCCAAATCTTTCACATACTCTTAGATATGTTTTTTTATTTTCTTCTATTTTCTTATTTACTTCTTTTATTTTTTCATATAGTTGTTCTGTATTACTACTTACTTCTTCAAATGCTTTTTCTTCTGCTGATATTTGTGTATGTAATTGTGATAGTCTAACTTCGCAATTGTTTAAATCTTCTTCTACATTGTCTAATATCCCAGTTCTTAATTTATTTAAATCTTCTTTAAGCATATCTGTTATTACTTCTAAGTTCTTTTCTACTTCTACGTGTTGTAGATATACTCCTTTATTTTTAAATTGAGCATATTCGAATCCTACTTCATCTATAGTTCTTGGTAATACTCCTTTTGCTTTTTCATATAACTCTGGTAATGCACTTACTAATATATTTAATTCTGTTAATTTATTACTTATTTCTATTTGTTGATCTGCCGCTTTATTAAACTCACTTGCAAACATCCATTCTTCAAATAATGAAAACATCTTTTCTATTCCTGTAATACTTGCTTCTAAGTATTCATCACTTTGTTGGTATGTAGCCATTTTTTCATGTATTTCTCTTTTGAGGTTTCTAAAGCTTTCTTTTAAAAGATTTATTTGTTCTCTTTGTTGATTTTCTTGTTCTAATACTTTTTCTAAGAATAAGTTTAGTTTATTAACATTTAGTTCGCATTTATCTATGCTTTCTGCTAGTGTCTCTAATAGTTGATTTGCTGCTTTTGCTTTTCTTTCATACAATAGATCATCTATTTCAGCTAGTTCTACACTACATTCTTTAAGTTCTTCTTGAGCTGCATCAAAATCATTTTTACATTGTTCTACTTGTGCTTGAACATCTACATTTACTCTTGATAACGCTACTGCTTTATTAAATTTAAATGCTAAAGGTATTCCTTTAACTCCATTATATCTTAATTCTAATTCTACTAGTTCTTTTCTTGCTTTTTTTACTTTCATCATGTGCATAGCAAAAGTAATTCCTATTATGATTCCTATTACTACAAATATGATTATAACTTTATCTAATGGAACGTTATTTTTTAGTTCATTTATAATGTTTTCCATACTGACACCTCACTTGTTATTATTGTAACATATTTTACTGCATTTTTTCATATTAATTTGACTTTTATTAGTTATTTTGTTATAGTAGACTAGCGTCAAAATGATGGCAGCTTATGAAGTCATTCAATTAGCGTTAATAACGAATTTATTCGGGGTATCTAGTAGCTTGCTGCAATAAGTGAAGGTATCGTATGTATTAACACACTGGATGAAGATTCATACCTGTTGTTGTAACGCTTTTTAAGCCATCAACAATAAAGGAGTGATATTATGGCAAGAATTAATGGACCAGTTTGGAAAGTTTCTCGTCGTTTAGGTTTCTCAACATTAGAAACTGGAGAAGAACTTTTAAAACGTCAGTATGCACCAGGTCAACACGGACCTACAAGAAGAGTTAAATTAACTAACTATGGTTTACAGTTAAGAGAAAAACAACGTATTAGATTTATGTATGGTATTAACGAACGTCAATTTTACAACACTTTTATCAAAGCTAGTAAGATGAAAGGTGTTAAGGGTGATAACTTCTTATGTTTATTAGAATCACGCTTAGACAACGTAGTTTACCGTATGGGATTATCTAGAACACGTCGTGGAGCTCGTCAATTAGTTAACCACGGTCATATCTTAGTAAATGGTAAAAAAGTAGATATTCCTTCTTACACTTGTAAGATTGGTACTACTATTGAAGTTAAAGAAAAAGCTAAGAGCTTAGCATGTATTGCTGATGCACTTGATGCTAACGTAACTTTACCAGCTTACGTAACATTCGATAAGGATGCTAAGAAGGGTACTTATGTACGTCTTCCAGAACGTAGCGAACTTAACCAAGAAGTAAACGAACTATTAGTAGTAGAATTCTACAACAGATAGTAACTATATTTCCACAAAAAGTACTGACCTAGTCAGTACTTTTTATTATATACAAAAGGATTAGCTTCGCTAATCCCTCCTTATTGTTTATTATTTAATCTCTATCCTCTTTACTACTAAACTACTTACATATCCTGCTATCGCACTTATCACTAGCACTAACATTGGTGCTACCAATAAATACCCACCAACATTTATAAAGAACTCATCTTTAAATATATCTAATCCATAAACCATTTTATCTATAACTGATGAATACAATAACATATATAATGTTAATGGACTTACCACTATAATTATTTTTCTAATTATAGTATTTTTAATATCTATATCTTTTAGCATTATAAATACTACACAACATAATATTATACTAAATAAATTTTCATTATTATTTAAAAACCATAAATCCTTCCCTTTCATATATCCTATATAACTTAATATATTCATAGCTATTAAACTAATAGTACCTAATATTAAGCATTGTTTCTTTTTCAATTGAATAAAGTTTAGTTTAATTCCCGCCCCTATAATATAGAATATAAGTGGATAAGTGTGGCCCCACCAGTTTGGTAAAACATTAAAGGGGACAAATAGTCTTGATAGACTATTTAATGTATAGGGTAAGCTAATACATAATAATAGTACTATTACTAATACATAGTATTCTTTCTTATTAATCTTATTTAATATAATATTTAAGAAAGGTATTATAAGATATAATCCTATAAACATATTAATATACCATGAATATCCAGTAACGCTAAAATTAGTTATACTTAATATAGCAGTTATTATCGACATATTTTCACCATAATAGAAGTGTCTAAATATTATGATCGTTACACAAGCTAATAAATATACTATAAGTATATTTATTAGCTTCATATAATATTCTTTAGTTATTTCTTTTTTACATTGAAGATAACCAGTTACCATTAAAAATAGTGGTACTGCTAGTAGTATAAAATACCTTAATGTATTATAGATAAAAGCTCCTATATTATTTAATGGCATTGCATAAAAGTTATTACTTGATAAATAATGTATACAAAATACTAGATATATTGCTAGTACTTTTATAATGTCTATTCCTAAAACACGTTTTTTCATATAATTACCTCTTTATTTACTTACTTATTTTACCATACTTTTAGTTATATAGTTATTATAAGTTTACCGATATTAAATATGATTAGTGTTACAACATAAGGTATTACTACCATACTTAAAATACTTAGCATAAGTATTTTAAGTCCATATTCTTTATAGAGTGCTTGCATAGTCATAATGCATGGCATTGATAAACTTATAAAGCACATATAGCAAAAGGCTCTTAGTTTGGCTAAATCGTCTTCCCATAAGCTTTTAATTTCTTTTGTTCCTATATTTTGTTTAATTACTCCTATTACATTTTCTTTAGCTATAATACTAGTTGGTAATGCTAGAATACAAGCTTCACATTCTCCAAATCCTAATGGTTCAAATATAAAACTACTTGCTTCTGCTGCTTTTCTCAAATATGAATTTTCATCACTACCATCTGGTAAGTAAGCTATCCCCCACATAATAATCATTGTTAGCATTATTATTCCAGTTGCTTTTTTAATATAAGCTTTAACTTGTTGATTAGCTTTCTTCATTACTATCTTTATATTTGGTATATGATATGGTACTAATTCTTCTACATATATTTTATCATCTTTTATATAATGATGTAGTAGCATTGCTAATAGCAATGCTACTACAATTCCTATAAGGTATAACAATATAATTGCTTCAATTGCTTGATCTTCAAAGAAGGCTAAGCTAAATAACATATATACTGGAAGTCTAGCTGCACAGCTCATAAATGGTATAAGAATAGCTGTTAGCCTTCTTTGAAGATGGTTATCTAGGGTTCTTAAAGCATATATAGCAGGTACATTACAGCCAAAGCCCATCATTAAACAAACAAAGGATCTACCACATAAACATACTTTCCTCATTAACCCATCACTTAAGAATGCTATTCTACTTAAATATCCACTCTCTTCTAATAATGCTAAATCAAAATATAATATAAATAACATAGGTATAAAACTTAGAATAGCACCTAAACTCAATACTATTCCATTGCTAAGCATATCAGTTAAAATGCTAGGGAGCCATTTTAACTGATATATATAATTATTGATTATACCAAAGAAATAATCAATAATTATAATCATCGGTTTAGAACCTATGAATACAGTAAATAGAAGTAAACCGATGACACTTAGCATAATAAGTATTCCTAAATATTTATTTAGGAATACTTTATCTAATTTTATACTTATATTATTTCTAAGGTATGGATCATCGATGCAAGAAAGTAATTGATCAATAGTTAAATAATTATAATTAATAGGATTAAAATTAAAAGCATCGATGATCTGTTTATTATTATTAATCTTATATGAACAACAAATAATTTTAGAATTTAAAAGAAGTTCTAAAGATTTAATATTAATATTAATCTTTTGTTTTAAAGCTATATCATATAAATTAAATATAATAAGCATAGGAATATTAAGTTTTCTTAAAGATAAAGTAAGCTTTAAATTTTTTTTTAAATTAGTACTATCTAAAACATTAACAATTAAATCTATCTTATTATTTAAAAAAGATTTAGTAATAAGTTCCTCATTAGAAGGATGATCCAAATCATTTATACCAGGTAAATCAATCAAATGAAAATTGTTAATAAAAGCTTCACTAATATCAACACTAACACCAGGATAATTACCAACAGCTAAATTAGTATTAGCTAAACGATTAATTAAAGTACTCTTACCAACATTAGGACAACCAACAAATACTATTTCTTTATACTTCATAAGGTATAACCTCTATTTTAACTAATTCAGAAGTTCTTAATACAATAATACTATTACTAATTAAGAAAGCATAAGGACCATTAAAAGGAGCATTATAAAGAAACATTATTATTGAATTTATATAGATACCATATTTATTATAAATTATGAGATTATCATAAGTATCATTTAATTTAATTATTAAGTACTTTTTATAAGGCATAGCATTTAGGAGAGTCATTATATCACCATATAAGTTTATGTTATACATTATAAGATAATGACTAACAAGATAAAAAAAAGGACAAAGTCCTTTTAGTGTTTACAACTACATTCTTCAGTAGATTCTTCATGGTCACATTCACCATTACATTCTCCACTATCACAATTACCTTTACAATGTTCACAACCATTAGCTTGAGCCGCTATTTGTTGTTCATAAACTAAAGTATCAATAACAATACATTCTATTTCTAATTTAACATCTTTAGGTAATTTAGCAACTTGAACACAACTACGAGCAGGATAAGGTTCAACTAAGAAAGAACCATATACTTTATTCATAGCATCAAATTCACTTAAATCACTCATAAATATAGTAGTTTTAACTACATGTCTAAACTCTAAATCCATTTCTCCTAATACTGCTTGAATATTCTTCATTACTTGTTCAGTTTGTTCCTCAATAGTAGTTCCCTTAACTGTATTTGTAAATGGATCTAAAGGAATCTGTCCACTTAAATAAACAAAATCTCCTAATTTAACTGCCGGTGAGTAAGGTCCTAATGCCTTTGGTGCAAATTCACTTTTAATTGCTTTTGTAAACATATAATTCTCCTATTCCTGTTCATCTATATAAGATGCAACATCTATTTCTACTTTGGTAGCTATACCATCTTTTGTTTCTAATACTTTAATAGTAAAGTTTTCAAATTCTAATTCTCTATTTTTTCTAACTTTACGTCCTTCATTTAATTCACTAACCCAAGCTCCAATCGTTAAAGCTTTAGTAACAGGTGGTTCTTGATCATCAATATAATTATCAAAAAAATCACTTATCATTACATGTCCTTCTACATCAAAGGTATGTTGACCTATTTCTACTACATGAGTAGGTAGTGGATCATATTCATCATATATCTCCCCTACTAGTTCTTCTAATACATCCTCTAATGTTACAATTCCAACAAAGTTATGTGATTTAATATTCTCAACTACGATAGCCATATGGCTTCTAGATTTTTGAATATTATGTAATATATGATAAAGTTTACGTCTTTGTGAAACATATATAGGCTTTTGCATAAGATCTTTAACAACAATAGGTTTATCAGTTAATAGATTATCTAAAACATCACGTACTCTTAGAACTCCTACTGCTTGTAAGGTTTTATAAGATATTACTGGAAATCTAGATAACTTATATTTATTCATAATGATTTTAAGTTCTTCATATGTTGTAGTATCATATATAAAAACTACATCATCTTTAGGTACCATAATATCACGTACTGTTTTATCATCAAATTCTATTGCGCTTTCAATTAGTTCTCTTTCTTCTTGCTCTAGTACTCCTTCTGTTTCAATGGTAGTTACTATTTCTAATAACTCATCTTCAGTAGCAGTTACATTGTCATCTTTATCAAAAATGTTTTCTATCTTAACTACTAATGAAGTTAAGGGTTTAAAGAAAATCATTAGGTATTTTAATGGCTTAGCAGCTAAAAGTGATATGGTTTCAGGATTCTGTTTAGCTATAATCTTTGGTGTTATTTCACCAAAGATTAAGATTAACACTGTCATCATAAATGTAGCTATAGCTACTCCATTAGCGCCAAATAAAGCAATAAACAAACTAGTAGCAATTGAAGTAGCTAATATATTTGCAATATTATTTCCTATTAAAACTGTTGTTATAAGCATTGTAAAGTTTTTAGCATTGTTATATGCGATCTTTGCCTTCTTATTACCGTTCTTTACCATTTGTTTAACTCTAATCATATTAACACTAGAATAAGCTGTTTCTACTGAAGAAAAACAAGCTGATAAAATTAATAAAAAGCCTAATACGATAATACTAATTATCTGCGTTTCGTCCAACGATTACCACTCCCTAAAGTATTTTTCACGATTTGATAATAACTTTGCTTTACGATTTCTTATTTTTTTGTAAGCAAATAAGGCTAATATACTAATTGGAATTAAAGCTATAGATATAATAGATAAGTAATCACTTAAATTTTCAATCATTAAATCACCTCAAGAAGTATTATACTATAAATAAATAAAACTAACAAGATTATAAATCAGTTTAAAAGCACATGTGTGTAATGAATATGATTATGTCTAACAGTAATAAAAATATACTACCCAATTGTAGGCAGTATATTTCAAGACTATAACTTTAGATGCAATATGTTAAAATGATTTTTAACAGTGTTAACATTAATACTATGCCATATTATCTAATCTAGCATTAGCTCTTACACCTTCATTATAAGCTTCCTCTATATGACCAGGCATAGCATAAAAAGTACTACCTCCAGTTCCGTCCTGTCGATATTTTTCTGTAGGCAAGCGATTATCTACTGGTTTTTTTATTATAATATATACTTCATTATTGTAGATAATAATATCACCTAAATTATAACTAGTTGCATCTGCAGCGTTGAAATTCTTAACTAATAGATTTTTTCCATCAGTACCATCAGCACCATCAGTTCCATTTTTACCAGGCACTCCTTGTAAACCTGACTGTCCTGTTAATCCTTGAATTCCATCAATACCATCTTTACCATCTTTACCATCCTTGCCATCTACTCCATTAGAGCCCGGAACACCTTGTGGACCTCTTAAACCATTTAGCCCTTGTTCACCATTAGTACCATTTATACCATTAATTCCCGCATCACCTTTAGGTCCGACAGGACCATTATCTCCTTTATTGTTTACTAAAGTAAGTTGTTCATGAACACTTTCACTAATTTTTTCATCCATATTACTTTGAATAATAGATGCAGTAATTACATTAGATCCTACTATCGTAAATCCTAATAAAGAACTTAATAAAGCAACTTTAAACTTATTCATACAAACACCTCCATAAGTAAAGTTTAGCATGTTGTAAATTTATTATCAACCAATTAAAAGCCATAAAAAATAACTACAATTTAATTATATATAAATGTAATGATTTATATATATCATTTATAAAATTTATAAATATAATTGGTTTAATATTCCATAGCACTTAATGTATAACTAATTATCTTTAGCAAATAATATTAGCAGGAGGTAATAATTATGAAAAAAGCTAAAGTAATTAAACAAGAAAGCTTTGTTGCTGCTCGTCGTAATCCTGATGGAACTTTAAAGGAATTCAAATCTAGTTCTGGTAAAGTTTATGATTACGAGATGGCTTTAGAAGCTGTTGAAAAGGGCATGATTAAAAATGCTTTGCCATTTACTGGTCGTGATGGTGCTAGACACATACGTGGTGTTAATGATGGTGAAAAATCAACTAATTTATCAAGTTTAAAAGAGTTTTAATATTATAAAAAATTGTACTAGGGTGAACCTAGTACAATTTTTTAGAAGTCATTTAAGAAATCTTCACCTTTTATAGTTTCATGGTGAATTAGATCTTGATAATCTAATTGTCTTAAAGCTTCATAAAGGATAATAGCAGCTGTATTACTTACATTTAGGCAACGTGCTTCTTCTACCATAGGTAATCTCATACAAGTATCCAGATGTTCATGTAGTATATGTTTATCAATTCCTGTGCTTTCTCTTCCTACAACAAAAAATAGATCTTGTCTAGCTTCTTTAAGATTAAATTCACTAGGAGTTTTTTGTCCATATCTAGTTAAGAAATAATAACTACCATTTGAATTTTTACTAATAAAATCTTGCCAATCTTCATATATGTGATAGTTTAATGAATGGATATAATCCATTCCTACTCTTCTCACTCTTTTTTCATCAAAACTAAATCCTAATGGCTTTATAAGATGCATAACAGTATTACTAGCTACACAGGTTCTCATCATATTTCCAGTATTTTGTGGTATTTCCGGTTGATATAATACTAAATGTAATTGTTGTTTACCATTCATATAATTTAATAGTTTTACTAATGCTTTATAACGGTGTGAAACCTTATTCTTTTTAGATTCTTCTACATTAGCAAAAGTTGTTTTAAAATCTTCATAATAAAATATTGGATCATATCCAAATCCTTTATTACCTATTTCTTTTTCATTAATTGTACCTTCTACTATACCTCTAAATGTAGAACTACTTCCATCAGCTTTAACATAAGCTATCGAACATATATATTGCGCTCTACGATCGCTAGCATCTTTTAATAATTCAATAATCTTATTATTCTTTATAGAGTAATCAGTATCATACCCCATATATCTAGCACTATGGATGCCTGGCTCTCCATCTAAATGATTTATTGTAATACCTGAATCATCTGCTATAACCTCACCCCCGATTGCGTGGTGAACGGCTAGTGCCTTAATAAGTGCATTTTCTTCAAAAGTAGTTCCGTTCTCTTCTATGTCTTCTTTATATTTTATATCTTTTAAGCTTTTAACATTATATCCTAAGGGTTCTAACATATGTTTAAACTCTATTATTTTATTAATGTTATTAGTAGCTATAACAATATCTTTCATCATAACACTTCCTTCCATAAGTATTTTACCAAACTTTTAAAAATTATGCTATTATAATATTGGTGATAAAATGAATATTAAAGAATATATAACTAAATACCTAGGTACTTCTAACTTTATATTAACTAAACTAAATAAAGGGTTTACTAATAACAACTATCTTTTAGAATATAATTCTAAAAGATATGTTGTAAGAGTTCCTAAGGACAATAATTGTAATTTAATAAATATTAATCATGAATTAGTTGCAGAACAACTAATTCATGATTGTGATTTTCATATTAAGTTATTACATTTTAATCCTAATAATGGAGTAAAGATTAGTGAATACTTATATAACGCAATAGAATATATAGACTATGAAAATCCTAATAAACTAATTATGGTTGCTAAACTACTAAAGGATTTTCATAGTATCGGATTAAAGTCTACTGAAGACTTTAATCCGATTGATACTTTAAATAATTATATATCTAATCTTAAGTATCCTTTATATGATTTAAACCCTTATTTATCAATTATAAATATTATAGAATCTTATTCTTTTAATAAAGTATTATGTCATAATGATTTAGTTAGTGGTAATCTTTTATTTAGTTCTAATCATTTATATCTTATAGATTTTGAATATGCTGCTAATAATGATCCTTTATTTGATGTTATGTCTTTTTTAAGTGAAAACCAAATTTATGATTCAGCTAGTCGTACTATCTTTTATAATACTTACTTTGATGACTTTAATGATTCTATTAAAGATAAACTAGATAATTATGAAATATTTCAACATCTACTTTGGTGCACTTGGGCAAGTTTAATGTTTCAACAACATAATCTTCCGATATATAAAATAATAGCTCAAGAAAAATATGAATCTTTAAAACGTTGTTATAACCTAAAATACTAAAAAAAACCACTTATGTGGTTTTTATAATTTTTCTTTAAAATAGGTTAAAGCAGTATCTAATGTATTAATTAGCTGTGAGTTATCTTCTATATCCATATCAGCTGTTAGATGAGCAATCATCTCATCATGAAACTGTTTATGAGTTTGAAGTACTTCATAAGCTAAATCAGTTAACTTTAAATGAACTACTCTTCCATCATAGCGGTCTTTCTCTCTTACAACATAACCTTTTTTTGCAAGTCGATCTATTCCAACTGATAATGTTCCTCTTGTAACCATTAATGATTCGGCTACTTCAGACATGATTTTTGTTCTACAGTTATAAATACTTTCTAAAACATGTACCTCAGTCATACTCAACTTAATCCCTTGTTCTTTAAGATTCTTCTCTTCAATCACAAGTATATAATTAAACAAATTAACTAGTAACTCATTTAGAGTTTTTTTTGCTTCGGCCATATATTATTGTACCTATTTAGCTAAAGCTTTTTGAGCTTTTTCGCAAATTGCAGTGAATCCTTTAGGATCATGAATTGCAATTTCAGATAACATTTTACGGTTAATAGTAATGTTAGCTAATTTTAATCCATGAGTTAATGTAGAATATGTCATATCATTAAGTCTTGCTCCTGCATTAATACGAGCAATCCATAATTTACGCATTTCTCTTTTAAGTTGTTTACGGTCACGGAACGCATAACGTAATGATCTCATTACCTGTTCGTTGGCTGTTTTATATAGAATATGTTTAGCTCCGTAGTAACCTTTAGCTAATTTTAATACACGTTTTCTTCTTGCACGTGTTGCGACACTATTTTTTGATCTTGGCATAATTTGACCCTCCTCTTATTTATGAAGCATTAATTTAACGCGTTTGTAATCACTCTTAGAAACTAATGATGATTTTCTTAAGTGACGTTTTTGTTTAGTTGATTTGTTTGGTGCTAAATGAGATGTGAATGCACGTCCTCTTTTTAGTTTACCTGATCCTGTAATTTTTACTCTCTTCGCTAACCCTTTATGAGTTTTCATTTTTGGCATAATCTTTACCTCCTAGTTTATTTTGTTTTTTTTGGTGCCAATACTGCTGACATTGTATTGCCTTCTAGTAATGGTCTTTTTTCTACTGCTGCAACATCTGATATTTCTTCGATAAAGTTATCCATAATCTTACGTCCTACTTCTAGACGTGTTATTAAACGACCTCTAAAACGCATATCAACCTTAACTTTCATACCATCATCAATCCAAGCGCGTGCATGACGCATTTTTGTATCGAAATCATGTTTGTCAATTACAGGTGATAAACGCAAAGGTTTAATCTCAGTAATATGTTGTTTTTTCTTAGCTTCTTTAGCTTTTTTCTGTTGCTCAAAACGGTAACGACCATAATTTAATACTTTACATACCGGGGGAACAGCTGTAGGAGCTACGCACAATAAATCTAATTCTTGTGCAAAAGCTATTTCTAACGCTTCTCTTCGCATTTTAAGACCTAACTGTTCACCATTTGAATCGATAACGAGTACTTCTTTAAAACGAATTTTTTCGTTTACTAAATCATCGTTAACATTGTTTGGAATTACTTTTCTATTAATAACAGACACCTCCATTTTAGTATCATAAGAAAAGCGAGTGTCATAGGACACCCGCTAAGTTACAGAACCTAAGTTCTATGTAGCTATTACCTATATCTTAAGACATCAGGTGAGAAGCGGGTGCTTCTACTTTCTACGTTGCTTTTCTTTCCTTAAGATAATACCATAGTTATTTAGCTATGTCAATCTTATCTTTCATTTAAAAAGCTTAATTTCTCAGCGATAATATCATAGTTATGATAAGTAACGCCATCTTTTTCATATTCTCTGCTTTGAATTCTCCCTTTAATGCTAACTATACTCCCCACTTTACATGCTTCACATGCTAATTCTGCAACTCCTCTCCAAAGTGAAACAACAATTGTATCACTTTCATATGCTCCTTCTGCATTCTTAAAACTACGATCAATGCTTAAAGCAATATTTGAGTATTTAGTTGCTCCACTTGTTTCTTTTAATTCTGGTATTTCTACTACTTTTCCTACTAAAGCAATTACATTTAACATATATACCCTTTCTCTATCCCCTGTAGATAGTGACCACCGGTCTTGATTATTATCTTGCATTTATATTTGCATTTCAAATCGGCTATTCTACATTTTAATTTACTCTAAACTAATAATAAAAGGATATTCGAAAGAATATCCTTTTATTATTACAACATAGCACTATTTTTCATAAGTTGCAAAACTTATAGCATTATCATTCGAATGTGCTATCGAGACTTTAATATGTTCATCATTAGCCACAGGTCTTCCCGCTTCATCCATCAAAATTTCAATTTCTAAAAAGCATCCTTTTTGTTGTTTACCATATGCTTTAAATATGGCTTCTTTAGCACAAAATCTTCCTGCTAAGAATTCTAATTTTCTTTTATCATTATTAATTTGGTTATAAATCATTAATTCATTTTCACTTAATACTCTTTCTATAAATTTATCATCCGTTATATCAAAAGATGATAAATTTTGTATATCGACTCCTACTCCACTAATCATTATTTGGCTCGATTAATACAGTTGCGTATTCTTCAACGTCTAACAATTTATAAGCTTTATTAAGTCTATCTTTATCTATTCTAAATATTAAATCTATCGAATCAAAGTAATCTAATTTTTCAAAATACTTCCTAATATAAGAAGTTGCTATAGAATCAAAGTTATTTAACATCTTTACTGCTGATCCATGATATCTTTTCTTTAATTGAATTAATGTTTCATCACTTATTAAATTATCTTTCATCTTCAATAACTTCTCTTTTATTGTATTAGTAAATTCTTCTACTTTATTAGTTTCACTATAAAACATAATTATTGCATAATCCCTAGTAAAGTCTGTATCAAAGTTAAAATAATCATTTATTAGTCCTTCATCAAACCATTTTTGATAATCATTATCTAATGATGAAAAATTAGCTTCTAACATAATTCTAAAGCACATCTCTGCATTTAAGCATTCTTTAGGATCTAATATTCCTTTCATTTTAAAACAAATATTAACCTTAGGTATACTGATATCCATCTTTTTTTCAAAATGTTTACGTGCTACATGCACGCTTTCATCATAAGTACTTCTTTCAACTAAATTAACTTTTGGAAAACTTTTAGTTGCTTGATTCTTTTCAATCATTTGTATTACTTCATTAGGATCATTTGAACATACTCCAACTAATATCATTTTACTTGGATGATAATTTAGTTTATAACATAATTCTAGATCCTCTAAAGTAATAGCATTAACGCTTTCAGCATCTCCACCGATATCAAACCTCATTGGGAATTGATCAAAGATACTTAAGAATGTTTCTTGATATAGATTAACATCACTATTTTGTTGATACATACTTAATTCTTGGCATATAATTCCTTTTTCTTTTTCTACACTTTCTTTAGTTATTTTTAATTCTTGTACAAAATCTAATAGTTTATTTAATGGTTTTTCAAAATCACTTGAAGTTGTAAAATAATAGCATGTTTCATTATAAGATGTAAATGCATTTACTACACAACTCATTTTAGCAAAGGAGTCCATTATGTCTTCATTCTCATCCTCAAACATTTTATGTTCTAGAAAATGTGCAACACCTGCTGGAAAACTGTACTCTTGGTTTTGATCATGTTGTTTTAGATCTAGTGCCCCTAGTGGTGTTCCCATCATAAAAATTGATTTGTGATAATCTTTTTTTTGCCATATAACAACATGTAATCCATTATCTAATGTTTTTTCAACATATCTCTCTTGATATTTCTTATTATAATGTTCCATCATTTACTCCTTTCAATACATAAGTATTTAGTAGTTTTAATCCTTCAAATGCTTTAATAATGTCTTCTCTACTTATATTTTTAATACTTTCTATTTCTTCATTAATACTTAATTTACGTTCACATATCTCATCATGTAAAGCTCTTCCTAACAAACTATTTTGATTGTCTTGGATATTCATTAATATATTGATTTGAAGTTTCTTAGCTGTCTCTAATAGTTCATCACTAAAGTCTCCAACTTTCATTCTTTCCATTTGTTGTTTTACTAATTCTATTGTCTTATCAATATTCTTACTTTCTACTCCTGTTGTTACTAAAAGTACTCCATCATAAGATATTAAATTCGAATATATTGAATAACATAATGAATGTTTTTCTCTTACTTCACTAAATAATAAGCTGCTAGGATTAGATCCAAATAAACCATCGCCAAGGCGAAGTGCAAAGTAACCTTCATCTTTTCTGTTTATGTTGGTTTGCCAACATACAACAATATTCGATTGGGATAGTTCTTTTTCTATAACTAGGGGTTTAGTACTTAGTTCATTATTTATTTTATAATAAGATTTAAGTTTAGTATTACGTTGTTTAAAGTTTAATATATCTTTTAGTAATTTAAGTTGTTCATCATTAAAATTACCACAACATAATATTTTAACATTATTATTTTCAATCATTAATTTATATTCATCTTTTATATCTTCTAAACTTATATTATCTATTTCTTTTAATTCTCCAAGTGAATTTATACTTAGTGGATATCCTTCTCCAGCTATTGTTAGTGCTTCGTTAATCGCAAATTGGTTAGGGTCATCATTACTTCTTTCTATCTTAGCTTTTAATACTGTTTTAGCTTCTTTAAGTGTCACTTCATCAAATAGTGGTTCAAATATAATAGTTTTTAAGAATTCCATCCATTCTATAAAACTTTGTTTAGGATTATCACAATAGTTTACATCAATCATTTTAGATCTTAGTTCTATCATTTGAGAATAGCCTAATCCAATAGATTGTGAAGATAATCCTAAACCATATAAATTATCTAATGCATAATTCATATCTTTCTTTGTTGGATATTTAGCACAACGATCGCATAGAATTATCCCTATTAGCGATCTTCTACTTGTTTTGATTTTAGCTACTTCATCTAAGAAGCAAATCTTTATAAATAATTCTTTATATTTAGTCGTTTCTACTACTTGTAGTGAAACACCTTCATTTAATTGTTCTATCATGTGTTACCTCCATTTTACTTTATAGTATGTGTATCTTTTTCCATTTTAGCATAAAAGTCATAATTTACATTATGACTCATCATCCTTCTTTATTAATATTGCTCGTGGTTTAGATCCTCTTGCAGGCCCTACTATTCCACGTTCTTCCATTACATCAATAATTCTTGCCGCGCGTGCATATCCGATAGAGAATTTTCTTTGAATATAAGATGTACTAGCTTTATTAGTAGCTATAATGAATTCTTTTACTTCATCATATAGTGGATCAGCAAATGTTTCTGTAGATTTAGGTCCTCCATCTAATAATTCTAATCTTATAAAAGCATCATCATATTTAGGTTTACCTTGTTTACGTGCACATGCACATATATCATTTACTTCTTCATCACTTACAAAGGCTCCTTGTGCCCTTATAGCTGTTTGTTCACCTACTGGTATATATAACATATCTCCAAAGCCTAATAACTTCTCAGCACCACCTTGATCAAGTATAGTTCTACTATCAATTGCACTAGATACTGCAAAGGCTATTCTGCTAGGTATATTAGCTTTAATTACTCCCGTAATAACATCTACTGAAGGTCTTTGCGTAGCTACTATTAAATGAATTCCAGCAGCTCTTGCAAGTTGTGTAATTCTCTGTATATTACCTTCTACCTCTTTAGCAGCTACTAGCATTAAATCAGCTAACTCATCTACTACTATAACTATCCAAGGTAGTTTCTTCATTCCTAACTCTCTATGCTTTTCTAAGTATGTATTATACCCTGCTATATTCCTTACTTGTGCCTGAGAAAATAATTCATATCTATTATCCATCATTTCTACTACTACTTTAAGTGCCCTAGCAGCCTCTGTAGCATCACTAATAACAGGTCCTATAAGATGTGGTATATTATGATAAGGTGTAAACTCAACCTTCTTTGGATCTATCAATAGAAGTTTAACTTCATCTGGTTTACTTCTCATCAATATTGAAGTAAGTATAGAATTTATACATACTGATTTACCAGACCCTGTAGCTCCAGCTACTAATAGATGTGGCATCTTATTTAGTTCTCCATAAACACAGTTACCCATAAGATCTCTTCCTAACGCAAATAATAATTTCTTTTTATTATCTACCTCAGGAACATTTTTCATTAATTCTTTCATATGTACCATTGTCTTTTCAACATTTGGTATTTCTATTCCTACTGCTGATTTTCCTGGTATTGGTGCTTCTATTCTTATATCTTTAGCAGCTAATGCCATCTTTATATCATATTGTAAATTACTTATCTTATTTACTCTTACTCCTAAATCTGGCTTTATTTCAAACTTAGTTACACTTGATCCTACATGTGTATCTACTAATGTTGCCTTCACTCCAAATTCATCTAATATCGCTATTAGTTTCTTCCCTGCATCTGCAGCTGCTGCATTATTAACATTAGATTTATTACTTTTTCTATCACTTGTTTTTAATAAATTTATACTTGGTAACTTATAATTACTATAGTCTTCTTCATATTCACTTGTAAAATCATCAATAGTTGTTTGTTCACCATTGATTGGTTTACTATCATCTATTTCTTTTGTATTAACTAATTCTCCATCAGCTTCTATAAAATTAATACTCCCTTTCTTTTTTGGCATAGTTATTACTTCCTTTACTACGTCATTACTAAAGGGTACTTCTAGTTTTCGATCATTATTAGTTTCATCTTCTATTATAACTCCTAGTTCATCGTAGTCGATATCTCTTGGTTGATCGTATTCTTCTTCATAAGTTTCTACTTCTTTTAGTCCTTCTTCTTTTGCTAATTTCTTTGCTGCTCTTTTTTCTTTATTTAAAGTATTTCTTTCTTGTATTGCTTCATGCATTCTATTTCCTTTAGTTTTTATCCATTCTACAATACTTTTATTTACTAGTACTATTACACCAAATACTACTAGTCCTACTATTATTACTAGTGTCCCATTATATGCAAATAGAAATGATGATACACTATATAATAGCGCACCAACAATTCCACCATGAGCACTTAAGGTCCCATTGAATATGCTTGTAGCATTTTTAGTAAATTCATTTAATACTCTAAATCCGCTTATTGTATGATCCTTAGGTAATGAACTAGCTAATATCCATGCAAATAGTAGAACACTACAGCCTAATATATACTTATATGGTATATCTCTTAGACTTTTTTTAGTAAATAGCAGTATTCCAAATCCTATTGCTAGTGCATATATAACTCCGTAAACTTCACCAAATATAAACTTTATTATATTACTTAAAAAGGATCCGACAAAGCCAACCTGTAGTATACCTATAATTGATAGCGATATAATAACGATTGCATAAACGTAAATTAAGATTTCAGCGTCAATACTTTGATCATTCTTTGAATTCTTCTTTTGTTTACTTTTAGCCATGACTTTCCCCTTTCTTTTTATTCACCTAATTGTATTTCAATAATTACCGGTAGTACCATTGGTCTTTTACCTGTTTCTTTTAATAAGTATTTAACTATTTTATCTTTAGCTTCCATTCTTACATTTAGATTGTCATAGTGTTTCTTTTCTACAGCATCTTTAATACATTTTTCAATAATATTTCCTACTTCTTTTACAATGTAGTCTGCATCTTTTAAATAGATTAGTCCTCTTGTTTGTACATCAGGTCCTCCAACTACATCTTTAGTTTTAAAGTTAACTGATACTCCAACAATCATTACTCCATCTGTAGATAGTACTTCACGGTCTTTTAATACAACACCAGTAACATCCCAGTTTTCTTTTCCATCGATTAATGTGTCATTTAAATCATAATCTGTTTTAACTGATTTTAATATTTTATCTTCAAATGTAGCTACTTGTCCATTGTCTAGTATTAATATTCTGTCTGGTGTGAATCCCATATTAGTTGCTAATTCAGCATTCTTTATAAGATGTCTATATTCTCCTTTTAAAGGTACATAAAATTTAGGTTTAAATAAATAGATCATCATTTTAAGATCTTCACTAGATGGGTGCATTGATAATACAGTTTTAGATTTTAATGAGAAGATCGTTCCACCTTCTTTATAAATTTCATTTTCCATATTAGTTGCTTCTAATTCTGTTCCACTTACTACTGGTGATGCAACAATAATAGTATCAGTTGGTTTAAAGTTTACTAGTGGGTCTTCATGCATTGCTATATTTTGCATTGTTCTAAATAGATTCTTTCCACTTCCTGTTACTAGTACTACAACATCTCTTTGTTCATTATCAAAATTTCTTTCTAGTATTTCCATCTCTTTAGGTACACTATAATAGTGCATTGTTTCTAAGTGATTTAACAATACTTTAATCCCTTTATCATGAAAGTATATTTTCTTCTTGTATTTTTTCGCTAGATCAATAATTTCTATTATTCTAAATAAACTTTGTGCATATGCTGATATAATAATTCTTTCACTATTATTTTCAAAGTATGGTTCTATTTTATTAGCTATACGGTGTTGTGGTGCTGTATGGCCTGCACGATCAGCAAATACTGATTCATTCATTAAGCATAGTACACCTTTTTTACCTATTTCACTTAATTCATTAATATCACATACATATTCATCGTCTCTTATATCATAGTCGATAATGAATTCTCCAGTATATACTACATATCCTTGGTCTGTTCCAATTGCTACACCAAAAGTATCTGGGAATGCATGAGTCATTGCAAATGTTCTTACTGTTATTCCTTCTATATTTTGTGTTTTCTTAACCTTATGTATTTTAACATCTCTTATTCCTTCTTTTTTCATTAAATCATATATAAGGTTAGCTGTTAATGCTCCGGTATATACTGGAGCTTTTACTACTTTTAATAGGTATGGCAATGCTCCTATAACATCATCATGTCCATGAGTTATAAAGATTCCTTTTACTCTATCTTTATTTTCAATTAAATATGTAAAATCCGGAATAATAAATTCTACTCCTAATTGATCTGATTCAGGGTATTTCAACCCTGCTTCAATTACAAATATATTTTGGTTTACTTCTACCACAAACATATTCTTTCCATTTTCATCTAATCCACCTAATGCAAAAACGCGTACTGAATCCATAAAATCCTCCTATATCAATTATCTTTAAATAATGATTTCTTTGTTTAATGATACAACAATTACTTATATTATACCACAGTTATATTAAATTTGTCTTCCATTTAATGACCATGTCTTAACAACATCTATATAAACCTTAACAATATCGCCTCTTTTTAAGTTTTCACCAATAAAGTTTACTAGTTTATTAGTTTCTGTATAACCACTATATGTATTTTCATTCTTTTTACTTAGTCCATCTACTAACACTTCTACTACCCTATCTTTATATTGCATATTTTTTTTAGTAGCATAATAATTAGCTTTCTCATTTAATCTTTGTAACCTTTCTTGTTTTACTTCAAAAGGTATATTGTCTTCCATTAATGCTGCTGGTGTACCAACTCTTGGTGAATATATAAAAGTAAAAGCATTATCAAATTGACAATAATCAAATATATCTAATGTTTGTTGAAATTGTTCCTCACTTTCATTAGGAAATCCTACAATGATATCTGTTGAGAAAGAACAGCCTTTAACCTGATCTTTTATACTATCATATAGTTCTTTATATTGTTCTATTGTATATCGACGTCCCATAATCTTTAATATTTCATTATTACCTGATTGTACTGGTAAATGAATAAAAGGCATTATATTATCATACTTAGCTATTACATTAATCATCTCTTCACTAAAATCCCATGGATGTGAAGTAGTAAATCTAATTCTTTCAATTCCCATTTTAGCTACTTCTTCTAATAGGTATGAAAATCCTCCAACTACTTGCAAGTCCTTACCATAGCTGTTAACATTTTGTCCTAATAATGTTACTTCTTTATAGTTCTCTTCCTTCAATACTTTTATTTCTTCTAATATATCAGCAACAGCACGACTTCTTTCCTTACCCCTAGTATAAGGCACGATACAATATGTACAAAATTTATCACAACCATAAACTATATTAACCCAAGCTTTATGACTCTTGAATCTTTTAACAGGTAAATTTTCAATAACTTCTCCTTCTTTAGAAAAGACTTCTATTACTCGTTCATTTTCATGTATTACACGATAAAGTAATTCAGGTAATTGATGGATATTATGTGTACCAAATACTAGATTAACATGCTTATGCACTTTTAACATTTTATCTATTACATCTTCTTCTTGTGCCATACAACCGCACATAGCAAATAATAAATTTGGTTTATCAGCTAATAGTTTTTTTAATGATCCTATTTCTCCTAAAACCTTATCTTCAGCATTCTTTCTAATAGCACATGTATTCATCATTATTAAATCCGCTTCATAAGGACTGTCTACACTAGTAAATTGTAAAGCTTCTAAAATACCAGCAATTGTTTCTCCATCACGCTCATTGGCTTGGCAACCATAAGTTCTTAAATAGTACTTCATACCTTTTCCTATCCCTTGAACATTATAAGGTATATTAAACAGTGCTTTTTCTATTGTTGTTTGTTGATGTGTCCTAACTTGTGCTGCTTTAAGACTTGGTAATGAAAATATTTTTTTGTTATCCATCTCTATTCCTCCATTTTTAAATATTATGCTTATCTATTATACTTAATTTTTATAATTATTTCTAATTATTTTTAAATTAAAAAAACCAAGCTAGGCTTGGTTAATTCTTATTGAGTTATAGCATCTGTAGGGCAACTAGAAACACAAGCTCCACAATCTATACAAGCTCCTTCATCACATATTGATTTTCCTTCTTCATTCATAGAAAGCGCTCCAACTGGACAAACACCAACACAAGCACCGCAACCGATACAAGCATCTTGATTTACATTTACTGGCATATAAAAACCTCCTTTATTATTACTACAAACATTATAACAACATCGGTAGTATCTTTCAATAGTTAGTTACTAAATTAATCTAATACTTCATCAAACTGTGAATTATATAAGTTTGTATAGAAGCCATTAGCTGCTAATAATTCAGTATGAGAACCTACTTCAACGATATCTCCATCTTTCATTACTAATATAAGATCTGCATCTTTAATAGTAGATAAACGATGTGCTATAACAAAACTAGTTCGGTTTTCCATAAGTTTATCCATACCTTTTTGAATTAGTACTTCAGTTCTAGTATCTACTGAACTTGTTGCTTCGTCCAATATTAGTATCTTAGGATCTGATAAGAAAGCTCTAGCTATTGTTAATAACTGCTTTTGTCCTTGTGATATATTATTACTTTCTTCATTAATTATAGTATCATAACCATGATCTAAAGTTTTAATAAAATGATCTACATAAGCAGCACTAGCTGCATTTTTAACTTCATCATCACTAGCATCAAGTTTACCATAACGTATGTTATCTAAAATTGAACCATTAAACAACCATGCATCTTGTAATACCATCCCAAATAATGATCTTAAATCTGAACGTTTCATATTAGTAATATTTATATTATCAATATAAATATTACCTTGGTTCAATTCATAAAAACGCATTAGTAATTTAACGATAGTTGTTTTACCAGCTCCCGTAGGACCTACTATAGCAATTTTTTTACCTGCTTTTATATACATTGAGAAATCATTGATTATAATCTTATTAGGATTATATCCAAAATGAACATTTTCAAATGTTACACAGCCTTCTAATAAGGCATTACCATTCTCATCAAGAACTTTAGCATCAGCCTTAGAATCATCACTAATTTCTTCTTCAGCTAAGAATTCAAACACTCGTTCTGCTGCCGCTGCTGTAGATTGTAAAACATTCATAATCTGAGCTGTTTGTGTAATAGGTTGATTAAAACTTCTAACATACTGGATAAAAGCTTGAATATCTCCTATTTCTATGATGCCGTGGATATTTAAATATCCACCTAGGATACATACTCCGACATATCCTAGATTACCAACAAAGTTGGTAATAGGCATCATTAAACCTGATAAGAATTGTGATTTCCATGCAGTATTATATAGCTTTTGATTATGTTCATTAAAGGTATCAATTGATGCTTCTTCTCCATTAAATGCTTTCATCACTACATGTCCACTATACATTTCTTCTATGTGTCCATTCAAATTACCTAAATATTCTTGTTGTTGTTTAAAGTAACGTTGTGATTTTTTCACTACACTACTTAATAGAAATAATGATATTGGTAGCACGCATAGTGCCATTAATGTCATTTGCCAACTAATTGATAGCATCATTACCATAATACCTATTAGCATAACAACTGATGTTATAATTTGTGACATACTTTGATTTAATGATTGAGCAATTGTATCTATATCATTACTAACTCTTGATAGCACTTCACCATGTGTATGTGTATCAAAGTATTTAAATGGCATTTTGTTGATTTTTGTAGCTAATGCTGTTCTTAAATTATAAGCTACTTTTTGTGATACTCCTGACATTAAATATCCTTGAATATAAGATAATATAGCACTTATAACATATAATGTTACTAATAATATTATAATTTGTCCTATCTTATCAAAATCAATATTTCCTTTACCTTGCACCTTTAGCATGAATCCTTCAGCTAAAGTTGTAGTTGCATTACCTAAAATTTTAGGCCCTACGATTGAAAATACTGTACTTCCGATTGCAAACATTATAACCAATACAATGATTTTATAAAAAGGCTTTAAGTAAGCAAATAGTTTATGCATAGTCCCTTTGAAGTCCTTAGCCTTTTCTCCACTTCCGTGCATTTTGCCCATTCCACCCATAGGGCCTTTCATTACTTTCTTTGGTTCGTTAGTTTTCATTGGATTCATTTTCTAGTTCCTCCTTTGATAACTGTGAATAAGCAATTTCTTGATATACTTCACAACTATTTAATAATTCTTTATGATTTCCTTTACCGACAATTTTTCCATTATCCAATACAATAATTTGTTCTGCATGCATAATAGAAGATATTCTTTGAGCTACTAAAAGCACTGTACTTTGTGTACGTTGTGTAAATTCATCTAATGCTTTACGTAGTTTAGCATCTGTTTTAAAATCTAAAGCAGAGAAACTATCATCAAATATTAATATTTCTGGTTCTTTAACTATAGCTCTAGCAATACTAATTCTTTGTTTTTGTCCACCTGATACATTTGTTCCACCTTGTGATATAGCAGTTTCATACTTATCATCAGTTGATTCTATAAAATCACTTGCTTGTGCAATAATTGCTGCACTTTCTAATTCTTGGCGAGTAGCATCATGCTTAGCATATAATAAATTAGTTTCTATTGTACCTGAGAAAAGAATTCCTTTTTGTGGCACATAACCAATTTTTTCTCTTAATTGATGTTGAGTAACATCCTTAATATTAGTTCCATCCACGATTACTTCACCATCAGTTACATCAAAGAAACGAGGCACTAAATTAATTAATGTAGATTTACCACTTCCTGTACTACCAATGAATGCTGTAGTTTGGCCGGGCTTAGCAATAAAATTTATATTGTCTAAAATGTTTTCTTCTGCTCCTGGATACTTAAAGCATACATTTTTAAATTCTACTACTCCATGTAAATTCTCATTAAAATCTTCAGCATTCTTAGGATCTAAAATACTAGGATTACTATTAAGTACTTCCATAATTCTATTAGCAGCAACTCCTGCTCTTGGTATCATGATTGCTACCATTGATATCATTAAGAAAGACATAATTATTTGCATTGCATATTGAATAAATGCTATAAGATCACCAATTTGTAATGTCCCTAAATCTATTTGTTGACCACCAACCCAAATTATTACTAAAGATACACAGTTCATAATAAACATCATAACTGGCATTAAAGCTGCCATTACACGATTAACAAATATATTAGTATCTGTAATATCTTTATTAGCTTTATTGAATTTTTGTTCTTCATACTTTTCAGTATTGAAGGCTCTTATTACTGGCATTCCTTCAAGGAATTCACGCATAACTAAATTTAATTTATCTAATAATTGTTGAGCTATTTTAAATTTTGGCATAACAATACTAAAGGCAACACCAATCACGCTTAGTAGCAACACAATTACAAAGAAGATAATCCAAGTCATACTAGCATTTGAATCTAAGACATGTATTAGAGCTCCAATTCCCATTATAGGGGCATATATTACTATTCTTAACATCATTACAAGAACCATTTGAATTTGTTGTATATCATTAGTAGTTCTTGTTATTAATGATGCAGTAGAAAATTTGTTAAATTCAGCATTAGAGAAGTTTTCTACTTTTTCAAATATATCAAAACGCAAATTTCTAGCTAATCCTGCAGCTATTCTTGATGATAAGAAACCTACACCTATAGCGCATATAGCGCCTAGCAGTGATATTAATAACATCTTAACACCAGCACTAGTGACATAATTCTTTTGTATTCCTTCTAAATCCATCCCTAATTTAGCATACTCTGATTTAACAAAGTTTGTACTTGCAGTAACTAGAGTTGAATCTCCCATAGATTCCATTTTTGAATCAATGGCAGATTCCATCTTCTTTAATTCTTCTATTGGCATTTGCGATAACATAGCAAATACATCAGTACCCTCTGGTAAATGACTTAAAGCATCATCAGCACCATATTTACCTGATTCTAAAGCCATAACAATTAACTCCGGTTTAGGTAATATTTTATTTAAATGATCAAACTCCTCATCACTTAGTTTCTTTAATTCATATACATTACTAGTTTTTAGGATTGGATAATCCTCAATCTGTTCACTAGTAGCATCAGCACTAGTAATTAAATTATAAGAAGATTTTAAAGTTTCCTTATCCTTATCTTCCATAAATATTTGAACTCGATTAAAATTTTCTTCACCTACTGCTTCAAAAACAGAACTATCAACTCCGCCTGACTGAATACCTGTGTTAACAATATTAGACATATAATCTGGTAATGACAATTCACATTGCGCTTGTATAAATAACAAAGCAATAACAAAAATTAATGAAATTTTAAATTTCTTTAAATATTTAAGTACTTTTATCATATTATTCGTCCTTTCTATTAGATGTCGGTTCTATATTCTTATATAGTTTATTCTTATGATATTCTGCACACTTTTTTAGTATTCTAATAAAATGTTCACTATCTTCTTCGCCCAAAAAATCTACAAAATTTTCAAACATAGCATTTAATTCAATTTCAGTATCCTTAATAGCTTCTTTAGCTAATGGTGTTACTTTAATGTAAACACTACGACGATCACTTTCAAGTTGAATTCTTTCGATAAATCCTTTGTTTTCAAAGTTTCTAATAATTTGAGAAATAGCTGCGGGAGTAATTTTAAAGAAATCAGATATTTCACTCATTTTAACAATATCACCGTTATTTAAACGCATAATACCATCAAGAAACATCATGTCTCTTCTTTTTAAACTTTTACACATGTTAGTCTCAGCATTAACATCACTTTTTTGCATTACATAAAATGCTCTAAAAAGTTCTGTCGCTCTTTCACTTCGATTCATATTCACACCTTCTTCACATAGTTAAGTTGCTTAACAATTAAGCATGTTAATATTATAGTTCATTAACAATAGATGTCAACAGTAATTATTTATCACTTTTAGTTATCAATATAAGAATTTAATTATAAAAAAAAAGCTTCGTTAATACGAAGCTTAAGTACTTTATAAGGTTGTTTAATTGAACATTACCCATATCTTCATACCAAAGTATGAGATAAAGCCCATGATTACTAAGAATGCTATTGCATATTTAATAACTTTAGAAAGGATTTCTCCTTCTTTACCGGCTAATGAGGTAGCTGCTACACCAATAGCTATACTCTGAGGAGATAGAATTTTACCAGCGGCTGTTCCCATTGTGTTAGCAGCAGCTAACCAATAAGGATCAGCTCCAATCGCATTAGCAGCTTCTATTTGAACATTACCAAATAGAACAGAACTAGAAGTTGCACTTCCAGTAACAAATGTTCCTAAGGCACCAATTAATGGAGCGGCAAAAGGATAAAAAGAACCTAGTACAGCTACAAATAAGGCAGCAATACTAACAATCATTCCACTATACCCCATTACTTTAGCAGTAGCTAAGACAGCTAACATAGTTATAATAGTTTTAGACATTTGAGAAATAGTTTCTCCTAATACTTTAAACATTTCTTTAAACGTAGCCTTTTGTACAATACCACCAATAAAGGCTGATAACATAATAATAACACCAGGAGTAGCAATCCAAATAAATGTATAAGGAGTAGCATTAGGTCCTGTATAAATAGTTATTGCAGATCTAATAGTATTTAAAGGATCATGAATAAATGGAACCATATTACTAGTCATCAATAATAAAACAAATATTAGAATAAAAGGTAGCCACGCAACAAACGCTCTTTTAAGCGTAATACGCTCATCATTACCTTCCATTTTCATTTCATATGTTTTATCAACAACTTCCTTTTTAGCTTTTCTTGCTTCATGAACACGACAAGCTATAATAGTACAAATTAATGAACATACAGAACCTACAATTACTGGAAGTTCTGCTCCAACGAATTTAGCAACTAATAACTGAGGTAATACAAAACTTACTCCTGAAATTAGTGTTACTAAACCTACACCCTTTATTGCTTTAATACTTTTACCACTCATAGCTACCATAATAAATGGTGTAAGTAACATTAATGGTGCTAATTGTAATGTAGTAGCAAATGCTAATTTAGTTGATTCTAGTCCTACTAAATTAGCTAAAGTTACAGTTGGTATTCCAATAGATCCAAAAGCAGTTGGTGTAGAATTAGCAATTAAACAAACTATTGCTGAGAACATTGGATTAAAACCTAAACCAGCAAGCATACTTGCAGGTATTGCTATTGCAGTACCAAACCCAGCCATACCCTCTAGGAATCCTCCAAAACACCATCCAACTAAAAGCACTAATAAACGTTTATCAGTACTTACGCTAGTGATCATTCTTTTAATAACTTCCATCATACCAGTATGCAATGAAAGATTATAAGTAAAGACTGCGGCAATTATTACTAGAATAATTGGCCAAAAAGCCATTGCTATTCCTTCAAGAGCAGCAGTAGCTGCATCAATTGCTGGCATTTTCCAAACCAACATAGCTAACACAACTGCTATAAAAAAAGCAATTGGTGCTGCTTTATGTCCGGACATTTTAAAACCACAAAGGGCTATTATTAGCCAAATTATTGGCATTAGTCCTAAAACAAACATGATAATCATGTCTACCATAGTATCCCTCCAAACAGATAATGGTTAAGTAAACTTAACACAATTTAATATTTTACATTCATTTGAATTGAAAGTCTACCAAAAATAAGATATTTCTGAATGATAATGCTTACAATTGAAAAAGAGCCTATGGCTCTTCACTTATTTCTGGGTGTTCTTCATTTTGTACAACTTTATCTAATGTTACATTTATATTATCTTTTGTTAATTTACTATTTATAATATCACCAAATACAGTATATATAAAGGCTGTTGTTGGTACTGCTATTACCATTCCAAATATACCAAATAAATCACCGAAAACAAAGATTGATAGTAGTACCCATAGACCAGGTAGTCCTACACTATCTCCTACAACTCTTGGATAAATTAAATTATCTTCAAATTGTTGCATCACTTGATAGAACAATACAAACATTAAACTTTGTAAAGGATCGACAGATAGTATCATTATTGCTCCAATACTCATTGCAAACATTGAACCAAATACTGGAACTACACTACATACTCCGATTAAACATGAAATTAATTCTGGGAATGGAAACTTTAGTATAGTCATAGTTATATAATATAAAACCATCAATATAACTGCTTCTGTTAGTTGTCCACTTACGAAGCTTTGAAATATGTGATTAGCTTTAGTCGCATAACTAAATATTTTCTCAGAATAATTTATTCCAACAGTTGCCACAATTACCTTTCTAAAATTAATGATAAAAGTCTCTTTACTAGCTAATAAATATAATGAAAACATAAATCCAGTAAAATATAGAGCAAAGGTACTTGTAAAGGCAATGGCATTATTCATAATGCCATTAGCACTTGATGTTAATATGTTAAGCCCTTGAGCTACTATCTTCTCCCATGGCATATTTACAAATTGTTCTACTGATTCGATGTTTTCCATTCTGAAATCTATTCCAAAGTAGATAAATATTTCATCTATATTATTCACTATTCCAATAAAGAAATTAGATAGATTGCTCATTAACTGAATTAATGATTCTAAAATTTTAGGTAAAATTATACTACCTAGCACCGCAACTACAATAAACGAAACAATTAATGTAATAGTAATAGCTATTGCTCTTACTCTCCTATAAATTAATCCATCTTTTTTTGTATGTTTCTTTATTACACCTTCAATTTTTTTCATTGGTATATTTAATATAAACGCGATCGCTATACCATAAAATAAAGTAATAAACAATGATAAAAATGAAAACACATTATTCGTAATAACATTTAAATTAGTTAATATAATATACAATAAACATATATAAGTTGCTAACAACATCCATGGCTTAACTAATTTAAATGTTTCACTATCCTTAATCTTCTTTAACATTTTAAAACCCCTTTCATTTATATTATACACCAATACGCATTTTTTTTATAAAAAGAATGCGTATTGGTGTATAAACAAAGGCTTTTTAATCATAAATAACGTTATTTTTGTAAGTTTAAATAAACTAACAAATGTTTGCAGTGAATTATTCTATCCACTTAGTCTACTTTGCAAAAAAATTTTATGTCTTAATAATATAATTCTTTTAGAGTATGGTTTGTTAGTTTATTTAAACTTACAAACTTCTTTCATAATCACATACTATCTTTTTTATTGAGAACTTATTTTATTCTTTAACAATAATAATAACGCGCCTTTAAAGGCTTTCAGCCATTTTTTCTATATTTTTCTTGTCTATCTCCCTCACAAAAATAAAAAACCCCTTGCTTGAACCCATATATATGTTATTATTAAATAAGGAGTGATGTATAATGCTTTATATTGTTGGATTAGGAGCAAGTGATGAATTATCACTTACATTAGGAACAATTAAATGTTTAAATAGTGGATTACCTTTATATTTAAGAACTGATCATCATCCAATGATTAATTATCTTAAAGATAATAATATAAGCTATGAAAGCTTTGATGATACATATGAAACAAACGATTCATTTGAAGCAGTTTACGATTATATTATAAAAACATTAAAGGAATTAAGTAATGATAATGATATAATTTATGCAGTACCAGGACATCCATGTGTCGCCGAATACGCAGTTAAAGTTTTAATGAAAGAATGCAAATGCGCAATAGTTGGAGGTCAAAGTTTTCTCGACCCAATGTTTGCTGCACTAGAAATTGATCCAATCGATGGCTTAATGATACTAGACGCTCTAGCATTTGATTATAAAACAGTAGTACCAAGTCTACATCTAATCATACCTCAAGTTTATGATCAAATAAGTGCATCAAATCTTAAATTAGATTTGATGGAGGTTTACCCTGATGAGCACCGAGTATGTTTAGTTGAAGCTGCTGGTAGTATTGATCAAAAATTAACATGGTGCATGCTTTATGAGATAGATCAAAATTTTGAATTAAATAATCTTACAACTTTATATGTAACACCTTTAACAGTGTAGCTATTGCTACACTGTTTTTTAAAGGCTATTAGTGAAGATATCAATTACAGCTTGTTTATCTAGAGGCTTGAAACCACGGATAACAGTATCCTTACAAGCCTTATTAGCCATAGCAGAGAAATTTGTATCATCAATATTAATAGCACTTAAACTATTAGGTAAATCTAAAGTATTAGTAAAAAAATCAGCTAATAACTTTATAGCTTTATTAGCTATCAGCATTGGATCTTGTTCAGGCGATAAATTGAATACATTAGTACCAAACTGCACATATTTAGAAACAGTAGAATCATCAAGACAATACTCTAACCAGTGAGGAGTAAGGATTGCTAAACCTAGGCCATGCGTAATATCATAGAATGCTGATAGTGCATGTTCCATTGGATGAGTGCTCCAACGTAAATTCTTACCACCGGCAACTAGACCATTAATAGCAAGAGTACTAGTCCACATTAAATTAGCTCTAGCTTCATAATTAGTAGGATCATTAATGGCTATTGGTGCATATTTGATAACTGTCTTTAACATACCTTCGATAAAGGAATCTAAAAGGAAAAGATCAGGTTCCATATTAAAATACACTTCAAGCAAATGTGAAATTATGTCAGCACTGCCACAGGCAGTTTGATAAGGCCCTACTGTATAAGTATTAGCAGGATCTAAGAAAGAAACTTTAGGAAGTAACGCATTAGCTTTTCTTCCTAATTTATCATTAGTAAGTAAATTAGTTATTACACCAGCATTATTCATTTCAGATCCAGTAGCGGCCATAGTTAAAACACTAATTAATGGCAACGCATTAACTAAAGGTGCATTCTCACTAAAAAACTTCCAAGCATCAAATTCTACACAAGCACCTGCTGCTATAAATTTAGCAGCATCTATTACAGAGCCACCACCAATTGCTAGCACTACTTCTATGTTATTAGCCTTACATAAACTAATACCCTTACGTACGCTTTCTATACGAGGATTAGGTAGAATACCACTTAACTCAAATACATTTAAATTAGCAATAGCTAGTTCATCTATAATTCTAGAATATAAACCATTAGCTTTAATAGAATTAGTACCATATACTAATAAAACATTAGTACCATACGCAATAAGTTCACTACCTAAATGATGAAGTTGATTTTGACCAAAATATACTTTAGTAGGAATATCATATATAAAATTATTCATATGTTTCCCTCCTTTTGTTAATTATAGCATAAACATAAAAAAAGTTAGACATAAATATGTCTAACTAACTTTTTACATGGTGGTTCCAGTTGGAATTGAACCAACGACACATGGATTTTCAATCCATTGCTCTACCGACTGAGCTATGGAACCACTTGGTTGCGGGAGAAGGATTCGAACCAACGGCCTCCGGGTTATGAGCCCGACGAGCTACCAGACTGCTCTATCCCGCGATAAGTAATAATATAAAATTTAAATTGGCGGAGGAACTGGGATTCGAACCCAGGCGCCGCATTCACGACCTACCGGTTTTCAAGACCGGACCCTTCAACCACTTGGGTATTCCTCCAATAAAAATTTTGGTGGACCCTGTAGGACTCGAACCTACGACCCACCGGTTATGAGCCGGATGCTCTAACCAACTGAGCTAAGGGTCCAAGAATAAATTTTATAATTTAAAATAATAATGGTGGCGGGGGTGGGACTCGAACCCACGACCTTCCGGGTATGAACCGGATGCTCTAGCCAACTAAGCTACCCAGCCATAATTTTAAAAAATTGGTCGGGATGACAGGATTTGAACCTGCGACCCCTTGGTCCCAAACCAAGTGCACTACCAAGCTGTGCTACATCCCGAGAAATAAAAATCAATCAATTTTTTAATATATGGTGCGCCCTGCAGAAATCGAATCCACAACCTTTTGATCCGTAGTCAAACGCTCTATCCAGTTGAGCTAAGGGCGCGCATGTGTTTGCGTTGCTTCTTATCAGCGCCTATTAATAATACCAAATTTCAAACCTAATTGCAACACTTTTTTTTATTTTTTTTACTAATTTTATAATAAAGAAAAGGTTGCTAATTTTT
Source organism: Erysipelotrichaceae bacterium (assembly GCA_036639955.1). Lineage (GTDB taxonomy): Bacteria > Bacillota_I > Bacilli_A > Erysipelotrichales > Erysipelotrichaceae > JAVWHP01. The sequence continues at coordinate 36,512 of JAVWHP010000006.1, forward strand.
AGTTAGCAGCCTTTTCTTTATCCTTATTATTTTTAATAACTTTTTGTCTAGAAAACTCTTCTCTTTCTTTCTCTTCTAAAGCCTCTGCAATAAATTTAACTGTCGCTTCATAATCAGGTAAAACAATGTTCTTTAAAGCATTAGCGCGCTTCTGTGTCTTTTGAATAGCATTAGCTAATCTATATACACTATTCTCTACTTCTGCTAACATTATAGTAATTTCTTTTACTTTCTGAAAGCATTGATATGCATAATCGACATTAGAATCCGTACTATATAAACCATAACACATTTCATTTATACCTTGTGTATATGAAATTTTAGGTATATCTACTCCCATAACACTTTTTGAACTAACTTCTATTCCACTATCAATAGGAACTGATTTAACTAATTCAGCTATACTACCATTAGTTATATTAGCTCTTTTTAATGCATCATAAGCATCTTGATAAGTTTTAGTTATATCATCACGTAGAATTTTAACCTTATCTAATAATTGCATCATCTCACGAATAAGTATATTTCGTTTACGATCTAAAAGATCATAACCTACTGCTGCTAATTCATATGACTTTTTAGTTGCAATTAAATTACCCTTTGTTGGGAATACCTGCTTATTAGCCATAATTATTTACCTATTTCTTTTTCTAATTCTTTTATAAATACTTTAGGTTTTATATTAAATCGTTTTGTTGCTCTTATATGATCATAGTGTTCATTCACTATAGTATCATCTACACGATCTAGTTCCTCTTTAGGTAATACTGATAATAAGTCCCATCCTAAATCTAGGGTTTCATCAATACTTCGATTAGTATCAAAACCTTGTGATATAAAGTGTTCTTCAAATAATTTACCAAACTCCATATATTGTTTATCAATTGGAGACAGTTCATCCTCACCGATTACACTAGCTAAACTTCTTGCATCTTGTACTGCAGCATAGCAAGCAAATAATTGATTACTTACTGCTGAATGATCTGATCTTGTATATCCTTCACCTATTCCATCTTTCATTAAACGAGATAATGAAGGTAATACCCCTACCGGTGGATAGACTCCCATTTGATTTAAATTACGATCTAATACGATTTGCCCTTCTGTTATATAACCAGTTAGATCTGGTACTGGATGTGTAATATCATCATTAGGCATAGTTAAGATAGGAATCTGTGTTAATGATCCTTTACTTCCTTTTACTATACCTGCTCTTTCATATAATGATGCTAAATCAGAGTATAAGTATCCTGGGTATCCTTTTCGTCCTGGTATTTCTCCTTTTGAACTAGAGAACTCTCTTAACGCTTCACAATAAGATGTCATATCGCTCAATATTACCAAGATGTGCATATCACATTCAAATGCTAAGTATTCAGCCGTTGTTAATGCACATCTTGGTGTCAATGTTCTTTCTATAATTGGATCATTACTTAAGTTAATAAACATTACTACTCTTTCATTAACTCCTGCCTCTTTAAAAGATCTTTTAAAGTAATCAGCAACGTCGTTTTTAACTCCCATTGCAGCAAATACTACTCCAAAGCCTTTTCCTTCATCATCAGCTATTTTAGCTTGTTTTACTAATTGTGCTGCTAACTCATTATGTGGCATTCCACTTCCTGAAAATATAGGTAACTTTTGCCCTCTTATTAATGTTGTTAGTGCGTCAATACTAGATATTCCTGTATTAATATAATTACGCGGATATACTCTAGATACGGGGTTTAATGGTTGGCCATTAACATCGGCTCTTTTTTGAGCAAATACTTCACCCATGCCATCAATCGGAGTTCCAGCTCCATTAAAAATTCTTCCTAGAACCTCTTTTGATAGTGGCATTTCCATTGGCTTACCTAATAACTTTATCTTAGTATTCTTTAATGATACATCATTAGTACCTTCAAATACTTGAATAACAGCTCTTTTACCAGCAATTTGGACAACACGTCCAAGACGTGTAGAACCATCTTGCATTGATATTTCTACCATTTCTTCATTACTTACTTCGCTCACATCATCTAAAAAGACTAGTGGACCATTAATTTCGCTCAGACCTACATACTGAATACTCATTGCAATTCCACCTTTCTATTTAATATTAGCGATTGCTTCGTCAATCATGGTGTAGTAGTTATCAAATTGTTCTAATTTATTGTTCGCTACATCATATTTCATTTTAGTTACTTTATCAAAGACTCCTGCTTTTAATACACTAGTTAATGATACATTCTTAGCTACTAATTCTTTACATTTCTTATATAAATATAGGATAACATCCATCATTTTAAGTTGTTTTTCTAAAGGTACATATGTGTCTTCTGGATGGAAGGCATTTTGTTGAAGAAATCCTACTCTTATTACTTTAGCAATCTCGATTACAAGTTTTTGATCATCTGGCAATACATCACTACCTATAAGTTTAACTATTTCCATAAGTTTAGTTTCTTCAGCTAATAGTGCTGCTATTTTACGTCTATCACTTACAAAAGTTATACCTATATTCTTGTTATACCATTTTTCTAAATCATTTACATATTCAGAATAACTTTGGTTCCAGTTAATTGCTGAATAATGTCTTGCGTACGCTAAGGCTTTATCTAAAGCCCAAAAGCATCTAACAAATCTTTTAGTATTTTGTGTTACTGGTTCTGAGAAATCAGCACCTTGGGGTGATACTGCACCAATAATAGTTACAGATCCTACATTACCACTTAATACGTCCATGTAACCAGCTCTTTCATAGAAAGCTGATATTCTGGATGGTAAATATGCAGGAAATCCTTCTTCTGCAGGCATTTCTTCTAATCTTCCACTTATTTCTCTTAATGCTTCTGCCCATCTTGAAGTTGAATCTGCCATTATAGCTACATGATATCCCATATCTCTATAATATTCAGCTAATGTTATACCTGTATATATACTAGCTTCACGTGCTGCAACTGGCATATTTGAAGTATTAGCAATTAATACAGTTCGATCTGTTAACGGTTTTTGTGACTTAGGATCTATTAATTCACTGAATTCTTCTAATACCTGAGTCATTTCATTACCACGTTCTCCACATCCAACATAAACAATTATATCAGCATCACACCATTTAGCTAACTGGTGTTGTGTCATCGTTTTACCGGTTCCAAATCCTCCAGGTACAGCAGCTGTTCCACCCTTAGCTATCGGAAACAAAGTATCTATTACTCTTTGTCCTGTAATCAATGGTACTGATATTTCTCTTCTTGCTTTTACCGGTCTTTCTTTTTTAATTGGCCATTTTTGCATCAAAGTTAATTCATGTATATTACCATAGCTATCTCTTAATTTAGCTACTACATCTTTCATCTTGTATTGTCCATTATTAGCTACTTCAATAATTTCTCCACTAATATTTGGTTGCACCATACAACGATGTTCAATTAAATCCGTTTCAGGAATAGTTGCATAAATTTGACCACCATCAACCATATCCCCTACTTTAACTACTAATGTAACATCCCATAGTTTTTCCATATCTAATGAATCTACATTACTACCAGTGGCTATAAAACTTCCTGATTGTTCAGCAATAGCTTTAAGTGGTCTTTCTATACCATCAAATATATTTCTTAAAATACCAGGTCCTAGTGTAACACTAATTGGAGCACCAGTACCATATACCGGTTCTCCTGGTTTTAATCCAGTTGTTGATTCATATACTTGTATAATTGTTGCTTCTTTTTTAATTGATATTACTTCACCAATTAGTTTCTTATTACCAACATAAACCATTTCTAACATAGCAAATGAATCTGCATTAGCTACACTTACTACTGGTCCATTTATTGAATATATAACGTTCTTATTCATGTGTTTCACCTCTTATCTAGTACTATTTAATATTTAATTTAGCATTATTATAGAACCAATCTTTTTGTTCATTCAATAATGTATCTAATGTTTCATCTATAATAATTCCTGTATTAGTTATGATTTTAAATCCACCTATAACAATATCTTCATCTTCTTTAAAATTAGCTTCTCCATAAGTTTCAATAGCTAATTCTTTATAGTTGCTATCTTTCATTAAAATAATTACATCTTTAAAACCATACTCTTTTTTAGCTTTACTAATCTTTTTAACTACAAATTCCTTATAGTCTTTACTAGCAACAAATTCAACTAATTTATCTTTAGTTTCTTTAAAGACACTATTTACGAGTTTTTCTCTTTCTCCTATAATGTCCTTTTTCATTTTTGTACTTATTGCCGCTTTCTTTATTGCTGCATTGCTTTTTGCTTCTTTTATTTCACTTAAAACAACTAGTTTAGCATTATTTTTAGCTTCTTCTTCTATTTCAATTAGCGCTTCTTCTTTTAATGATTCGCTTTCTTTTAAAATAGTATGGGCTTCTTTTAATGCTAAATCATTCATTTCAGCTTCAATATAATTCACTAAATCTTGCTTAGTATTAATTTCCATCTTAATCACCTCAGAGTTTGACTCCGATTGCACTTGATACATAACCGTCTATAGTTTCACCAATAGTGGCGTTACCATGTCGATCTGGTATTTCTACAATCAAAGGTCTTTTTTGTTTTAATTTTAAATCCGAGATAACATCAGGGCATAGGTTTATTAACTTAGTTGTCATTAATATAATTGCTATATCTTCTACATGCATTGCTTTCTCTAGTTCTACTAATACTTCATGTCTTTCATGAACTATAGTACTTTCTATTCCAGCTAATCTAAGTCCCATTGCTGTATCTGCATTATCTGAGATTAAGAAAAATTTCATTTTTTATGCCTCTTACAACTTAATGATAATTAATATTGAAATAATTAAACCATATATAGCTACACCTTCTCCAAGTGCTACAAATATTAATGATTTACCAAAGTTCTTAGCATTTTCAGAGAAAGCTCCAATTGCTGCTGGTGCAGCTGCTGCTACAGCAATACCTGCTCCTAATGCTGACATTCCTGTAGCTAATGCTGCTGCTAGGAATCCTAAACCTTGTGCTAATGTTCCTGCTATTTGATTTACTACTGGTGCTTCTGCCGCATTTGCTGTATATCCTCCAATTTGGAATACTACAGTGCCTACTAAAAGCATAGCAAATAAACAAACATGACTAATCATTCTTCTTTTTGCTGATTTAACGCTTGTGTTACCTTTAAATACACTAATTAATGGTAATGAGATTAATACAATAATTGCTGCTGGTATAAATAATTCTAATGCTGTTAACATAATATGTTCCTCCTGTTAGTTTTCTTCTAATTCCATAGCTTTTAAGCTAATAAATGGTTTACCTTCACCTGTATAGTAACGTGAGAATAGTTCATAGAATTCAAGTCTAAGTACTTGTATTCCTACAATCATTCCTTCCATTCCCATAACAAATAGATTACCTAATATAATTACTATAATACTTCCTGCTCCTCCTACCATTTCTGATAATGTCATAACTACTAACATCATTCCAGCATGAGATAGTACAAATCCCGCTACTCTTAAGAATGACATTGTGTTAGTAATAAATGTTAGCATTACTTCAAACATTTCAAAGAAGCTTTCTGTAATAAATGCGCCTATTCCGTTAGGAAAGGGTGCTTGTTTCATAAATATATTACCTAATGGTTCTTTAAAGAACATTAGTAATATTGGCACTACTATAAGTAGTCCTATATAAAATGGATTCATAACATTAATATTAAAGCCTATTAATAGTCCTGCTCCACATAATATAGCTAAATAGAATACAAGTCCGGCTATTCCATTGCTAGAACACCATAACTCACATTTAACGTGATGTTTTATACTTAAATAAGTATTAAGTACCATTGCGCTTACTAGTAGTACTGCTCCTATTACTAGTGTAGTTATTAATAATGGCATTATAAAGTTTGAATCCAGTACTTCAATTGGTTTATCAACCATATTTAATCCATTAGTAAATATCGGTGTTAGTATTTCTTCATTTCCAAAAAATGATCCATACCAAAATCCAAAGAATGCTGAGAACATCCCAATTCTTACGCCTATTGCTGCTAACTCTAAATGAGTTACCTTATATAGAATTGCTCCTAATATAATTAGTAATAAACCTTGTCCTAAATCTCCAAACATAATGCCAAATAGTATTGAGTAAGATATCGCTACAAACAATGTAGGGTCAAAGTCTTCATAACTTGGCATTCCATACATTTCTACAAAAAGTTGAAATGGCCTGGCAAACCACCTGTTTCGTAACTTCGTAGGTGGTGTTAAACGTTTATCACTGTGTGCAGGTCTGTCTTCAATTTCAACATTTTGCAAATCAGCAAATTTATTTTTAAGTTCTAGAACTTCGTTTTTGGCCACAAATCCAGTTATGGAAAACCTTTCACCTAAACATACTACATATTTTCTTGCTTCAAAAGTTTCATTATGGAACTTTAAACTACTTGCATAGTTTGATAGTTCTTCTTTAGCTTTATCTAATAGACAATTGATTCTTTCATCAATTGTTTTAAGGTGTAGTTTGTTTGCATCTATTTCTTCTTGTATAGTTTCTTCTGCTCTTGATGGAACACCATGTACAAATTCAGGTATTCTTACTCTTTCAAAATATAAAGAAGAGAATATATTGTCTACTTCTCCTTCAAATCGCGGGGTCGTTATGTACATACACCAGCAATATGAACTATCTGAATTAAACTTCTTAAATACAAATGGTCGATCTGTATAGTACTTAATCTTATCTTCAGATCCTAATGGTAAACAACCGAATCTAACTTTTAAATATTTAGCATTAAATAATTCATCTAATGAAATATCAGTATCTTCTAAATTTTTTAATTGTATAATAGCACTTTCATAATCACCTATTACCTTATTAATTTCTTGTTTAGCATCACTAAGTTCATTAAATTTAGTCTGAATTTCATTAATACTATTTTTAATAGCTAATAAATCTAGTTGTTTTGTATCTGTTTCATCCATATCTTTATTAGAGTCTTTAATAGTAGGTTTAATTCCCATTACCATTATTGCTTCGTTTAATAAAGTTATTACTTCAGGATATGGGTTATCATCATTTAATGTTTTTATAGCATGTACATTTTCTACAATTTTGCTTGCTAGTTCTGGATGAAAATTATCCAGTCTTGTAAATCTTAATAGCACTTCATCAAGATGTTCTTTATCTGAGATTATATTAACTAATCTCATTTTAACAATTGCCATTTTAAAACCTCCTTTTTATATAATCAATAGTTTTTCCATTTCTTCTACACTCATTCCATATCTTATGCCTTCTATAATGTTAGTAATATTAGCTATTTCTAACTTATGTAATTGCATATAAGATGTATAAACACTAGGAGCACTATTAGAGTAATTCATAAATCTTTCTCCTAGATGATATCTAATTTTATCTGCATAATATTCAATATAAACATAATCTTTTTCATCACTAAACATTTTATAGTTAGATGATTCTAAAGCTTTCATAAATTCAGTTGCATCAGTATCTTCTATCATTCTATTTAATTCTTTTAATGGTATTCTAAAATGAAAATCAATTAGAGATGCTTTAATTTCTTCACTGCTTGCATTAAAGAATTTTTTCATACGATAAATTTTAATAATATTAGATAGTTCTATTCCTGAATATAATATACTTTTTAAATCTTTATTTAAAGATTTCTTATAGTATTTATCTATCATTTTATCAATTAAATCATAGTAGAACTTCTTTAATAATATTTCACATTTATGAAAGTTCATTGTTGTTTTATCAACTAAATACGGTTTCAATATATTAGCATATGGTGTAGATTTGATGCATTTAGCTACTTCTAAATAACTTGTAGCTTTAGCTAAATTCATCATATCAAAATGTGTATACTTTTTCATAAACATTGGGATAGAACTTATAAATTTCATTGTGTCATAATCTTCATTGATAAGTTGAGTTAATTTGTTTAGGATTAAATCTATTTCTATTTCATATACTTCATATTTATAAAACTCTAGATCGGACGATGTTGCATAACGCATCAGTTTAAGCCCTTTTTCAAATAAATCTTGTTTTAGGAGTTCTTCTAGTTGTTGGCGATGTATACTATTATCTCTAACATCTTTTAGAATATCTTTATAATCTGTTTCTTGTTTTAAATAGCTTACAATTTCAGCAATATTTCTTTTATGCATTAGTTCTGTATAGTTATTTAATCTTAAACGTCTACCATACATTGCTTTAGCTTTAGTAGAAATAGCATTAGTTGATAGTGATAGCATTAAATCACCTCTTAGCTTTCTATACAGGCTTTAAGCATGTAGTCTATCCATGTATCTTTATTTTCTTCACAATACCTTTGAAGAGAGGCTACAGTTTTTTCTAATTCTATATCGCTTTGTTTTTGTAATGCTTCTAATTCTAAATCAATAGCATTAAGTGCTGCATCGATTTCTTTCTTTGTTTCTTTTTCATATTTCTTTAGAATAGCTGTTTTTTCTTTTTTAACGGACTCGCCAATATTAGCTTTAATATCTATGGCTTCAATTACTTTTTCTTGCGCTAATTTATCAGCATTAAGAATATCTTTAATTATATTATCCAATGTAATTCCTCCAATCATTAGGTTTAATAAAAACCATCTTAAGTATACTACCATTCTAATGTTAATTCAAATATATAAAACTTTAATAATATGCTTATTTAATCATATTATAGAGCAATCTTTATATGAATTCAGAATAGTGTTAAGACGGTGTTAAGAATATATGAAATGTAATTGCTTTCAATAGTAAATTAATTCAATTTACTATTAAAATACTGTAATAATAGTGGTTTAGATATAAAGATTTCTTTCTTATTAAGATATGCTAAGAAATGGTCGTTTTCGAAATTAAATTTAACTTTATAGGCACATAATGCTTGATATTTAAATTCAGTTTGTTGTGCTCCATATTTAATGTCTGATAATAATGGATGTTTAAGTGCTGCGAACTGTGCTCGTATTTGGTGAGATTTACCACTTATTAGATTGACTTCACATAGACTGTAGTCCTTTTTTTCTTCTAATACTTTATAGCCAGTTTCAACTTTTACATAACCAGTTTCACAATGATCAATAATTTTAGCAATATTATTATCTAATTTTTTATGATAACCAATTAACATGTCTTGTTTCTTTGGCATTCTTCCTTCACATATGCATAGATAGGTCTTTTCTATTTGGTGTTCTAGAATAGCATTATTTATTGATCTTATGGTTGCTGCATTCTTAGCTGCTATTACTAGTCCTTCAGTATTACGATCGATTCGATGTGCTAAAGCTGGTGTAAAACTTAATTCTTCATTTGGATTGTAAACTTTTGTAACATATAAATAATGTTTAACTCGATTAATTAAAGTATCAACTGTTTCATTTATATCACTATGAGTAATTAAACCTATAGGTTTATTAATTATTAAGATGTTGTCATCCTCATATACGATATCTAAAGAACTACTAGCTTTAAGAAAGTTGTAGTCATGTTCATCTTTAAAGAATTCTTCAGCGATATAACATTGTATAGTATCGCCTACTTGTAGTCGTTGTGATATTTCGCAACGACTACGATTAACCTTTATTTTCTTATTTCTTATATATTTATACATTAAAGCTTTAGGTATTTCATTTAATGTTTTAGTTATAAATTTATCCACTCTTTGATCTGCATCATTTTCTTTAATTATGAATTCTCTCATTAATGTAAGCTCCTTAATTTTTTATATTATTTAAAACATCATAAAGTTCTAAAGCTGATTCTTTTTGTTTAGCAATATCATTACTTCCAGAATTATTAGTTATTTGAAATTTAAGGTTACCTCCATTTATAGTATTAATACTATAAATATACTTATTTAAAAAACCTTTTTTAATATCTATATATGCAATAGAATTAAATGGAATTTTAATTGAACAATTCTCCTGGTCTGGTTTAAATGTATTTAATACAACTATTATAATTTTATTATCTACTATACCGAAATAAGCATATTCATTAGATAATATATTTTTTAATGATTTAGTGTTATTGTATATTACTTCTATCGAGGTATCGTTTAATAATTCAGTGTTGGAAGTGATAATTGAGCCTCCTAGTTTTATTGAATATTCATGTGTAGCAACGATTTTAGTTAAGAGTTGATTTAATACTTTATCATTTAATGTTTTCATAAGTTTACCTGCCTTTCGTTTAATTATACCTTTAATTATATAAATTACAACTAAAAAAGGTTTCTCTTTTTAGAGAAACCTTAACTTTAATAAATGGTGGGGCCGGGGGGACTTGAACCCCCACGGGATTGCTCCCAACGGATTTTAAGTCCGTTGCGTCTGCCGATTTCGCCACGGCCCCATGAGTAATAAATATATTAAATTTTAGTAAATGGAGGTTCCAATCGGATTTGAACCGATGATCACAGAGTTGCAGTCTATTGCCTTACCACTTGGCTATGGAACCATAAATAAAAAGCAATTAAATAAATGGTGGGGCCGGGGGGACTTGAACCCCCACGGGATTGCTCCCAACGGATTTTAAGTCCGTTGCGTCTGCCGATTTCGCCACGGCCCCATGAATTTCACTGCTTTAATATTATATAAAATTATCAGTGAAATTGCAACAACTAATTTACTTTTTTTTCAAAAAACCTCAATAATTTAACTACTCTTAACTCTAATCCATAAGTTTGCCAGTTCTTTCTTCATTTCTTCATCATAAGCAAACACCTCATCTTTAGCATAATTCGATCTAGGAAGGTACGCAGGATTACCATTAAAGTCTCCCCCTTCACTAACCATATCATCTAAAACTTCTTGATTAGTACTAGCATAACCTACAGTTAATGAATTATCATAACTAGATTCATAATCTAATATAAAGTTTATAAATTCATTAGCTAATTCAGGATTTTTAGCATTATTAGGTATTACCATCGAATCACTCCAAAGATTAGTCCCTTCCTTAGGTAAAAAATAACGCATTGAGCTATTCTCACTTAAGATATAAGCAGCATCTCCACTATAAACAATACCAATATCTTTTTGATTACTTACCATTCCATCTATTACCTCATCTGTAACATAAGTAGGATCATTATTATCATTTAATTCTTTTAACCAATTATAAGCTGCTTGTACTTCATCCTTATTAGTAGTATTCATCGAATAACCTAAGGCTTTAAAAGCCATCATAAAAGAATCACGTTCTGAATCATATATAAACATCTTACCTTTGTATTTAGGATTCTTTAAAACATTATATCCTTGTTCTTCTACATCACTTTTAGATACAGTATCACTATTGTATATTATTCCTACTGATCCCCAAAAATAAGGTACTGCATAATCATTATTAGGGTCATAAGGCAAATTTTTAACTCCATCCGCTAATTTATCAAGATTAGGTATCTTAGTTTTATCAAGTTTTTGTAAGTATTTTTCTTGCATTAATCTTTCAATCATATAATCACTAGGTACTAATATATCCCAGGTTTCTCCACTTTTTAATTTAGTATACATTTCTTCATTACTAGGAAAGATATCATATTGAACTTTACAATTATAGGCACTTTCAAAATTAGATATAACATCTTCACCAATGTATTCTCCCCAATTATATATTCTTAAAACTTGTTTATCACTATTACTTTGGCAACCACTACATAATACTAATAATATAACAGTTATAATTATTTTTTTCATTCTATACCTCCTTTTACTTTTTTAAGTCTGCGTTCTTTGATAATAGGAACTACATTTATAATGATTAAAACTGTAGTTATGATTAATATTATGATTGTTGATAATGCATTTATAGATGGATTAACTCGTTTCGACATGGTGTATACTAGAATTGATATATTTTTAATATTATTACCTGTGACAAAGTAAGATATTACAAAATCATCGAACGACATAGTAAAGGCGATTAGAGCTCCTGATATAATACCTGGCATTATTTGAGGAACTATAACTTTTCTTAAAGCTTGAAATGGTGTAGCACCTAAATCCATTGCAGCTTCACTTAAATTAGGATCTAAGCTTCTTAATTTAGGCATTACTGATAATATAACGTATGGTATACAAAATGCAATATGTGCTAATAACAAAGTTATAAAGCCTTTTTCAATATTTAAACTAACATAAAATAGCATTAAACCGATGGCTGTTACTATTTCAGGATTCATAATAGGTAAATCATTAACTTGTAAAATTATGTCTTTAATAACTTTTTTAGATTTAGTTAATCCAATAGCAGTTATTGTTCCAACTATAGTAGATATGATAGTTGCTATTATAGCTATTAAGAAAGTATAGTAAATTGCTTCTAGCATATTGCGATTGCTAAACATTTTAGTATACCATCTTAAAGAAAATCCTTGCCAAGATGTTAAAGATCTTGAATCATTAAAAGAAAATACTATTACATATATAATAGGTAAATAGAAGAATAACATTATTAACGCTAAATATAGTTTACCAATAATACTTTTTTTTGGTTTCATTATATTTTCCCTCCTCCACTTTCCATTGTGTTATCTGTGTCAACTTTTCTAGTGATGTACATACTTAACATTATTATAGATGCCATTATAAGAGAGATTGCACTTCCAAAGTTCCATTCTCCTAGTGTAATGAATTGTTGTTCAATAAGGTTTCCGATAAGAACAAATTGTCCTCCGCCTAATAATTTAGGTATAACAAAACTAGATACTGCTGGTAAGAATACTAATGTTATCCCTGATACTACTCCTGGTAATGATAGGGGTAAAGTAACTTTAAGAAAGGTTTGAATACTATTAGCGCCTAAATCACTACTAGCTTCTAATAAGGAATTATCCATTTTAGATAATGATGAATGAATTTGTAATATCATAAATGGAACAAAGTTATATACCATTCCTAAGATCACAGCAAAATCAGTGTACATCATTTTAATGGGAGCTACACCAAAGAAACCTAATATATTGTTGATTAAACCTGTATCTGATAGAATACCAATCCATGCATAAGTACGTACTAGCATGTTAATCCACATTGGAATAGTAATTAAAAGAATAAGAATCGTATGTTTAAGTCCATCGGTTTGAGCAATTATATAGGCAATTGGATAGCCAATAATTAAACAAAAGATAGTTGTTATAAGGGCTATCCTTAATGATTTTAATAATACTGATATAAAGATAGGATCTGTAAAGAATTTAATAAAATTATCAAATGTAAAATTTAGTGTAGCTACTTCATTACCTTGAGTAGTAAAGGCGTATAAAACAATAAGCAGCATAGGAATTAATAAAAATATTCCCATCCATATAGCGTATGGATAAATTAATTTCTTATATGAGTTCATTTTAATAACTTCCCATTTTAGACATTACATGTATATCTTCTGGTTTAAAATCAAGGCCTACTTCACTACCTTCGATACTTAAATCTGTTGTATGCACTTTAAATTCTCTTCCGTTTGTTGAGAAAGTTACTTCATAGATTCCATCTGTAATTGTTGCTGGATCAAAATCATAATCCACTTGGGTAATTTCAATGTTTTCTTCTTTGATTAGAGTCCAGGCTTGTGCGTTGGCCCATGTTTTTAGATCTGTATCTATTGCTTGTGATTCATGTAGTTCTTCAACACTCTTAAAGAAGTCAAAGGCAGCAATTGCTTCTTGAGCTTTTTCATTTTCAACATATAATTGTTTAACTACAATAATTTTAGTTGTAATGCTTGTTCCGTTATTTGTTGTAAAGGTTATTGGATAGGTTCCACGTACACTTTTAACATCATATTCTATTTTAGATATTGCAATAAATTCATTGTCAATTGAACTCCAGGCTTGAGCATCGGCACGAGCTACTACTTCAATATCATTAAGTTCATTTACATCTTCTTCACTTATATAGAAGTCATTTGCTGATATATTCTCTTTAGTTAATGAGTCAGTTACTGGGTGTTCTTTTGATACATACATGGTTACTTTAACATTTGTACCAGGTACTGTTTCAACCATAGTTTCATAATGTACACCTTTAAATAAAATGGATTTTACAACACCGTTCATTTGACCTTGATTAATATTAACGATGTCAAGATCTTCAGGGCGTATAACAATGTCAACTTCTTCATCTTCATTAAAGCCAAAGTCAACACATTTATAATGGTTATCATCAAAAACAACATCATAGTCTTGATGCATACTAGCATTAATAATATTTGATTCTCCAATAAAGGTAGCTACATATTTATTTTCAGGTTCATTATAAATATCCATTGGAGAGCCTATTTGTTGAATTTCTCCATCTTTCATAACTACAATTTTGTCAGACATGGTTAAAGCTTCTTCTTGATCGTGAGTAACATATATAAAAGTAATTCCTACTTCTTGTTGAATTTTCTTTAATTCATGTTGCATTTCTTTTCTTAGTTTAAGGTCTAATGCTCCTAATGGTTCATCAAGTAATAGAACTCTTGGTTCACATACTAAGGCTCTAGCTATTGCTATTCTTTGTTGTTGGCCTCCTGACATTTGTGTAACACTACGTTTTTCAAAGCCTTCTAGTCCAACTAGTTTAAGCATTTTAAATACTTTTTGATCTATAACATCCTTGCTTATTTTTTTTATTTTAAGACCAAAAGCAATATTTTCATAAACATTCATATGTGGGAATAATGCATATTTTTGAAATACTGTATTTATTTCTCGTTTATAAGATGGAAGATTAACAATATCTTCATCTCCAAAAAGGACTTTTCCTTCAGTTGGGTTTAAAAAACCACCTAAAATTCTTAATAGGGTAGTTTTACCACATCCACTTGGGCCTAATAGAGTTACAAATTCATTTTCATAGATATCTAAATTTATACCTTTAAGGACTAAATTACCATCAAATTCTTTAACTATATTTTTAAATTGTATTAATTTTTCTGCCATAATATGTGCTCCTTTTTAAAATAGTGGTGGTGTTGTAATCCATAGAACACTTGCTACCTTACCACTATTATTTTTAATATAATGTGTGTACTTGCCTTTTATATAAAAGGTTTCACCTTTTTTAATACTGTGTTCTTCTTTTCCATTAACAATAATTACTTTCCCTTTTAGGATATAACCAAATTCTTCTCCTTCATGGGGTTCAATGATGATACTAGTTCCATTAGGTTTAATATCAATAATAATTGGTTCCATTTCATTTTTTTGAGCATTTGGAATTATCCAATTAATAGTATGCTCATTTTGTTCATCAATAAAGAAATCTTCCGTTTTAAATACTATTTGTTCATCTTTCTTTTCTTGAAAGAAGATGGAAATAGTAGTTCCTAGCGCTTCTAATATATCTTCTAAAGTAGAAATTGATGGTGAGGTCAAGTTACGTTCTAGTTGAGATAAGAAACCTTTAGTTAGTTCACTTCTTGATGCTAGTTCTTCTAGAGTAAGATTATTTTGAATACGAAGTCTTTTTATTTTCTTTCCAATGTCCATAATATCTCCTTTAAGCTTTTAAACTTATTGTTTAGTGAAATTAAACTACAATTATTATACTTTATTTATAATGATAATTAAACACATTAACGTTATAAATTTCATATTTATTAATTTATTATAATTTGAAAGCATTTTAAGCTAATAAACGTATTAATTATATAAGTTAATTATAATATCCATTATCTTATATTTATAGGATATTTATAATAGATTACTTATTCAGTATTAGAGTTAATATTAGTGTTATAACTTATTTAAATAAAAATTTAAATAATTTGAAAGGTTATGAAAGATTGAAACGTATTATAGGTGAAATACAAAGGAGGAACTCAAAATGAAAAAGAGTTTATTGATAGGCACATTAAGTGCAATTATTATATTTGGAGGTGCAAGCGTTAATGCACAATCAAACGAGAACTATGCAAGTGCAAGTAGAATTGTTAATTTTAATGAATGTCCTAAAGGAAATGAGGATTGTCCTAGAATTAATAGTGAAGCATCACCTAAACGTGATGGTACTGGAAATGTAGATTGTGATGGTACTGGTACACCTAAACGTGACGGAACTGGTAATGTAAATGGTACTGGTACACCTAAACGTGACGGAACTGGTAATGGTACACCTAAACGTGATGGTACTGGTAAACCAGATTGTGATGGAACTCATCAAGGTCAAAGAAACAAACAAAACTAATATATTAAAAATATTAGAAATGGGTTATAATGAAGAAGAGGTACAATATGAAAAGTGAACTTGAGGTTGAAAATGCAATTACATTATATGCCGACATGGTCAAACGAATATGCTTCATGAATTTAAAAAAGGAAGCAGATGTCGATGATATTTTTCAGAACGTATTCTTTAAATTCGCGACCAACGAAAAAGAATTTGAATCTTCAGAAAATGAAAAAGCTTGGCTAATACGAGTTACAATTAATGAGTGTAAAAGTTTCTATCGAAGTTTCTTTCATCGACAGGTTGAATTAACTGAGGACTTAAGCATTTATGGTGCAACTGATAAAGTACATGATGATGTTCTGCTACAGGCTGTTCTAAAGCTTAATGATAAATATCGTAATGTAATTTATTTGCATTACTATGAAGGCTATAAAATCAGCGAAGTTGCATCAATTCTTAAGAAAAATGAAAACACTATAAACACATGGTTAAAACGAGCAAAGGAACAGCTTAAAGATGCCCTTGGAGGTGATTATCTTGAATAAAAAATCGTTCTCTTCATTAAATCAAATTACAGCTAATGATGAACTTAAACAAAAAACACTAAAGGCAGTCATGAATCAGAAAAAGCAACAGCATAATTTCAAAAGATTCGCTATACCTGCCCTTGGAATTGCATTCTGTACCGTGATGATTATAACAACTTTGTTCAATAGATCTAGTTACCTCGAAGTCAATGCCGCTGCCTATGTAACGCTTGATATAAATCCTAGTATTCAGTTTGAACTGAATAAGGATAATGAAGTTATTAAAGTAAAGTCCTTCAATGATGATGCAAAAAATATTATAAATGAAACCGATGTAAAAGGTTTAGAGGTTAATGCGGCCATTTCTAAACTAATTGAAACAAAAGAATTTTCTAACTATTTATTAGATGGATATTTACAAGTTAGTGTTTATGCTGATGATGAAAAAGCAACAGAAAAACTTGTAGTAGAAATCGACAATAATCTAGCTAAACAACTAAATGTTAATTCTTATAGTTGTACACATGCTAATCACGAGGAAAAAGTGGAAGCTGATAAATATAATATTTCTTTTGGTAAGTATCAGTTAATAAAACAAATTATAGAATTAGATAGTACCAAAACAATTGATGCAATAAGTAATAATTCAATGCGTGAGTTAATGGATATCTATGAAGATCTTAATGGAACTCCATATCAAAAGGACCATAATAACGGTAATGAGAATCATAAACATGAAGGTCAAAACAAAGGAAACGGAAATAAACATAATCAAAAATAGATAACGCATATGCGTTATCTATTTTTTAATTTCACGATTCATTTTTGTAAGCCAAGCTTCATCGATACGATAATAGTAAAGATCGATTCCTTCAGCCTCTGAATATATGTATTCATCCTCACCTTCGGCAACACTCTGTTCTATTTTAACCTTATCAATTATATCCATATAACCAATAATTTCTTTTAATGTCACATTAGTATCAACTGTTGCAAGTAATTTGTTCGCAATCTTAATCATATCAAAAAAGCCTAATGATTTCACTTTACTGAACATTGCTTTTATTACCTCTTGTTGACGTGCAGCACGATAGATATCGGAATCACTATAACGATGTCTTGCATAAGCTAAAGCCTGTTTTCCATTCATTTTTGTAGTAACACCCTCTTCAAAACAATAGGAATCAGCATTTTCATTTTCATCCATTTCGCAAAAACTCTTTGATGGAATTAATTCAATACCGCCAATGTCATCTACTAAACTAATCATTTTAGAAAAATCAACTTCAGCATATTTCTCTAATTCATTTAAACCAAAGGTTGATTTAACTGTGTCAATCGTGCAGGCACGTCCAGCACCTTTGTCTTGCCAAAGTAGATCTCCATATGAATAAGCATGTGTAATTTTATCAAACTTTTTATTACACGCTAACTCTACGTATGAATCCCTTGGAAGTGAAATCATGTTAACTAATGCTTCATCTTTATTAACATTAATCAGCATTATTGAATCTGCACGGCTTGTGTTTTCTGTCGATTCACGACCATCAACACCAATTAAAACAATGTTCATATTTTTAGCAGTTGCTGTCGAATATTTATAATATCCAAATAATCCTCCACCAATAATAGCAGCTAATATTAAAATTAAAATTAAAATTAATATTAGTACTCTGCCCCACCTTACCTTCTTCTTTTTCTTCCTAGGCATTAACTACTTTCTCAATATATGCTTCAATTTCTTCTTTAGGATGGTAACCCATTATATTACCTATGACTTTACCATTCTTGAACACTAACATTGTAGGAACTTGTACTATTCCATATTTAGAAGTAAGTTCTTCTTGTTCATCAATATCAACCTTAGCTACCTTAAATTTATCAGCATTATCTTTTTCAAGTGCTTCAATTGTAGGTGTTAGCATTTTACAAGGCCCACACCAAGTTGCAAAAAAATCCACTAAAACGATGTTGTCTTCAATCAGTTGATCGAACTCTGCGCTACTATTTATTTTCATATTAATTTCCTCCTTTTAGGAATTATAACATATTTTTTATGTTACATGTTTAGTTTATTAAATTCTTTAGAATTTCATAAACTCCATCTTCATCATTGCTTAGTGTTGTACCACTACTAGCAGCTTTAACTGAAGGTAATGCATTCGACATTGCGTATGAATACTTAGCAAATTTTAACATTTCAATATCATTCTCACCATCACCAAATGCCATGATTTCATCAGACGATATATTCAATTCATTAGCTAGTGTTTCTAAGGCATTGCCTTTAGTATTGCCCTTAGGGCAAACTTCTAACCACATTGCTGCTGTTTTACCTATCCAAAATTCATCTTTAAATTCAGCACGTAGTAATTGGTTAACATGTTCTACCTCTTCAATATTTCCAGCTAAACAAACTTTATTCAAATCTTCTTTAAGAATATCATCATCTTTAACATAAATAGTTACTGGATATCCTGAATTAATATTTAAGGTTGGCGCAACCGTTGACGCACGCCATGGAACATTGCTAGCAATATTGTTTTCGATACGATAGTCTATCTTTCTTTGTAACATAGATTCAGGAATACGAATGTATACATGCATATCCATTAGAAATTGAAATTCAATTGATTGTTTCTCTATAAATTTATAGATACGCTTAGCATCGGCTAATTTAAGGCGCTCAATAATTCTACGTTCACTATTGAATGCGGGCTTAATTGCCATACCATTAACTTCAATATAGTAACCATCAAAACGGTCCATTTTAAGTTGCTTACCATAATCTTCAAGTTTGTGATAATTGCGTCCACTAGCTAAAACAACTCTTATTCCTTTTTCTTGTAATTTAATAAGTATATCTAAATTACGAACTGATATTTTTGAATCACTATTAAGAAGTGTTCCATCCATATCTAATGCTATCATTTTAATATCCATTCTTATCACCTATTACATTATAACTTATTAATATTTTTTTTGCATTAGTATTGCACATGAATCTTAATAACACTATAATTGTATAGAAGGTAGGAATAAATATGAAAAATATAAAAACAAATGTAATGCGTATATTAGATAAAGCAAAAATAGATTATAAAGCTTATAACTATGATACGAGTGATGAACAAATTGACGGAATATCTGTAGCACAAAAACTTGGACAAAACCCAAAGCAAGTATTCAAAACAATAATTACTCAAGGTCACAGTAAAAACTTTTATGTTTTTGTAATAGCAGTTGACGCAGAACTAAATCTTAAATTATGTGCATCTAGTGTAAATGAAAAATCGATTGAACTTATACCACTAAATAAATTGACACAAATAACAGGTTACATACGTGGAGGTTGTTCTCCAATCGGTTTAAAGAAAAGTTTTCCATGTGTTGTAGATGAATCAGCTCTCGGGTTTCCTACAATTATTTTCTCAGCAGGAAAAAAAGGTTTCCAAGTAGATATGAATCCCAAAGATTTAGAAAAGATAATAGATGTTCAATTCAATAAAATAAGTATGAAATAAAATAATTGTGAAGCTATTACATAGCATCACAATTATTTTTTAAATTCTCGTATAATTCTTTCATTTGTTTTTTTGTTGCTAAATCACTAGTGAATGCTGTGGCCGAACCACAACTAACACTAAAAGTTAGTGCATCCTGATAATTGGCCCCATCTAAAATTGCGCTGATAAAACCAGCCAACATACTATCTCCAGCACCAGTTGAATTTACTAATTGTCCACAAGGAGCAACTGATTCAAAAACTTGATTATCAGAAGTAACGAGAATAGCACCAGAAGATCCAAGTGAAACTAGAACATTTTGCGCACCTTTAGATTGCATTTCTTTTGCAGCATCAATAACATCCTCAGTACTGTGGAGTATTTTATCAACCATTTCCGAAAGTTCTTCTAAATTCGGTTTTATTAAATAAGGATGATAAATTAAAGCACTAGACATAAGTTTGCTAGTAGCATCAATGATAAATTTAATTTCATTATTTTTCAAACTATTCATTATATTAGCATAAGTAGAATCAGATAAACAAGCAGGAACACTACCCGCTAAAACAAGAATATCGCCAGAATTAATAGTGCTCAATTTTTTAAGTAAATCATTAAACTCTTCATCCTTGATTGTAGGTCCAACTGCATTAATTTCACTCTCAACATGAGCCTTTAGTTTAACATTAATTCTTGTAGCACCATCTTCTAAATAAATGAAATCATTTTTAATGCCTCTCTTATTAACTAGAGTCTCTACCTCTTTACCGCTAAAACCAGCTAAGAAACCAAGTGCTATATTATCAACACCTAAACGCGATAAAATTGTTGAAACATTAATACCCTTACCACCCGGGTAAGTAGCATCTAAATAGCTACGATTCACTTCGCCCTCATTAAAATCTTTAACAAATGTGACATAATCTAATGAAGGATTAATACATAAAGTATATATCATTATAATACCTCCTTTTATTATATTTTAACACTTTAAAAATATTAAACAATAACATTAAATTATATTATAATAAAAAAAAGCAAGCTAAGCTTACTTAAATTATTAGACGCCAAGTTTTTCTAAATATTTAGCAATCCCTGAATTATCATTAGATTCAGTTACATCATAGGCAATATCTTTTAAAGTAGGCATTGCATTTTCCATAGCAATTCCATATTTGGCGAATTCAAACATTGAAATATCATTTTCACCATCGCCAAATGTTACAATCTCATCACTACTTATATTATTTGCAAGTGCAATTCTCTTAATAGCTAATCCTTTAGAAACGCCCTTAGGCATAATCTCTAACCAATTAGGAGCAACTCTTAATAATTCATAATCAGAAGATAACTCTTCAACTATTTTAGGAAAACTAAGTTTCATCAGGAAAGCAGGTTGAACACCGACCACCTTATTAACAGAATGATTAAATTTATAACTATGCGTTTTTATCGTTTTAATATTTGACATTTCACCCTCTAAACCATAATTATATTTACGCTTAGTTACTATGCAGCGAGCAATCTTTACTAATTTGTTAAATGTAGACAAGTAATTGTAATAGCAATGCTTAGAGAAACATATCCCTTCTAAACCATGACGATGAATAGATTCAAGTATTCTATTAGCATCATTACTATTAAGAACTCTTCCAAGTTTATATTCATCCGATTTGAAACTATATATTTCTTGACCATTTATACCAACAATATAATTGTTAGGAAACTTATCCATATGTAAAGATTTATATGCAAAAGTTAAATTTTCTTTATTTCTACCAGAAGCAATAACTACCATAATACCTTTTTTTTGTGCTTCTATAAGTTTTAAACGTGTAACCTCATCTATTACCTTTTTACTAGTAAGTAGTGTTCCATCCATATCACAACAGATCATTTTTATACTCATACTATTACCTCTTTTCTTTCTACGCTATTATAATATAAATATTAGAGATAATATTTTCATTAAATGAAAATAGAACCAAAAAAAAACATCTGAATTCAGATGTTTAATTTACTAATTAAAGTTTTGCAGCTGCTGCTTTATCACAGATAACAACAACATCATTGTGATTTTGAAGAACACTAGCAGGACAATCAGTAGTTGGAGTAGCTTTAACCATTGCATAAACAGCATCAGCTTTGTTTGCTCCAGTAGCAACTAATAAAATCTTTTTAGCCTTCATAATAGTAGCAATACCCATTGTAATTGCATGAGTAGGCACTTTATTAATGTCATCTTCAAAGAAACGAGCATTATCTTGACGAGTTTTTTCAGTTAAAGTAACAATGTGAGTTTCTTCATCAAATGAAGTTCCTGGTTCATTGAAACCAATGTGACCATTAGCTCCAATTCCTAAAACTTGTACATCAACAGAAACATTTTCCATTGCTTTTTCATACGCTTGACAATCTTCCTTAGTATTACCAAAAGGTACATTAACGTTTTCTTCTTTAATGTCGATACCTTTGAATAGGTTTTCGTGCATAAAAGTCCAGTATGTTTGAGCGTGGTTACGATCAAGACCAACATATTCATCTAAGTTGAATGAATGGATATCTTTATAAGAAGTTCCATTTTCATTGTGATCCTTGATCATGTTTGTGTATAATCCAATAGGACTTGATCCAGTTGCTAAACCTAAAGTTGCGTTCGGTTTTTTAACAACGATTTCTTTCATTACTTCAAAAGCTTTTTCACTTACTTGTTCATAGTTTTCTAATACGATTACTTGCATGTTATAATCCTCCTAAATTTACCTTTATAATAATAGCACTTTAAACAAGACTTTTCAATTAATAAAGACATAAAATAGTTAATAAGCACTAAATAAGGAGAATATATAGTATAAACACTAAAAAGCTCATCAATTAAACTTGATGAGCTAATATTTTCTAATCTAATATTTCAATTGAATAAGAAGTCTTCCATTCCTTACCAGGAGCTAAGATAATAGTATCTTCTCTCTTTGAAAATTCTACAGGTGTTTTTGTAAAATCACCATGTCCATGCCAAGGCTCAATACAAATAAAAGGAGCTTTTTCAGGAGTCCATATAGCTAAATATTTAAAACCATAACAACTAACACGGATAGAGTGTTTTGGGCCAACTAAATCAACATAAGGACTAACAATATCCTTATACAATAAAGTTGAATATTTTTCGAAATCCGAATAATTTAATTTAATCTCTTCAAAGCTACGTTTAACTTGTTCAGGTTCATTATTTTTAGTTAAATCTAATACTAATTGAGTTGGATTTTCTTTCATTGGGAAAACGAGTTTGTAATCACTGAACTTTTCATCCTTTTCAATAGGACAATTAAAACCAGGATGAACACCTAAAGAAAACGGCATAGGTTTCTTGCCTTTATTAAGCACTATATAAGTTATAACAATCTTATTATCTATTAATTCATATTGAGTATGAAACTTAAAGTTATAAGGATACTGTTCTAAAGTGAATTCATTTGCTTTTAATTCCATAGTGATTCTATTAGTTGTTTCCTCAATACAAATCATATCTGAAATTCTTATAAAACCATGATTTTTCATTTCATAGTGTTGGCCATCAACATCATAACCATGATTAACAAGTCCAGAAATTATTGGAAATAAAGTAGGATTTTTACCTGACCAATGTTTATCATCTCCTTGCCACATGTATTCAATCTTCTTTTTCTTATCAAAAAAACTTTGGATTTCTCCACCACGATTCATAATCTCTAACTCAAATCTTTCGTTACTAATTTTCATTTCATTATTACCTTCCTATTTTTTATATTGTAACACAATTTTAAATTTAAATACATAAGATTTAAATAATTTTATATTAATTCATATGTAAGATAAATTTAAAAATGCTTATATAATATGATATTCCTTAAGTATCTTATATATACCATCTTCATTTATAGGCAAACACACCTTCCATGCACAAGCCTTTAAATCTTCATTAGCATTACCCATAGCAACTCCATAGCCTACACTAGTTAACATTGGGATATCATTATAACCATCACCAAAAGCAAAACAATCATTCATACTAAGATTCCATCGCTTAAGAACCATCTCAATACCTAGATGTTTACCAGCTTTTGTATTTAATATTTCTAAACAATCCTGAAGATCTAAGAAAGAATTATTATTGAGTAATTTAGCAATATCAGCCTTCTCTTTACGAGTATGAGTATATGCTAATAAATTATAAATATCACCACCAGTATAATTTCTAACAGTAGGACTAAATAAATAAAGTTTAAAAAAGATATCCTTAACATATTGTTCAACATTAGGCATAAAATATACTGTATCTTTAAAAGTATATCTTAAAGATATATTATGAATACTACAATATTCTATAACAGCTTTAATATCAGCATTAGATACTGGTAGTTCATCAACAATTTCACCATCTATTCTTATGATCGAACCTCCATCACTAATTAAAGCATCATAATCAAAGTTAAAGAAAAAAGGTGGTAAGTTCTTCATTTCATAAATATTTCTACCGGTAACAAAGCAAACTTTATAGCCTATACGTTTTAGTTCAGTAAGAGCTATTTGGGTAGACAAAGATATTTCATGATTATAATGATCATAAGTTGTACCATCAATATCAAAAAAAATCGCTTTAATATTTATTTTTTCCATATTTATCCTCAAAAAAAGGGGAATACTCCCCTTTACCTTCTATAATGTTTATTTACAAGTAATACCCTTTACAAATGTTTGCTCAACACTGTAATCATCATTAAGAACAACCATATCAGCATCAAATCCACTAACCAATTTACCTTTACGGTTATCTACTTTTAATAAACGAGCAGGATTTATAGTACAAGAATTTAAAGCAGCATCAAATGGTATCATAGCTTCTTCAACTAAAATTCTTAAACCTTCATTTAATTTTAAAGTAGAACCTGCTAATGAATGACCTTCACTTGTTAGATGTGCACTACCATCATCATAAATTTCAATATCTAAACCACCAGATTTGTAAAAGCCTTTAGGTAAACCTTTAGCTCTTAAAGAATCAGAAATCATAATAGTATAATCTCTCCCTTTAGCAGTAAATAAATTATTCAAAGAGTTAACATTAGAATGACAGCCATCACAAATAACTTCACCAAATATATCTCTAAAACGTAAAGCCCCACCAACTAAACCAGGGTCTCTATGATGGAAAGGAGTCATACCATTAAACACGTGTGTCATACTAGTTGCACCATTAGCAACACCTAATAAAGCCTCTTCATAAGTGGCTGCTGAATGTCCCATACTAACAACTACACCATTTTCAGAAGCATATTTAGTTAACTCGTGATTAATATCCTTTTCAACAGCCATAGTAATGATTTTAATTAAACCATTAGCTGCTTCTTGATAACTCTTGAATTGGCTAACACTAGGAACAGCTATAAATTCTTCTGGCTGAGCTCCCTTATATTTAAGATCTAAATAAGGCCCTTCAAAATGAACACCAAGAATTTCAGCACCATCATAACCAGACTTAACAACATTAGCAACATTCTTTAAAGCATTAGATAAAACAGCAACTGACTGTGTAATAGTAGTTGGGCAAACGCTTGTAACACCCTCATCGCTAGGAATGCCCTTAATCCATTTTCTTAAACCAGCTTCATCTCCATCATTAGTATCAAAACCATAAGCACCATGAGTATGTATATCAATAAAACCTGGAATAATTCTTTTAGTCCCATAGTCAATATCAACTTTTTCTTTACCATAATCTAAAACACTAAGGATAACTCCATTTTCAATCACTAATTGAGCAGCAATAAACTGTGTAGCTACCCAAACTCTTTTACTTTGTATAATCATATATAATTACCTCCTGTAAGTGCCTATATTATACTACAACTAACATTTTTTTTAAACTATTCTACCTTTAAAGTATGTATTAAATTATATTTATTATACTTATAATTAACTTTCAGTAATAATATTAGACATTTGTTCTAATATGATACATAATAAAGAAAGATATATAGGAGGAAACACTTATGAAACAAGCAATAAAAATTTGTAACAATGTTTACTGGGTTGGTGTACATGATTTTAATTTAAGAAATTTTCATGGTTCTTTATTCCCTATTCAAGATGGTACTTCTTATAACGCATATTTAATAGTAGATAAAGAAATCACTTTAATTGATACTGTAGAAGAAGAATTCATGGATATTATGTTAGAAAGAATTAGAAGTGTTATTAAAAATCAAGCAATTGATAATGTAATAGTTCAACATGCAGAGCCTGATCATTCAAGTGGATTTATACGTTTTATGAAAGAATATCCAAATGCTAAAGCTTTTGCTAGTAATGCTGGAATTAATATTATGATGAAGCAATATTTTAATGATTATCATTATCTCAAATTAAAAACTAATGATAAACTATGTACAGGTAAGTACACATTATCTTTTATAGAAATGTCGATGATACATTGGCCAGATAATATGATGACTTATTTAGAAGAAGAACAAATATTATTTTCTAATGATGCTTTTGGACAGCACATTGCTAGTTATGATATATTTGACCGTTATCATAGTTTTGATAAACTAATGGACCGCACTAAAGATTATTATGCTAATATACTTATGCAAGCTAATAAAGTCATATCTAATAAACTTAGTGAAATTAGCAAATTGAATTTATCACTTAAATTTATAGCTCCTGCTCATGGTGTTATTTGGGTAGATCATATTGAAGCAGTATTAGATGCTTATTCAAGTTATGCTAATTGTCAAAATGTAAATAAAGCAGTAATTGTTTATGATAGTGTATGGAATCATACGCGTTCAATTGCTGAGGCTTTTGGTGAAGGACTTGGTCGTAATGGTATTTGTGTAAAAGTTTATAAGGTTTCTGAAACAAGTAATGCTTTAATCTTTAAAGAAATTTTAGATGCTAAAGCTGTATTTGTAGGTAGTGGAACCTACAATAATTCAGTATCACCTGAAATTGCCGGTTTCTTAGCACACCTATCTACTTTAAAAATCACGAATAAAATTGGGTTTGCTTTTGGTAGTTATGGCTGGTATAATCAAGCCTGTAAAAATATGTCTGAACAACTTGCGACTTCTGGAATAACTTTATATGGAGAAGGTTCACTTAATGTGAATTATGCGCCTACAGAAGATGATCTTGATAACATTGTAGAATTAGGTGCTTCTCTGTCAGATGTAATAAAAAATATGTAATACAATAAAGTAAGTGCAAATTGCATTTACTTTTTCATAATTAAATATTCGCAACATCCTTTAATCTTCTAACGCAATAAAAAAAGATAGACAATGTCTATCTGATTTACTAAATTAAGATGTGAGATTTCGGGAAAGGGTATAAGCAATCTCTTAATTTAGTGTGCATGTATATGCTAGATGTTTGCTTACTCACACATTATACATGATTATTCTAAATAGCGATAGGCATTTTTTGAAAATAATTTCAAATTATGAAAAACAGTATACTTTAAATTTAAGTATACTGTTTTCATATAGATTTATCGATTCTAACTTAATCATTATATTATTGACTTTCTAATGTTCCACTCATATATAATGCTATAAGTATTATTTATTTCCGTTACTAATTTAATTCTTTTTCGTGAAGTTAAATATTTTGTTTATTAATCTTATCAACTTATTTTTTGGTGCTTCATCAACCTTTGGTTCTATAGAAATTTCTTTTTCAACTACTTCCTTGGTTACTGTTTTTGTTGCCGCTACTTTAGTTACAGGTTTTTTCACTGCTTTTTTAGTAGCTGGTTTCGTTACAGTTTTTGATACCTTACTAGTTTTTATATCATTTGATTCTTTACCTTCAGCAATTTTCTTAGTTTCGTCTTTCAATTTGGCTTTTGGTTTAGTTTCCTTTTTAGCCGTTTCCTTAGTAACTACTTTTTTTACATTTGTCTTTGGAGTTACTTTTTCTTTTACATCAGTTTTTTCTTTTTTCACTACTTTAGTAGCAACTGCTTTTTTAGATACTGTTTTAGTCTTAACTTCTTTTTTTGTTGTTTCCTTAGATTCAGCTACTGATTTATTTGCAGTTTTTTTAGCCTTAGTCTTTGAAGTAACTGACTTCTCAACATTACTTTTAGTTGTTTTTGCTACAGCATCCTTTGTCTTAGCTTTTGGCTTCCCTGTTGCTGTTCCAGTACTATTCTTCAAATCTTTTATAACTTCTTTATCAACCTTGTTCATTCCCTAATCTCCTTTTGTTTAAAATTTACACCTGTAAATTCTAACACGAATTATATTAATTCTCAATATTTTTTATAAATCTTATAGACAAAAAAAGTGCCTAAGCACTTAGAATATTCTTTCAAATAAATTATATTCATAACGATTAAACTTTTCAAATATAAGAAGAATATCTTCATCTGAAGTAGCCTTTTTACCTATACCTTTTATAACATCGATATAAAGTCTTAAACTACCTTCATCATAATTCTTTTTCAACCCATGAGTTTCTACAGAAACATAACAACTTTCCTTAACTGCTGAACCATTAAGTGTTCCGCTAAAAGTAACATTAAACACACAATAGAATCGATCGTTAAACGTATCAGGTTTATTCTTATCTTCAACAGCATAATATTTAGTAATTAATTTTTTATCAATTATTACTCGATCTTCTGACTGAGATAAAACTTCAAGTCCTAATTTGAAAGTATACCCCTCATCAATAATTGCTGCAGCACTCATTATAACAATTTCATCACATACACTAGCTGGAATATCAGCAGCACATGTATAAATTTCACTAATTTTAGCATTACTTTTTGGCTTATCAGGTGTAAACATTATATCATTCCTTCCATATCATTTTAAAACATTTAATTCATCGTATGCAATAGATAACTCTAATAGCTCCAACTATATAGTAGCTGTTCAACCTTGTTATTCTAACACACTAGTAAAATGAATACAACACATTAATAATATATTTTACATAAAGAGTAAAAATTTTACATATATCATAAATATACATAAATAGCCTTTTTCAGTAAATAAAAAAGTGCACTAGGCACTTAATTCTTTATTTAAATAAATCTTTAGGATAACAACCATCATTAATAAGTTTAGCAATACCTGCCTTAACTTTAGGTTTGTCTTCTTGATATGTAACTCCATACCATTTATCAGTAGAACTCATCATCTTAACATTAACAATTCCTTTAGTTAATAATTCGCCCACAATACCTGGAATAAAACATTCAGATTTTAATGGATTACTAGGAACAGTAGTCTTTAAGAATTCAGGGAACATCTTTTCAATATGTTTTAAAATACTAGGATTAAAAGCCCACATATTCATTGATACTAAAGTTTTAGAATCTATGTCATGCCATTCTTCATTTTCAAGATATTGAATACCATTTTCATGTTTTTCAATTTTAGTTCTTTCAATAACATTAGCAAGTTTACCATCTTTAACAACACAACAACCTCTAGCAACACTTCCCGCTTCAGTTACAGTATTTTCAAGAACATAACCTACCATACCATATTGATTTTCATCAGTATTAGTAGTTAAGAAATCATATAAAGTTTTAAAACAAGCTTGACCATAATAATCATCAGAATTAATAACAGCAAAAGGGCCATCAAGAACATCTTTACAACAAAGTAAAGCTTGAGCAGTACCCCAAGGTTTAACTCTACCCTCAGGAATACTAAATCCTTCAGGAATATTAGTTAAATCCTGGAATACATATTCTACATCAATAACTTTAGAAATTTTATTACCAATAGCTTCTTTAAAATCAGCTTCAATTTCATGTTTTATAATAAATACAATCTTTCCAAATCCTGCTTTAATAGCATCATAAATACTTAATTCAATAATGATTTCTCCATTAGGACCAATCTTATCAATTTGCTTTAATCCACCATAACGACTGCCCATTCCGGCAGCTAATATTACTAGTGTTGGTTTATTCATCATTACACCTCTTTCTTGAATATTTTACCATAATTAAAATAAAATACAATTCAAAAAAATAATATGTTTATACATTACATAATAATTTTAAGTATTTTAAACACTTAAAAAACTATTGAAACATTATAATTTATTAGTAGTTAAACACTTTTTATATAGTAAATCTATTAAGAAAGAACCTAAAGGCGCTGTGATTAAAATACTCATAACTGCTACAGATAATACTATATTACCACAAGCCAATCCCATTGCTAAAGGAATAGATCCAATAGCTGCTTGTACAGTTGCTTTAGGCGTATAAGCTATCATAGTGAATACTTTTTCTGATTTATTTAGATTAGTTTTGATTAAACATATAAATACTCCTAGCATTCTAAACATTAGAACACAGAATATCAACATAATAACTTTAATACCTGATGCTAATGCATATTCAATATTTACACTAGCTCCTACTAAAACAAATAGTAATAATTCAGCACCTACCCAAAGTTTATCGAATTTCTTAGATAAACGTAACGCTACTGGTTCACGATATTTTTGAATTGCAATACCCATGCTCATTACAGCTAATAGACCTGATATACTAATAATTCCATTAAGAGCATGTTCTAATGAAACAAATAGAAATGCTATACTCAATATTATAATTACTTTAGAGCTATCTCTCATATGAATAATTTTAAATATTCTACATAGTAATATTCCAGTTACTATCCCTAATATTAGTCCTAATATAATAGCAATAGGTATATTTAATATAGTTATAGGAGATATACTTCCTCCAGTTGCTAAATTTGTAAAGGCAGTAAATAGCACTATTACAAATACGTCATCTACTGATGCTCCAGCTAATATCATTTGAGGTATACTTTTATTATTTCCGTAGCCTTCATCCATTAGTTTTAGCATTTTAGGAACAATTACGGCAGGAGATACAGCTCCTAGAACCGTGCCCATGATGGCGGCTTCTAGGATAGAAATGTTTAATAGCTTGGGTGCTATAAGGATCATACCTAGTATTTCAAAACATGCAGGTAAGAAACACATAAGAATAGCTGGTCGTCCTACCTTTAATAAATCTTTAATATCTAGATTAAGTCCAGCTCTAGTTAATATAATTATTAAAGCTATTTGCCTTAGATCTGCTGAAATATTTAATACTGAAGGATCTATGAGATTTAAAACAAAAGGGCCTAAGATAATTCCACATATTAACATACCTAACAGCTTTGGTAACTTCAATTTAATACAAATACTTCCAAGTAACATTCCACATAATAATATTAATGATAAACTAAATAGCATAATAGCCCTCCTAATGAAAAAACTAACAACATCTACAATAAAAATCATTGTAGAAGTCATTAGTTTAAGTTGTTTAAACAGTTTAAGTAACACATAAATTTATGTATACTTTGGGAGACGTTCATTCCCTATGCGTTATTTTAGCATAATATAAAGTATTTGTAAATAATTTTATAGTACGTAAGCACCATCAACTGAAAGTATTTCTCCACTTATATAAGATGCCATATCACTAGCTAAAAACATAAATGCGTTAGCAATATCTTCTGCTTCTCCTAAACGCTTTAAAGGTACTTGGGCTGACATTCCAGCTATTAACTTTTGGTCTAGTGCCTTTACCATATCTGTAGCAATAATTCCAGGTGCTACTGCATTTACTCTAATACCAAACTTACCAAGTTCTCTTGAAAGAGCTTTTGTCATACCATTTAGAGCGAACTTACTTGTCGGATATGCCATTCCTGACGGCTGAGCATATAAACTTACAATAGATGAAGTATTTATAATAACTCCTCTACCCTTTTCTTTCATAAAAGGTACAACCGCATTACTCATACTAAAAGCTGACTTAACATTAATGTCCATAACTTTATTAAATAATTCTTCATCATACATTTCAAATGGTTTTGATTCAGATATACCAGCATTATTAATTAATACATCAATACAATTCCACTCCTTAACGATAGTCTCTACTACATTATTAATCTCAGTACGTTCCAATAAATTAGGACAAAAACCCATTACATTAGACTTAAACTCTGATGGTATATTACTCATTGCTTGATCAACAGTTTCCTGTCTAGAACCAAACATAGCAACCTTAGCACCCTGTTCTAAAAACGCTACTACAGTAGAGAAACCAATTCCTCTAGTACCTCCAGTAACTACAACTACCTTATTCTTTAAAGATTCTATTACATTAGCCATCACTATATCCTCCTTAGCTATATATATTATAGCCCATATTATTTAAAACATAAACATCTTTACGAATCTATATTAACTATTTATAATTCAAAAATTATTAATATCCTAATGATTCATTAACAATTATAACTTTAATACGATTTTTATCAAGTTGAGAAGAAAGTTTAACATAAGCGCGACATATTTTGTTTGAACTGTTGCAATGCTCACATTTACCGCTAATTGCACAAGGAGTATTACATCCTAAACGCATAGCGTTAGCAGGAGCAACTACATTTTCAAGTCTAGTTATAGCAGAAGCTTCATCCTTAACTATTTTGTTTTTACCCACTATTACAAGAACCTGTTTAGGTCCATATAGCATGGCAGCAACACGATTACAACGACCATCCATATTGATGATAGATCCATCCATTGTAATTGCATTAGAACTCATTAAATAAGTATCAGAATTAAATGCTTCAGAATAACTATCAGGTCCAAAACGATAATTACAATTAATATCATTTAAAAATGTATCGATTGCTAGTTCACGTAAGGTCATTGAACCACCTGAGTAGACGTTGCTACTCTTTGTAATTAAGGTAGATAAAAGTGACAATAATTCGGGTCGATTTTTAACAAAGTAGCCTTTGATGTTATGTTCGGCTAAATTTTTAAGTGTTAAATCTATAATAAGTTGTTCCTGTTTTGCGCAAAATTCATCCATCATTATTCTCCTTTTAAGTAAAGACTCGTTAACTTTACATATTCTTTAGCATTATCCTCAATATATTTAATTTGTTGATCACTAATAGTTTTAATAACCTTAGCCGGACTACCAACAACGACACTATATGGCGGAACAATCATTCCCTCACATAGTAAACTACCCGCCCCAATAATACAATCATGGGAAATTTTAACACCATTAAGAATTATAGCTCCCATCCCTATAATAACTCTATCTTCTATATTACAACCATGAATAATAGCTCCATGACCAATTGTAACATCAGAACCAATTTTAACTGGAAAATTAATATCATTATGTATACAAACATTTTCCTGAACATTAGAAGAACTACCAATTTCAATTGGACCAAAATCAGCTCGAAGAACTGCATAATCGAAAATGCCAATGTTAGAATGCAAGATAACATTACCCCACAATTGAGCATTTTTACTAATATAGCAAGTATTACTGACTTTAGGCATTAAGCCATTAAATTCATTTAGCATATAAGACCTTCTTTCTAATATATTATATATTGAAATTAGATATAATACAATTGTTTAATTAATCAAACATTAAGTATAGTAATAGAAAACTTTTTGTTGACAATTATATCTGATGAAGTATAATTGTAACGTGATAAAAAAGAAACTATTTCATACATCACACTGATTTTGGAAGAGCAAATTTATTTGCTCATAAGAAGATGCCAACGCATCTATTACTTCTTATTTTGACCATAAGTTTTACAAGGCCAACGGACAGCCGGGTCAAAAGCCGATTTTGGTACAGGTGTAAGCTTGTTACTCATTATTACTTTGCTAGTGAGCTATATGAAATAGTTATACTGATACCCCCAGAAGGTATTCTATAATAAGCATATTAAGTCTAACATGGTAAGGGATTTTTACGATGTTTTTTAATTATAATGGAAAGGGATTAATTATATGGATGAAAAACTAAGACTTTATGGGTTTAACAATTTAACAAAGACTTTAAGCTTTAATATTTATGATATTTGCTATGCAAAAAGCAAACGGGAACAACAGGATTACATTGTATATATAGACGAACAATATAATAGTGAACGTTTAACTAAAATTTTATGTGAGGTTGCCAATAGAATAGGTGCGCAAATATTAAATATTGCTAAACAAGATTATGAACCACAAGGAGCAAGTGTAACCATACTTCTATCTGAAAATCATAGTACAGTTGATGAAGCAGGACATACAGTGGTAGCACATCTAGACAAATCTCATATCACAGTACACACCTATCCTGAATATCATCCTGATCATGCGATTGCTACTTTTCGCGTTGATATCGATGTAGCTACATGTGGAGAAATTTCTCCATTACAAACACTTGATTACCTTATAAGTTGTTTTGATTCAGATATTATGACAATAGACTACCGTGTTAGAGGTTTTACTCGTGATATGTCAGGAAAGAAATGCTTCCTAGACCATAAAGTAATTTCAATACAGGACTATATAAATTCAGATACAATGAGAAAATACGATGCAATAGACGTTAATGTTTATCAAGCAAATATCTTTCATACACAAATGATGATTAAAGATATAGTATTACAAAACTATTTATTTAAAACAGATAGTTATGAACTAACACCTAACCAAAGAATGGAAATATCTACTAGACTAAGAAAAGAAATGATTGAAATATACAGTGGGATGAATATCTATGAATAAGAATTATAGTCAAAGTGATGCTCCAATTGAACAAGCATTACTAGCCTATAAAGCGAAAAGAACAGTCTCTTTTGATGTACCTGGACATAAACAAGGAAAAGGAAATAAAAGATTAACACGTTTTTTAGGCGAAGACACAATGCAAGTTGATGTAAATTCAATGAAACCATTAGATAATCTATGTCATCCAGTCGGAGTAATTAAAGATGCACAAGAATTAGCAGCTCAAGCTTTTCATGCGTCATCAGCATTTTTTATGCTGAACGGAACAAGTTCAGGTGTACAAGCAATGATTATGAGTGCACTAAAAGAAAATGAAGAAATAATATTACCAAGAAATGTCCACAGATCAGCAATAAATGCACTAATACTATGTGGAGCTAAGCCTGTATACGTTAACCCAAGTGTAAATACTCATCTAGGAATACCACTAGGAATGAAAATAGAAGACATTAAAAAAGCAATTAAAACGCATCCTAACGCTAAAGCAATACTAGTAAATAATCCAACATATTATGGAATATGCTCAAATTTAAAAGAGATAGTAAAAATTGCACATGAAGCAAAAATGCTAGTACTAGTAGATGAAGCGCACGGAACACATTTTTACTTTCAAGAAGATTCACCAATAAGTGGAATGGACGCAGGAGCTGACATGGCGGCTGTATCAATACATAAAACAGGAGGATCATTAACTCAAAGTTCATTATTACTATTAGGGAAGAATGTTAATGAAGACTATGTTCGACAGATTATAAATTTGACCCAAACTACAAGTGGTTCGTATTTATTGATGGCTTCTTTAGATATATCTAGAAGTAATTTAGCAGTTAATGGAAAAGATATATTTAAAAGTGTGATGGAATTTGCTACCTATGCAAGAGAAGAAGTTAATAATATTAAAGGATATTATGCTTATGGTAAAGAACTTATTAATGGTGATGATATATATGATTTTGACGCAACAAAATTAAGTATTCATACTAGAGATATTGGATTAGCTGGAATTGAAGTATATAACATATTAAGAGATGATTATAATATACAAATTGAATTTGGTGACATAGGTAATATACTAGCCATTATATCTGTAGGTGATCGTGATCTAGAAATAGAAAGATTATTAAGCGCTTTAGATCAAATTAAACGTGATTATCAAAAAGACCCTCAAGATTTATTTGATCATGAATACGTTGATCCGATTGTTGAAATGACGCCTAAAAAAGCCTTTTATGCGAAACAAAATAATATGAAACTAGATGAATCTGTCAATCAAATAAGTGGTGAATTTGTAATGTGTTATCCACCAGGAATTCCAATTTTAGCCCCAGGAGAATTGATAACTAAAGATATAATAGATTATATAAATTACGCTAAGGAAAAAGGCTGCCAATTAACAGGAACACAAGATATGGATATTAATACTATTCAAGTCGTAATGGAGGAAAACTAATGGAATTATGGTATACAGAAGAACATACTAAGAATGTACGATTCTCAATTAAAGTAAATGAGCACCTATATAAACATGATAGTAACTATCAAAGAATAGATGTTTTCGAAACAACAGAATTTGGTAAAGTCTTAACCCTAGATGATGTCATAATGCTTACTGAGCATGATGAATTCATCTATCATGAAATGATTGTACATCCAGCACTAGCAGCCAATCCTAATATTAAAAAAGTACTAGTAATAGGTGCTGGAGATGGTGGAACAATCAACCAACTTATTAAGTATCCAACTATCTCTCACATCGATTTAGTAGAAATCGATGAAGAGGTAGTTAAAACAGCCCAAACTTACTTCCCCTCTATAGCTAATAGTTTTCAAGACGATCGAGTAAAAATGAATTTCTGTGACGGCCTTAAGTTTGTACGCCGTATGAATAATGAATATGATCTAATAATAGTAGATTCAACAGATCCTTTTGGACCAGGAGAAGGACTATTCACAAGAGAATTTTATGGAAACTGCTATAAAGCATTAACTGCAGAAGGAATATTGATTAATCAACACGAATCACCATATTATCATGAAGATGCACTAGCAATGAAACAAGCACACAGTAGAATCAAACCATACTTTCCAATATGTAAAGTATATCAAGCGCATATACCAACCTATCCATCAGGACATTGGCTATTTGGTTATGCAGCTAAAACAATACATCCACTTAATGATAATATAAATAAATGGAATAATTTACACATTAAAACAGACTATTATAATACAGAATTACATAAAGGAAGTTTCGCATTACCTAACTATGTAATACAACTAATGGAGGAATAACATGATAAATAATAAAGTGAACTTTATCGGAGCCGAAGCAAACTATGAAGAATCAAATATAGTAATATATGGAGCACCATTTGATTCAACAACTTCATATCGCCCTGGAGCAAGATTTGGAAGCAACGCAATACGAAATGAAAGTTATGGGATTGAAACTTATTCTCCTTATCAAGATAAAGATTTGTTAGACTTGAAAATATATGATGCAGGTGATATCGAGCTGTGTATCGGAAACTCTAAAAAAGCACTAGCTAGCATTCAATCTATAGCTGAAGAAATTATCGCAGCAGATAAGTTACCAATCATGCTAGGAGGCGAACATTTAGTAAGTCTTGCACCCATAAAAGCAATTGTAAAAAAATACCCAAACATCCATATTATTCACTTTGATGCACATGCTGATTTAAGAATGGATTATTTAGGTGAGCAGTTATCTCACGCTTGCGTCATAAGAAGAGTACATGAATTAGTAGGAGATGATCAGATCCATCAATTCGGCATTCGCTCTGGTGAACAAAGCGAATTTGAATTTGCTAAAGAACATACAAATATGCATAAATTTAATCTAGCAGAATTTAAAGAAACAATAGCAAAATTTACTGATGAACCAATCTACTTTACATTAGATCTAGATATATTAGACCCAAGCATCTTTAGTGGAACAGGAACGCCAGAAGCTGGAGGAATAAGTTACTTAGAACTACAAGAAGCAATTATATTACTTAAAAACTTAAATATAGTAGGAGCAGATATAGTAGAATTAGCTCCTAATCTAGACCCTACAGGCGTTTCAACAGCAGTTGCCTGTAAAATATTAAGAGAATTATTATTAACAATTGGAGGAATAAAATAATGAAAAATAGAGCTTTAATAATTGGTGCTGGTGGAGTAGCTAGCGTCGTAGTACATAAATGTGTAGAGAACCATGAAATATTTCATGAAATTATGATTGCATCAAGAACATTAAGCAAATGTGATGCCTTAAAAACAAAACTAGATGGACGTGGATGCACAATTTCAACAGCCCAAGTAGATGCTGATAACACAGAAGAATTAATAACTTTAATAAATGAATATCAACCAGATTTAGTAATTAATGTAGCACTTCCATATCAAGATTTAACTATTATGGATGCTTGTCTTGCAACAAAAACTAATTATATGGATACTGCAAATTACGAACCAAAGGATACAGCTAAATTTGAATATAAATGGCAATGGGCGTATCGAGAAAAATTTAAAGCAGCAGGTATTACAGCATTATTAGGAAGTGGTTTTGACCCTGGAGTAACTAGTGTATTTTCAGCCTATGCACTAAAACATTACTTTGACGAAATAAATTATATTGATATTCTAGACTGTAATGGTGGTGACCACGGCTATCCATTTGCCACTAATTTTAACCCAGAAATAAACATACGTGAAGTAAGTGCTAATGGGTCTTACTGGCAAGATGGACATTGGATAGAAACTAAACCAATGGAAATAAAACGCGAATACAATTTTAAAGAAGTAGGACTTAAAGATATGTATCTACTACATCATGAAGAAATCGAATCACTAGCTATAAATATTCCAGGAATTGAG
The DNA here is from genome assembly GCA_036639955.1 of Erysipelotrichaceae bacterium. GTDB lineage: Bacteria > Bacillota_I > Bacilli_A > Erysipelotrichales > Erysipelotrichaceae > JAVWHP01. The sequence goes on from JAVWHP010000006.1 coordinate 75,253, forward strand.
CGCATAAGATTCTTTATGACATTTGGACAAAGCTATTTAACTCATCTTAAATGTTTAGAAAATTCAGGAATGACTAGCATTGAACCTATAATTTATAATGGACAAGAAATTGTACCATTACAATTTCTTGCATCAGTACTACCTGATCCAAGCACTTTAGGAGCACGTACCAAAGGTAAAACTAATATAGGCTGCATCTTTAAAGGAAAAAAAGATGGACAAGATAAATCTTACTATCTATATAATGTATGTGACCATGAAACCTGCTATAAAGAAGTTGGTTCACAAGCTATTTCATATACAACAGGAGTTCCAGCAATGATAGGTGCTAGTATGTTAATGCAAGGTATTTGGAATAAACCAGGAGTTTATACGATAGAAGAATTCGATCCAGATCCATTTATGGAAGACCTAAATAAATTTGGCTTACCATGGATAGAAGATTTTAATCCTATATTAGTTGATTAGTTTATGCAAAATATAAATAAACTATTAGCTGTTAAAACACCTGCCTACATTATTGATGAAGCATCTATTATAAGTAATTGTAAAATTTTAAAAGGTATTAAGGATGCTACTGGTTGTAAAATATTATTAGCTTCAAAAGCTTTTTCATCTTATTGTATGTTTAATACTATAAAAGAATATTTAGATGGTATGACTAGTTCTTCTTTACATGAAGCTCGTTTATCTTATGAAGAGATGCATTCAGAAACTCATATCTTTTCCCCAGGTTATAGAGATGATGAATTTGAAGAAATATGCACTTATAGTGATCATATAGTATTTAATTCTTTTAATCAATGGAATCATTTTAAAGCTACTGCCCTTAGTCATAACATTAGTTGTGGTTTAAGAATTAATCCTGAATATAGTGAAGTAGAAGTAGACTTATATAACCCTTGTGCTATAGGCTCAAGATTAGGTATTACCATTGATAACTTTAAGGATCACGATCTTACCGGTATCGAAGGTCTACATTTTCACTGTTTATGTGAGCAAGGCGCTGATGTTCTAGTACGTACTCTAAATGCAGTAGAAACTAAATTTGGACCATACCTTTCTAACCTTAAATGGCTTAATTTTGGTGGAGGCCACCATATCACCCGCCAAAATTATGACTTAACTCTGCTAATCTCTACCATTAATCGAATAAAAACCACCTATAACCTACAAGTATATTTAGAACCAGGTGAAGCCGTAGCATTAAATGCTGGCTACCTTGTTAGCAGTGTATTAGATATTACAACCAATACAATAAATAACGCTATATTAGATACATCCGCTGCAACTCATATGCCAGATGTACTAGAAATGCCTTATAGACCGAACGTAATTAACTCCAAAGACGCCAATGTTTTAGATTATACTTATCGTTTTGGTGGTCCTACTTGTCTATCAGGTGATATTATCGGAGACTACTCATTTAATAAACCTCTTTCAATAGGTGATAAAATAGTATTTGAAGATATGGCTATATATACTATGGTTAAAAATAATACTTTTAATGGTATTAATCTACCCTCAATATATGTATTGAAGGTAGATTCTGAATTAGAACTACATAAAAAATTTAATTATAATGATTTTAAAAACAGGTTATAAAGAAGTTATTCACAATTAAAATATTTATAATATAACTTAAATATGTGTTTTATAACTAGACTACATCACTTAAAATAGAATATAAAAAACGAGAGTTCAATCTCGTTTTTTTATATTTCAATTGTGTAAACTCCATCCATTACAGCTAGTTTAATAATTTGATTAGGAAGCATTTCATGTTCAATCATCTTACGAGCAATAAGAGTTTCAATATTACGTTGTATATAACGTTTCATTGGACGTGCTCCATAAACATCATCAATACCCTCTTTTGCAATCAAACTATAAACATCATTGCTTACTTCTAATTTTATATCTTTGGTAGCTAAACGTACAATAAGTTCATTCATAAATTTATGTGCTATCTTATCAAGCATATTAGTATTTAATGAATTAAAAATAATTATTTCATCTATACGATTAATAAATTCTGGTTTAAAGAATTTTTTAACCTCACTCATATAAGCTGTTTCTTTATCAACATTATTATCAAAGGCGAACTGGCCTCCTAAATTACTAGTCATAATAAGAATAGTATTTTTGAAGTCAATTGTTATACCTTTGTTATCTGTTATACGTCCATCATCTAATATCTGAAGTAGAACATTAAACACATCTGGATGTGCTTTTTCAACTTCATCAAATAGCACAATAGAGTAGGGATTTCTTCGCACTGCTTCACTTAACTGTCCTCCTTCTTCATAACCAACATAACCTGGAGGAGCACCAATTAAACGTGATACACTATGCTTCTCCATATATTCACTCATATCAATTCTAATAATATGAGATTCACTATCAAATAATTGTTCAGCTAATGCTTTAGCTACCTCAGTTTTACCAACTCCAGTAGGTCCTAAGAATAAAAATGAACCTATTGGTCTATTTTCATCTTGAATTTGAGCTTTACTACGCATGATAGCATCACTAACAAGTGTTAAAGCATTATCTTGTCCAATAACACGTTTAGCTAAAGTATCCTTTAATGCTAACAACTTTATTCGCTGTGATTCAACTAACCGATTTACTTCCACTCCACTCCAACGCGATACAATCTTAGCAATGGATTCACTATTAACAATTTCTTTAATCATCGCATCATTCTTTTCTATTTCAGCATCAGCTGCTATTCTTGCCTCTAATTCAGGTATTAGTCCATACTGAAGTTTGGCTGCGTCCTCATAGCGTGATTCATTCTGTGCTTGTTCTAAATCTAAACGTGCTTTTTCTAATTTAACTTTATCACTCTTACTAGCATTTAATATAGCCTTTTCATCACTCCATTTAGTATACATTACATCTTTCTTGGCTTTAACATCTTTTATTTCTATTTTAATTTGAGTTAATCTTTCCTGTGTTTTCTTATCCTTCTCTTGTTTAAGTGCAGTTTCTTCTATTTCTAATTGCATTAGACGTCTTGTTAATTCATCTAATTCTTGAGGCATTGAATCCATTTCAACTCTTAATGATGCACATGCTTCATCAATTAAATCTATTGCTTTATCAGGTAAGAAGCGATCAGTAATATATCTATTACTTAAAGTTACTGCTGATATTATAGCTTCATCTAATATTTTAACTCCATGATAAGATTCAAATCGATCCTTTAATCCACGCAGTATCGAAATAGTATCTTCAACTGTAGGTTCATTAACGTTGATTCTTTGAAATCTTCTTTCCAGTGCTGCATCTTTTTCAATGTATTGACGATATTCATTAAAAGTAGTTGCCCCGATACATCTAAGTTCTCCTCTTGCTAGCATTGGTTTTAATAAATTTGCCGCATCCATACTACCTTCTGTTTTACCTGCACCAACTAGATTATGAATTTCATCAATAAATAGTACTATATTACCATTAGCTTCTTTTACTTCATTTAGTACTGCTTTTAATCTTTCTTCAAATTCTCCACGATATTTAGCTCCAGCTATTAATGATCCCATATCTAATTCAATAAGTTTTTTATCTTTTAGTGTGGTTGGTACATCGCCCTTCATAATTCTCCAAGCTATTCCTTCAACAATAGCCGTCTTACCAACACCTGGCTCACCTATTAATATGGGATTATTCTTTGTTTTCCTTGATAATATTTGTATTACCCTTCTTATTTCTTCATCTCTTCCAATTACAGGATCTATTTTACCAGCTTTAACGTCATCTACAAGATTTCGTCCATATTTAGATAAAGCTTCAATATTATTTTCAGCTGTTTGTGTATTCATTGTATTACCTCCTCTACGTTCTTTTTCAGCAGATATTAATTCTTTTTGATTAAGTTTAAATTGTTTAGTTAGTAGTGTTGCTATATAAGCTTTAGAGCTTATTAATGCTATAAATACACTTGCAGTACTCATATAAGTTTCATCTAATAAGTTGCTTATAGTTTGTGCATCATTAAATGCTTTATTAACATTAGTAGAAAATCTAGGATCACTAGTAGAATCTGTTTTACTTATATTATTAAGTTGTGTATCGATAACATCTAGTGCTTGAAGTTTATCAATTTGAACTCTATTGAATAAGCCATCTAGTACCTTTTCCTCAAAAATAGTTTTAAGTAAATGAATTACATCTACATCATTATGATGTAATGTTTTAGTTAACTCTATTGCTTTGATAATAACTTGCTGTAATGTTTCACTCATATTTTCAAAATTCATATTAATCACTCCTTTAGCACTCTTACTATCCAAGTGCTAAATATATTATATCACAATAATCAGCACTGTCAACAAGAGAGTGCTAATTATTGCATATAAATTAAGAGTAGTTATAAGCTACTCCATAATCATTATGCATTTTACAAATTTTTATTATACTTATTTATTAATTTTTCTTTTACATAATCTGAAACAAACTTTGTTACATCAGCATTATGTTGAGCTATTACTTTTACACTACTACTTGATAAGAATGAATAATTAGGTTTAGATAGTAAAAATAATGTTTCTATTTGATCATTCAACCACATATTAGCAGTTGCAGTTTGTAGTTCATATTCATAGTCTTGCACTGCTCTTATTCCTCTTATTAATACTTGAGCTTCACATTTAGTTGCAAAATCTACACTTAATCCACTTCCAATACAGCAGTGTACATTATTAATATTCTTACAAGCATCTTTTATCATATCTAGTCGTTCTTCTTCATTGAATAAACAAGTTTTATCAGGATTATCCATTATTACCACTACTACTTCATCAAATAGTTTAGAACTACGTTCTATTATATCTAAATGACCTCTTGTAATTGGATCAAAAGTTCCTGGATAAATTGCTTTTCTATTTTTATTCATCTTCTTCATCCTTTCTATAATATGTTATTTTAGTAATACCATACTTCGATTCTTTTAATTTATATATATCGCTATAATTATCACCAAAACTATCATTCTTTAAAGACTCTACAACAATATAACCATCAGTATTTAATAATTTATTGGTTGCAATAAATTCCATTATATAAGCTATTTCTTGTTCTAAATAAGGAGGGTCTAAATATATGATATCAAACTTTAAATTATTATTTAAACAGTATTTAAGTGATGCTTTATAGTCTAACTTGAAAACACTACATGTGTTTTCTTCGTGGAGGTTTGTTATATTAGAATTGATCATCTTTATAGCTTCACTATTATTATCAAAGAAATAGCAATGTTCTATACCTCGAGATATTCCTTCTAAACCAATTGAACCACTACCAGCAAATAAGTCTAGCATGGTTCCCCCAGCAAAATATGGACCTATTTTCGAGAAGACAGCTTCTTTAATTTTTGAAGCCGTCGGCCTTGTTGTATTAGATTCAATTGAATTAATTATTCTTGAACGATGTTTTCCTGCTACAATTTTCATATTTTTTTACTCCTTATGTATAAACAATAATATGTTGGGAAAGATATAAATGCATCAACTAAGATGCAACCCCCAATCTTTGTTTCTCCTCTTCCCTTTCTTAAAGAGTCCCGCTCCCCCGGGGCTCTTTTTAATTTTGTTTTAATTCCTTATTATCGGATAATGATGCAGTTTCAATAGTACTTGTACCTTTTCTAACTTGTGAAATAACATGCTGACATATTCCAATAGCTATCATTATAGATATTAATGAACTACCTCCTGAAGATAAGAATAATAATGGTACTCCAGTAAGTGGAATTAAACCAGTTACTCCTCCAACATTAAAGGCAAAGTGAATGAACATGTACATCGAGGTTCCTATTAGAATAATTTTATAACCCTCACTTCTTGTTTTAAAAGCAAAATAAAATAAACGTCCAATAATACATAAATAAGTACCAACAACTAATATAAAGCCTAGAATACCCGTTTCCTCAACAACAATAGCTAATATATAATCAGTCTGTGCCTCTGGTAAATAACCAAACTTTTGAACAGAACTACCAAAACCAGTACCTCTAACACCACCTCTAGCAAAAGCATACAAAGATTCAACTAATTGGTAACCCGTTAATCTAACATCAGAAAAAGGATTTAAAGCCGCGGTAAAACGCGCTTCTTGATAATTACTTAAAGGTAAAGACTGAACTATTTTAGGACCTACTGGAGAAAACAACAACATAGCAGTCATACCTACAACCACAAAACTTATAGAAACAAAACGCTGATAACGCTTAAAACTTGGATGAGTAGGAATTAAAGAACAAATAGCACAAATTAATGAAATAACCATTAATGTCCCCATATCAGGTTGAAGCATAATTAAGCCAGCAAAAATGATAAAAAACAAAACCGGTGTCTTAACAATATCAACCAAAGTAAAACTACGATTCTGATTAGCCTGAACAGCAACAGCCATTAAAACAATAAGAATAACCTTAACAAACTCACTCGGTTGAACTGTAACATTAAGATAAGGAATAACAATCCAAGATCTAGTACCAGCATCAGCATTATAAAAGAATAAACAAACTACTAATAAAATACCAATACCCATAGCAAATAAATTACTATACCGACTAGCACGACGCATAGAAAAATTATTAGCAAAAAATAATAAACCACTATAACCAACAACAATAAACACTATCTGCTTAAATACTGTTTTAAGAACTACCATATTATTTGATAAAGTGCTACCAACACTAGTAGAAAAAATCATCATAGATCCAAATATAATTAATAGAATCATTGAGAAATGAATCGAACGATCATAGTTACGAGGTAATTTAAAAGTAAATTTAATTTTATTATTACGCTTAGATTTCTTTTTTACTTGATGTACATTATCACTTTGTTGCTCTATTACCTTCTTTTTAGTCATTTTACTCATCCCTTTCCTTTCTATTTTACACAATTTTAAGGTTTTTTGAAAGTTATAATATAAAATACTTTCATTTAATTTAAAATTTGTTAAAATAGTATAGTGTTAATTCAGAAAAGAGGTACGGGATGTTAATAAATAACGATACAATAGTTAAAGATAATGAAAGCATTATTAGAAATAAATCTGAAGTGGTTTCATTGCCTATTAGCAAAGAGGATAGAAAAATTTTAATGGACATGTTAAATTATGTTAGAAGATCTAGAGATCCTGAAATAGCAGAAGCTGAAAACTTAAGAGCAGCAGTTGGTATTTCAGCAGTTCAAATAGGAATTTTAAAACAACTTATCGCAATTGTTTTTGATGAAAGTGAAGATGAAGTAATAGAATTAGCTTTAGTTAATCCTAGGATAGTTTCTCACTCTGTTCAAAGTAGCTATTTAAAAACAGGTGAAGGTTGCTTATCAGTTTTAGATGAACATGTTGGTTACGTACCAAGACATGCTAGAGTAACTATTAAAGCTTATGACTTATTACAGGAAAAAGAGATAACACTTAAAGCTAAGGGATACTTTTCTATAATTTTACAACATGAAATAGATCATTTAACTGGTGGGTTATTTTATGATCATATTAATAGTGCAGATCCATGGAAAAAACTTAAGGATGCAATAGAAGTTGAATAATTAGGTATAAATATGCATTTATGCTTTAATTATTCCGATAATATGGTATAATTAAACATAGTAAAAATATGGTGCAAATCATGAAAGGAGTTTTTATGAATTATAGTGATAAAAATAAAGCGCCGAGAGTTATCCAAGGTAACAAAACCACATATAATAGAATGATTCCACGCAGAACAGATACACTTGTTTATGCGTTGGGAGGTCTAGGTGAAGTCGGTAAAAACATGTACTGTTTTGAACATGAAGATGAGATTCTTATTATCGACTCAGGTGTGCGTTTTCCAGAGGAAAATTTGCTCGGTGTTGACTATGTAATTCCAGATTATGGTTACCTAGTTAAAAATAAATTTAAGAAAAAAACATTAATTATAACACATGGACATGAAGATCATATAGGAGGTATACCTTTCCTATTGAAAACAGTTCATATCGATGTTATTTATGCTTCACGTTTTGCTGTAGCATTAATTAATCGTAAACTTGAAGAAAGAAAAATGCTAAGAGGAGTTAAAATAGTAGAAGTTAATGAAGATAGTAAAGTGCTTACTAAGTACTTTACTTGTGGATTCTTTAATACTACACATTCAATTCCCGATTCATTAGGAGTAGTTATCAACACACCTAATGGAAGAATAGTACATACAGGAGATTTTAAATTTGATTTAACTCCAGTAGGAACTAACTCAGATTATCAAAAAATGGCTTTCCTTGGACAAGTTGGAGTTCACTTATTATTAAGTGATTCGACTAATGCAGAAGTTGAAGGCTTCTCTATATCAGAAAAGAAAGTAGCTACTGCTATCTTAGATGTAATGAGAAATACAGAAGGACGTTTAATCGTTGCTACATTTGCTAGTAATGTATATCGTGTTTCACAAATCTTAGAAGCAGCTGTTGCTTGTGGAAGAAAAGTTATTATATTCGGTCGTTCAATGGAAAACGTTGTAACAATCGGACGTAAGCTAGGTACTATTAAAGTAGGAGAACAACATTTTGTTACTCCAGACCAATTAAATGCAATACCAGCTAATAAACTTTGTATCGTATGTACAGGTTCTCAAGGAGAACCTCTAGCAGCTTTATCTAGAATTGCTAATGGAACTCACCGTTATATTAAGCTTATGCCTAATGATACTGTTGTATTCTCAAGTAATCCAATCCCTGGTAATGGTGATAGTGTAAATCATGTATTAAATAAGTTATTTAGAGCAGGTGCCAATGTACTTACTAAATCTATATTAACTAACTTACATACAACAGGACATGCTTCTCAAGAAGAACAAAAACTTATGCTGCAGTTATTTAAGCCAGATTATTTTATGCCAATTCATGGTGAATATAAAATGCTTAAAATGCATGCTAAGTATGGAGAAGAAACTGGTGTAAAAAAAGAAAATATCTTCACTTGTGCTAATGGTGATGTCTTAATTTTAAGAGATAACCATGTATATGAAACAAGTATTAGAGTGCCTGCTGATGATATTTATGTTGATGGAAACGATATATCTGGTGTTAGTACAGCAGTTCTTAAAGATCGTAAAATACTATCTGATAATGGACTAGTTGCTGTAATAGTATCAATTGATTCTCGTGTTAATAAAATTATGTGTAAACCTGTAATAGTTTCTAGAGGTTTTGTATTCATTAAAGATTCTCAAACACTATTAAAGGAAGCAGAACAAGTTGTTTACAATGCTTTAAAAGATAGAATGGCAACAAAAACTACATTTGGTGAAATTAAAAACACGATCAGAAGTTCATTAGAACCATTCTTATATAATAAAACACATCGTAACCCGATTGTTATCCCTGTAATCTTAAACTCTAAAGAGGCTATGCAACAAATGGCTAATCTAAGAGCACAAAGAGCTAACAATCCTCATTCTAATACACAACATTAATAAAAGGGCATTTGCCCTTTTTTCATATTCAGATTTATGTTAAAATATAATAAGGAGTGATAAGATGAATCGTATATTAAAAATAATTTTAACTCTATTAGTATTTGTTGCTATTATAGTAGGTATCTTATTTTATGGTATCTACATAAGTGTTGGTAAAGTTAGTATTCATTATGAAACTAGTGTATCTTCTAAGATATCACCTGATATGAATAATGTTCAAATAGCATTTATTTCAGATATTAACTATAACAGTTTTATGAAAAAAGAACGTTTAGTTCCTATGCTTGAAAAACTTAATAATGCTCATCCTGAAGTAGTTCTTTTTGGTGGAGATATGTTTGACCAGGTTGATTTGAGTATACCTGATGCTTCTATTCAAGAGGAATTAACTGCATTGCTTAAGTCAATTGAAGCTCCGCTTGGTAAATTTGCTGTCTTAGGTGAATCTGATATGACTAATCCTGAAATGAAGGAAACTGTTACTAGAATTTTAAAGAATGCTGATTTTGAATTAATTACTAATAATAATATTCAACTTCATAATGGTACTAAGGCTAGTATTAATCTTGTTGGTGTTGATTGTGCAGATGCTGGTTCTCCTGATATAGACGCTGCTTTTAAAAATATTAGTCCGGAAAACTTTACCTTAGTTTTCACGCATGCTCCTGATATTATTGATAGTTTTCCTATGAATGGAATTGACGTCGTATTAGCTGGACATACTCATGGTGGTCAAGTTAGAGTTCCCTTTTATACTGTTATAAATGATAAACCTTATGGCGAGAAATATAACTATGGTAAATATAATCTTAATTCTACAGAACTATTTGTTAGTAATGGTCTTGGTACTATCCAAGTAGATATGCGTTTATTTTCTCCACCTCAGATAGTAATTTATCGAATTGTTTCACAATAATAAATTTAAAGATAAAAAAGTCCATAAATAAGGACTATATGCTAGTTTTTTGTTAGTTTAAATAAACTAACAAACATGATATAAAAAAATAGATTCCTAATGGGAATCTATTTTCTACTTTATATATCACTAGGTATAACTTCATCAAGAACATTAGCAATAGAATCGTGGATAACAATATCAGCACGTTCATCTAGTTTAGTTTCATCCTTATTAATTAGTACTAGTGTTTTACCTTTAAAATAGCGTAATAACCCAGCAGCTGGGTAAACTACTAAAGACGTTCCACCAATTATCAATACATCAGCCTTGCTTATGTATTCTACAGCACGATCAACAGTAGAATTGTCTAATATTTCTTCATATAAAACTACATCTGGTTTAATAACACCTTTACAACGACGACAAGTAGGAACTTTTTTAGACTTCTTAAATTCTAGCATTTCCTCTAAAGTATACGACGTATTACAATCCTTACAGTAATTACGCAATATGCTACCATGAAGTTCTAATACATTCTTACTACCAGCACTTTGATGAAGACCATCAATATTCTGTGTAATAACAGCCTTAAGTTTACCTTGCTTCTCTAACCTAGCTAATGCATAATGAGCACGATTAGGTAAAGCCTCAGGATAAACTAAATTATTAAAATAGAATTTATAAAAATCCTTAGTTTTCTTATTAAAATAAGAAGCAGAAAGCATCATCTCAACAGGAGGTTTACCAAAACGTTTAATCTTGTTAATCCCCTGAGTGCTTCTGAAATCCGGTATATTACTCTCAGTAGAAATACCAGCACCGCCAAAAAAGACAATGTTATCATTTTCTTCAATGATCTTTTTAAGTTCCTCGTACATCCTATCACTCTTTTCTTACCTTTTAATTTTACCATTTAATTAATTATTATTCTACCTCTTTTTTTAAATCTTTTTATATTTATAATAATTTTACTATATATTATGAAATATGAGCTGATTTTACCTGAAATTAAGCCTTACTTTGCTTTACTTATAAATATATACATGTTATTATAAAACAATTAACCAAAAGAAATGAGGTAATCTATGAAATTAATTTTTAAATATTTAAAGAAATATAAGAAATGGGTCATAATAGATATTATTTCTGTATGTTCATTCGCTTTAGCTGAGCTTGGAATTCCAACGCTTGTTGCGAATATTGTTAATGTAGGAATTGCTAACAATGATACAGAATATATGTTTAGAATGGCCATTATTATGGTAATACTAGCGCTCTTAAGTACTGTAGGAATGATAGTGTTAGGATATGTTTCTTCATATATATCTACAAGTATTACTCGTGATATTAGAAATGATATGTTTATAAAAACGCAAAGTTTTTCACATGCTGAGTATGATAAATTTGGCGTGTCATCTTTAATTACTAGAGTAGGAAACGATGCCTTCCAAGTTCAACAGTTTGTTAATGTACTATTAAGGACTGCTGTAATGGCACCATTTATGTTTGTCTTATCAACATTCCTTATATTGAACACATCGCTACAGTTAGCTAGTGTTATAGCAATAACAATACCAATAATTATATTAGGTGTAATAGCTATTGCTCACTTCAGTGAGCCAATTAGTAATGCTCAGCAAAAAGGAATGGACCGCTTAGTAAAAATATCACGAGAAAACATTACTGGGGTTCGTGTTATAAGATCATTTACTAATGATGTTTATGAAGATGAACGCTTTAAAAAAGAGAGTGTTATATATGCTAATAATTGTAAAAGATTATATAAGTTAATGAATATATCTCAACCAGCATTCTTTCTATTATTAAATCTAGCGTCTTTACCTATATTTTATATTAGTGCTAATTTAATTAATATTCAAGCTTTACAAGTAGGATCTTTAATTGCTTTTATGGAATATCTATTTCATGCTATGTTTTCTATCATGCTATTCTCTAGTGTATTTATAATGTATCCTAGAGCATCTGTTTCAGCTAATAGAATAGAACAGGTATTAAACAGTCCTATAAGTATTAAGAATAATCCAAATGCTATAAAAGAGTATAGTTATGGTAATGATATCACTTTAAGATTTGATAATGTAAGCTTCTATTACCCTGACTCTACTAATAAAGTTTTAAATTCTATAAGTTTTAGTGCTAAAAAAGGGGAAACTATCGCTTTTATTGGATCTACTGGTAGTGGTAAATCTACATTAATTCAATTGATACCACGTTTTTATGATGTTAGTGAAGGTTCTATTTATATTAATGATATTAATATTAATGATTACGATTTAAATACCCTAAGATCTATTATCGGTTATATACCTCAAAAAGCTAAATTATTTAGTGGTACAATAAGTGACAATATAAAATTAGGTAAAAAAGAAGCTAGTTATGATGAATTAATAAATTCTAGTAGGACCGCCCAAGCCTACGAATTTATTAATAGTAAAGAAAATAAATTTAATGAATTATTAAGTGAAGGTGGTTCTAATGTTTCAGGTGGTCAAAAACAAAGATTAAGTATTGCTAGAGCTTTAATTAGAAAACCTAGTATTTATATATTTGATGATTCTTTCTCTGCTTTAGATTATAAGACTGATGCTACACTTAGATCTGCTTTAAGAAATGAAACTAAGGATGCTATTACTTTAATTGTTGCTCAACGTATTTCTTCTATTAAGGATGCAAATAAGATTATTGTTCTTAATGAAGGTCATATTATTGGAGATGGAACACACATTGAATTACTAAAGAATTGTTCTATATATTATGAAATAGCCGCTTCTCAACTTAGTGAGGAGGAATTAAAACGATGAAAAAATATTATAAATTATTTGTAAGACCTCATCTTAAAGGTATTTTTATAGGTATTATTGCTATAGCAACTTCTGCTTTTATAAGTGCTATAGCCCCAGTAATAAGTGGTAAAATAACTACTCAGCTAGCTACCGATTCCATCAACATCCTCAATTCAGTTGATGGAGCATCGGTTAACTTTTCGTACATCTTAAATATTATTAAAATACTAGGTATGTTATACGTTGCTGCTGCGCTTCTTACCTATTCATCAACATGGATATTAACTAATGAAATGCAAAATATGATGAATGAGGTAAGATGCGAAGTATCTAGAAAGATTCATAACTTACCTGTAAGTTATTTTGATGCTCACCCCTTAGGTGATGTCTTATCAAGAGTAAGTAATGATATTGAAGTATTAGCTGTAGCATTATTTCAAAGTTTTAGCCAAATGATAACAACAGTTTTAACTGTTGTATTATGTGCTATTATAATGATTAAGATTAATTTATTATTAGCTTTTGTAGCATTAATGATAATACCTTGTTCTCTTATTATATCTAAAGTATTAGTTAAGTTATCTCAAAAGCATTTTAATGAACAACAAAGTATGCTTGGAAAGCTTAATGGTTGTACACAAGAGATGTTTACTAACTTCACAGAGATAAAACTATATGGTAAACAAGATGATGCTATAGAAGAATTTAAAACAATAAATGAAGAATTAAAAAAGAGTGGTCATCATGCTCAATTTGTATCGAGTATAATGAATCCTTTGATCGCTTTGAGTACTTATTTGATAATAATTATTGTTGCGATATTAGGAGCATTTAATATATTAGCTGGAAGTTTAAGTATAGGTAATTTACAGGCTTTTATTAGATATATATGGCAAGTTTATGAACCTATATCTACAGTAAGTCAGTTATCTAGTAGTATACAGTCAGCTATATCTGCTGCAAAGCGAGTATATGAATTCTTAGAAGAGGAAGAAGAATTAGAAACAATTAAGGATCCAAATATGAGTTTCAATCCTACTAACATATCTTCTATAAAATTCGATCATGTTAAGTTTGCTTATAATGAATCTAATCCATTAATATCAGATTTATCATTTGATGTAAAAGAAGGTCAAATGGTAGCAATAGTAGGACCTACTGGTGGTGGTAAAACAACATTAATTAATTTATTAATGAGATTCTATCGAGTTAATTCTGGTTCTATTCTTATTAATGGCACTAATATAAATGATATAAGTAGTAATGATCTTCATGCTTTATTTGGTATGGTGCTCCAAGATACTTGGTTATTTAATGGTACTATTATGGATAATATACGATATGGTAATCCTAATGCTAGTGATTATGATGTTTATGCTGCTGCTAAAGCAGCTAATGTTGATCACTTCATTCATACGCTACAAGATGAATATAAACTAGTACTTGATGAAGAAAGCAATAATATATCAATTGGAGAAAAACAACTTCTTACAATTGCAAGAGCTCTATTAGCTAATCCTAAGATACTTATATTAGATGAAGCTACTTCAAGTATTGATACACGTTTAGAATCGCTTATACAGAACGCAATGCATTCATTATTGCATGAACGCACTAGCTTTGTAATAGCTCATCGTTTATCTACAATTAGAAGTGCAGATTTAATCTTAGTAGTTAATAATGGAGATATTATAGAATCTGGAACACATGAATCATTAATAGCAGATAAAGGATTTTATGCTAACCTATATAATTCACAATTTGAAGTAAATTAAAGATATTCCGAAGAATATCTTTTTTTTTATAAGTTATAAGTAATAATTATTTTATTGATTTCATCTTTACAGCTGTCATATTGATACTGGTTCTTTTCATATATCATCTTTAAATAATGTAACATTCTTTTAACATTAGCATTTATCTCCAATAGATATCCACAAGCACTAGCTATTTTAGCATTAACCATCCTATCAGTATAAACATCATCAAATATATAGTCACTAAGCTTTGGTAATTGTTCTATTTCAATATCTTTCATAAATAAACTATCAACAGTTAATATTTGTTTTTTAAAGTTATTTAAATCCCCTTTTATAGATGATAATTCTCTTTGAGCATCTTCAATATTACCATTTTTTGCAAAATTAGCAAATATTCCTTTTTGTATATAATCCACTTTACTTGATTCTTCTGTAAGTTTTAAAGAATCTAAAGCTTTATTTAATCCTTGAACTACTTTATTACCTGCATTTATAGTAGCTTCTATATTCTCATTTTTAGCATTTAAACTTACTAATA
This sequence comes from Erysipelotrichaceae bacterium, assembly GCA_036639955.1. Taxonomy (GTDB): domain Bacteria; phylum Bacillota_I; class Bacilli_A; order Erysipelotrichales; family Erysipelotrichaceae; genus JAVWHP01. The sequence goes on from JAVWHP010000006.1 coordinate 90,728, forward strand.
AATTTTCTAATTTAAAAATTTCTTCGTTCGCAGTGCCATTTATTTCTTTACGTTTAGTTGCTATTAAATTATTATATATTACTTCGGTATCTGAGAGTGTATCTAATTCTGATAATACTCTATTATAATCAAATTCTAAGTATTCTAAATCTGTTTGCAGTTGTTTATAATCCAATATATTACGACAACTGTTAGCTTCTTCTCTTTTTAATGAATCTTTCTTACGTCCATTAAAAGAACTTAATATATTTTTAACACTAATTTTTTCTAGCATTAAAACATCTAATTCAGAAGCCTCTATACTATTTCTAATATTTTTAATTCTTAGTTTCAATTCAGTTATTTCAATTTCAAGATTCTTAGCTTCTAATTGAAGTTTATCACGATGATGAATATTAAATTCAGCTTCTAATATATTTTTATTTAATTCTTGCATAGAATCACCTCTTAACTTATTTTAACATAATTTTTATAAAAAAAACCGTTAATTAATTAATTAGCGGTTTTTATAATAAATGTCATAGGATAAGATAGAGTATGATCTAAATTAGTGAAACTATATGTGATATTGAAACTATAAGTAGCTGGACTATATTCCTTATAACTTAGAAAATATTTAGTTTTACCCGTAGTATAAAAACTTGAATTATCATATTCAGTATTAACATAAGTTATATTGACTGAACCACCATGAGTATCATTAACATTTATACTAGGAACATTAGCTGGAGTATTACTAGAAAATTTATAAGTTAGTTCAAGAATTACTCCTTTTCCTAATGTAGGATCTATTGTTTCATAATATTTAAAATTAGGACTTAAAATATAATCTATTTTAACATTGGTAGAACTTGTAACTATTTTATCTGATTCTAAGATAACTCTTAATTCAAAAGGATTAGAACCTGTAGGGATATTTACAATACCAAATGGTAAAATATAAGAAGAAGAACCTGTTACATTAGCAATAACAATATCATTATAATATAATTCTACTTTTTTGATAGAATCATTAATACCATTTAAATCCCAATTAAAGAAGATAGAGTTATCATTTTTGAATTTACCAGTAAAGTCAGATATCTTATTAGTTATTTTTTCTTCTTCTTTATTAGTTTCTGAATTAGGTATTTCAGCATCTTCATTAATAGAAATATTAGGATTATTTTTAGTAGGATTAATAAAGTAATTACCTATTAGAATAATTAAAAATATAACCATAGCTAATAAGATACTAACAAATACTTTATTACGATATATAAATGATTTTAGTTTTTTCATATTACCTCCTAAAGCTTTATATATATTATACTATTAATTTAAAATAATGCTATGCATTTAGTGTTTTATGTTTATAATTACTAGTTATAAACTTAATATATATAAAAAGAAGCTATTTTATAGCTTCTTAATTAATAATTAAAGATTTAGATAGCTTCTAATGCTTGTTTAAGATCAGCAATAATATCTTCAGCATCTTCTAATCCACATGATAATCTTACTAATCCAGGATTTATTCCACATGCGATTAGTTGTTCATTTGTTAATTGACGATGTGTTGCACTAGCTGGATGTAATGCACAAGTACGACATTCAGCAACATGCACTTCTAATGTTGTAAGTTTTAATGCATCCATGAATTTTACGGCATTTTCACGACCACCTTTAATAGTAAAGGCAATGACACCACTACAACCGTCAGGTAAATACTTTTTAGCTAAATCATGATACTTATCATTAGGTAGAGTAGGATAGTTTACTGATTCTATCTTATCTGAAGCATTCATAAAGTTTGCTGCTTGTTCCGCATTATAACAATGAGTTTTCATTCTTACTGCTAGTGTTTCTAAACCTAAATTTAATAGGAATGTTTGAATGGCACTTGGATAGCAACCAAAGTCTCTCATTAGTTGTACACGGGCTTTAGTAATATAGGCTGCGTTACCAAAGTTTTTTGTATATATTACACCATGATATGATTCATCTGGTTCAGTAAGACAAGGGAATTTACCATTGTTCCAGTCAAAGTTACCAGAATCAATTACTACTCCTCCCACTTGTACGGCGTGTCCATCCATATACTTAGTAGTACTATGTGTTACTATGTCTGCTCCAAATTCAAAGGGACGACATAAGATTGGTGTAGCGAATGTGTTATCAATAATGAATGGAACTCCATTTTTATGAGCTATGTTGGCTAATCTTTCAATATCTAGCACTACAATTGCTGGGTTAGCAATTGTTTCAGCAAAAAATGCTTTAGTATTGGGTTTGAAAGCTTTTTGAATTTCTTCTTCACTTGCTGTAGCATCAATAAAGCTACAATCGATACCGAACTTCTTAAGTGTAACTGCAAATAGATTTACTGTTCCACCATAAATTGTTCCAGTAGTAACAAAGTGATCACCGGCAGATAATATATTTAGTATAGCTATCATATTAGCAGCTTGCCCACTTGTTGTACATAGAGCTCCAACACCGCCTTCTAGGCTGTTAATCTTATCTTCAACAAATCCAACAGTTGGGTTAGATATTCTTGAATACATATGTCCTGCAGCACTTAAATTAAATAATTCTCCAATTTCATCAGTAGTATCATATTTAAATGTTGTACTTTGATAAATAGGCATTGCTTGAGGTTCACCATTCTTGGGTTTATAACCTTCATGTAAACATTTTGTACTTATTTTCATTTTAAATCATCCTTTCACTATTAGTGCTTTAATTGTACCACAAAGTCTTAATGTGAACACTACAAATATTAAAAAACTTCCATCCCTAAGGACGAAAGTTGTATTTTCGTGTAACCACCTTAATGTATAAACACTAGTATTAAACTACGTCTATTTACTTCAAGTACGCTTATAACTAATAAGTATATACTCTAGTGCTGTAACGTGCACAGACGTCTTAATCTATTAGATTAAGCAGTTCCAAGACCATGTTCAATTATTTCATCTTTATCTGTTTTCACCTAATCAGACTCTCTACTTAAGCATTCATAATTTACTCTTCTCTTCATAACTTTTACCTTATTATAATACTTAATAATGAAATATATGTCAACATATATTTCATAAGTTTTCAACACATCACATCACTGTATTATATATTTAAGTTTATAAGTCTTCCCTTCACTATCATCATCATAAAATTCATTATACATTAGCATTATCCTTTTAGCATTACTTCCTATTATAAATATTAGTTTACCTGTAATTCTTTCATTAGGTTTAAGTGCATATTCATTTGGTAATTGCTTATCTATTTGGAAGAAGTCTTCACCAACATATGGTTCTTCATCATCATAGCTTATTGTGAAGTCTTCTTTCAACATAAGCAATACTTCATTAGTAATATTTCTTATACTAACATTAATAACTAAATATTGAGCATCATCATCAATAACATAACCTCCAAGTTCTTTTTTAATAAGTTCTATCTTATTAATTTTTAAAGTGAAAAAAGACGTTTGAAACTCATTGATCATTGCACTATTAACACAATAATCATTACTAAATATAGTTATATCTCTAGTAGTGTTACTTCTTTTTATAATTTCCATTTCTACACCTCCATGCTACTATAATATTAATCTTCTATTAAATTATATGTCGAACTTAGTAATAACTATAACTTTATTAATAATATGCTATAATATTAATTAAAGGAGTGATTACATGTTTAACTGGATAAAAAATAAACTAATACATAAACCTAAAGAAACAGATACTAAAGAAGATATTAAGGAATTACACGCACTAATAACACTTCATGGCTTTGGAAGAAAACAATCTGAAGAAATGTCAAACCTTATCCTTTGGTCAAAGGAGGAGAACTATGAAATAATCACCCTGAATTTGTACAACAAAAATGATGAAAAAGACTGTAACTATATAGACTGGATAAACAGAGCAAGAACTCTTGTAGAAACCTATATTGTTAAAGGTTATAAAGTAGACCTTCTAGGTTTTTCAATGGGAGGAGTAATAGCTACCTACCTATCTACTATATGTCCAATCAATAGATTAATCCTAATATCTCCAGCATTTAATTATTTTAATTTAGAAAACTTTACAGATTATATAGTTAAAGGAGCTGTGAATTTAATAAATAATAAGAAGGATTTAGAAAATCCTTCTTTACCTAAAAGCTTTTTTGGTACTTTTATGGATATAGTTAAACATTATAAAGGATATATTAAAGCAGTTAATGTCCCTACATTAATAATACATGGAGATGAAGATGAAATCATACCTTTAAGAAGTTCTTTACAAGCCTTTGATAAGATACCTAATGATAATAAAAGATTAATTATATTACATGGTGGAAAACATAGAATTTTACAAGATCCTAAAGTTAATAATGAAGCATATCAAATAATTAATTTATTCATAAATAAAAAGATACTAAATGATTATGACAAAAATGATATAAATAGTTATTAGTTTTATGCTATAATACCTTAGCAAAGGAGATTTAAAATGGACATTATAGAAATTGTAAAAGCGGTATTTTTTGGAATAGTAGAAGGTATAACTGAATGGTTACCAATAAGTAGTACTGGACATATCATCTTATTTAATGAGTTTGTTAAATTAAATGTTAGTGAAGAATTTATGAGTGTTTTTGAAGTAGTAATACAATTAGGTGCTATTATGGCAGTTGTAATTCTATTTTGGAAACGTATATTTCCTTTTAAAAAGAATTGTAAAAACAGCTATTCAAATAAAGGAATCTTAAGTTATGTAGACAAGGATATTATGACACTATGGTTTAAAATCTTAGTTTCTTGTATTCCTGCTGTAATAATTGGATTATCATTCAATGATTTATTTGAAGAATTGTTTTATAACCCTACATGTATTGCCATTGCACTTATAGTGTTTGGTATTGCATTTATAGTTATAGAAAACAAACATAAGAACTTTAAGCCTAAAATTAATTCTTTAAAAGATTTAACATATAGAACAGCATTAATTATTGGTGTATTTCAATTAATAGCAGCAATATTTCCAGGTACATCTAGATCTGGGGCTACAATACTAGGAGCTCTAATGATTGGAGTATCAAGAGTCGTAGCTGCCGAGTTTACATTCATATTAGGAATACCTGTTATGTTTGGAGCCAGTTTATTAAAGATAGTTAAATACGGATTCGCCTTCACTGGAAGTGAATTAGTATTATTATTAGTTGGAATGTTTGTATCGTTTATTGTTTCATTTATAGTAATTAAATTCTTAATGGACTACATTAAGAAACATGACTTTAAAGTGTTTGGTTGGTATCGTATAGTACTAGGAATAATTGTTCTAGCATACTTTACTTTTAAATAGAGCAAAAAAAAAGATAAAATTTATCTTTTTTTTTGCTCTATTTAACTTATGAGAATTTATCAATTAAAGCAACAACAAATCCACCAAACAATAAGCTTAAAGCACTAGTAGCTATTAAAGGTAATGTATAAGCTACATCAATTGGAATTAGCACTATACTACTAGCAAGAATCAATCCTAATAGGAAACTAACAGTAAAGGCATGGTTCTTCTTTAAAGCTACTGTAATTAAAGCAGAAGCCGCTACTATACCTAATATAATACCAAGTCCCATAAAACATAAAGGAAGAAGAATATCAATTCTAAAACTCATTACATTAGCTAAATAAGCTTTAAATAAATGATATTGTCCAATAATTAGTAAAACCATAGAACCTGAAACACCTGGAAGAAACATAGAGAATCCACCGATAAAACCAACGACTATCATTGATAAAAGAAAGAAAATATTTAATGCAGGAAACTCAGGATTAATATTTACTGAATTACCAGGATTTAAGAACGTAATAATAAAGATTAATGCAATACCTAATAATACCGCTAGTTTATTAATCTTATCTTTCTTAAGTTCACTCTTTATAAAGATTGGAATAGAGAATAATACTAATCCTACAAACCAAAACATTGTTTGTGTTGGATAATTATTAAATAAATAAGTTAGAATTTTGGCAAACCCAACTAAACCAATACCTGCTCCAATCAACAATTGTATAAGGAATATGATATCTTCCTTACGATGATCATTCTTTGGTTTAAAGATTCCTGCTATACATTCACTAACTCTATTAAAGACACCAAGTATTACCATCATAGTTCCACCACTTACTCCTGGAATTATATTCGCAATACCTACAGCTATACCACCTATTAATGTTCTTATCATAATAACCTCCTGTAATTTTTATAACATTAATAGTATAGGCTATAACTAATAATAAAACAATAAGCTTTATTTATTTAATTGTTTAAATAACTGATTTGCATATACTGAAGCACCTGCAATAAGTACTCCTTGAGTAATAATAGTAAAAGCCATACCAAGCATACTAGGACAATTCCCTAAATCACAACTACCTAATATATATAAACCACATAAAACAATAGAGACAATACCTAAAGTTAAAGGAATCAGTTCATCTTTAAATTTAGTTTTCTTTAAAGCTATTCCAATCAGATACAAAACAGGTATTAATATAAACAATTCACTATGAATATATTCTAAATAAGCATCCATTTGACACCTTCTTTCTATAAATTATATGAAAGTTATAGAAAGAATATTAAATTCATTTTAACTTTATGCTATAATATTACAAAGAGGTGTTAGAATGTTAAAAATATTAATATGTGAAGATTTAGTTGGGGAATCTACTAGATTAGAAAAATTCGTTGATAATTACTTTAATTTTAAAAAGATAAGTCATACTATAACTGTTTATGACAATGCTGAAGACGGCATATTTGATTATGAAAATGATAAAACTTATGATATTGCCTTATTAGATATTATATTACCTCATAAGACCGGAATTGATTTAGCTAAAGTAATCAGAAAATATGATCAATTCTGTAATATTATATTTATTACCTCTAGTAGAGAATTTGCTATCGAATCTTATCAAGTTAAAGCCTTTAATTATTTATTAAAGCCTTTTGACGAAAAATCATTAAGCGTATTATTAGAAGATCTAATGGTATCAATTAAAAATCATGATGATAAGTTTGTAACTTTAACATCTAGATACGGATGTTATAAGATTAAATTAAGAGATGTTATTTATGTAGAAAGTTTTAAAAGACAAATTACGTTTCATATAGATAAGCAAGATGATATTATTGTTAATGATAAACTAGACAATATTGAAGGAATTCTAAATGATAGTCGTTTCTTAAGATGTCATAAGTCATATTTAATTAATATGGATCAAGTTTCTATGTTAGAAAGTAGAAGTTTTAAATTTAGTAATGGGATGGTAGCTCCTATACCTAAAGAAAACCTTAATACTGTTAAACAAAAATACTTTGATTATTTATATAATAAAGTAGAAGAATAATATGACTCTAGTAGGATTTATATTAATATTTATGTTCATATGTTTATTATCAAATATCTATTTGATTTATATTTCATTAGAACCTAAATATGAAGGATTTAAAACCTTTATAATTCTTTTAGCTACTTTAATTATATTATTAATTATTTTATATCTTATGTCACCTTCTTTAAATGATTTATATTTGATAAGTTTATTAATACCTACACTATTAATACCTATTCAATATTTATTTAAAGAAAGTTTCCCTGCTAAATTGTTTATTTTTATGACTGGTTCATTATTTCAATTAGTAGTATTTGTATTTGCTACTTTATTATGTAGAACTTTAATTCCCGGTTCAGAACCGGAGATGGAAATGTTTTTTATAGCTATAGTATACTTAGGATTTAGTGTTATAGCTCTAATATTAGTTTATAGATACTTTGCTGAAAAACTTAAATTATTAATCCAACATATAAATATTGGTTTTTGGAAAATGTATTGTTCATTCCCTATCTTAGTTATTGCCTTTATATTCTTCCATTTCTTTAATAGAGGAGAATTTGTTTTTGAACGTAGTGATGTTATATCGTTTATATTTATTGTAGGAATTATAATTTATGTTTATATTATATTATTTAATTCTTTAGTAATCCAATATAAAAAGATTATGATTGATAATGAAATGGAAACTTTTAAAGTAATTTCTGATTCTCAAAAGAGTTATTATCATATGTTAAATACTAAAGTTAAAGATGCTGCGATATTTAGACATGATTTTAAACATAATATAGGAGTGTTAAACTCCTTAATTAATGATAAAGATATAAAAGCATTAAAGACATATATTATATCTTTAAGTAATAAACTTGATGAATCAGCTATTATTAAATATACTAGTGACAATACTTTAAATGCTATCATTTCTCATTATGAACATCAAGCTGAATATAATGAGATTGAAACTAATATAAAAATTATGATTAGTGATGATATTAATATAGATATATATGATTTATGTATTGTTTTAGGAAACTTATTTGAAAATGCTGTAGAAGCTTGTTGTAGAATGGGGTTTAAAGGTAGGTCTATTGATATTATAATGGAAGAAGTTAATGATTATCTAATTATTAAAGTTAAGAACTCATTTAATGGAATAGTAAAATTAGATAATAATAGGTATGTTACTAGTAAGAAACACGGTGGTATAGGATTATCAAGTATAAAAGGTATAGTAAATAAGTATAATGGTAATATAAAAATAGATAATAAAAATAAAGAATTCAGCGTTCAAGTAGCTTTAGGGTTACATATACTAAATTCAAAGAAAGAGCCTAAATAAGGCTTTTTTTATTTGTGTTAGTTTATTTAAACTAGTTTAATTATAGGTTAAATATAATAATTATTAAAATTAAGCACCATTTAATAGGCTTATTAGATCTTCTATATAGCAAAAAGAAATTATTATGAATGTTTTATGAAATTCAGCATATCATAATAACATAATTAACACATTTGCCAGCGCATTAATTAATAATCAATGTAATTTCACAAGTGTGAAAAAGATATAAAGCATAGTAAAACAGGTGTAAGGCTTAATTTATAGGTTTTAATCATATTGTAAGCGGTTTAAATTATTACATATATGTATAGACAAAATGTGTGAAATAATGGAAAGCATTTACAACTTGCTAAAAATATAGTAAAATGTACGCATGGTTAAAAATCATAAGGAGATATTATATGAACGAAATGATACGTGAATACAAGAAGCTGCTTGTAATTAGTGTAGCATTTGTAACATTTCTAGGAACTGGAGTCACCTTAAGTATGAACGGGAATATACATAAGGATGATAACATTAATGTTGCAGATGCACGTAATATAAGTGATAATGTTTACAATGAAAAAACGATAATTGTAAACTATGGTGAGAAGGATGCAATAAAAAAAATAATTAAAGCAGTAGATCTAAAAGATGTAGATTCAATCAATATTCCAATTGAAGTGAGTAAAGAAAAAAATAAAAGTGTTTATAGTTATGGAAATTTAACACTTGAATTAGAATATTTTAATGCTAATAAAGCTGGAAAGCAATTAGTTAACTTAAACGTTAAAAAGAAAGAACAAGCAAAAGACCCAATAAATAAGACATTGCTAGTTGCTAGTACTAATCAGGATGAAATAGTAATAGATAACGGAATAAGTAAGACCTATAAACTATTAGTTGAAGTAGTAGATAAGAATGCACCAGTAATAGAATTAGTAGATAATGAAGCTACATTAGAATTAAATGAAGAATTTTATGCAAGTGATTATGTAAATAATGTTTATGATGAAGTAGACGGTACATTAGATTATGCTGTAGATAGTAATGTAGATACAAGTGTTGCTGGAGAATATACTGTTGTATATACAGCAAGTGATAGTAATGGGAATCAAACAAGTGCAACATTAAATGTATCAGTTAATGAAGCCGTTGTAGCAACAAGAAATGTTAGTTATAGTGGTACTTATGATGTACCTGAAGGTAGTGACATGATAAGTGCTATAAACGCAGTAAGAGCACAAAATGGATTATACCCATTAACATTAGACACAGGAAACCTTGGAGCCGCAGCTCAACAAAGAGCAATGGAATCTGCCTACAATGGTTTCTACCATTACAGACCAGATGGAAGTAGCTATACAACAGTATTAAACCAATATGGAGTTAGCTATAATAATAGCGTTGAATTACTAGTAAGTTACGGTGGATCATATAGTAGTAACCTATCATGGTGGTTAAGTTCACCTACTCATGCTCCACATATATTAACTTCTACTTTTACTAAAATAGGATTAGGAAATTACAATGGATGTTGGGCAGCAATATTAACAAATTAGAAATAAATAAACATATAGTAAACATATAATAATCAATAAAAAGGATTCTAGTTCACTAGAATCCTTTTTATTGTAAAGTTAAAAACATATATTTATTGATTAATTATATTAAATATGTTAAAATCTGCCTTTGGAAATGGAGAAGAGAAATGGAAAAAACAAAGGGTTTTATACAACAAAAGAAAAGTATTAGAGTATTAGGTATGGCATTAGCAGTATGTGCAATCATTTTTGCACTTGCAGTTACTCAACTTAAGGTAGACTTAGGTGAAGAATTACCTAAATTGCAATTGCAACTTATTATGATTAGTTATGTTTTACAGCTAGGATTAAGTGGTTTAATATGTGGAATGTGTGTTTATAACATATTGAGCAAGAATGACCATGATTTATTTTTACTTATAGTTGGAGGTGTAACATTACTTTCTACTATTTTCCTAATTATAAATTATGATTTCTTCACAGTAGTTAAGTCAATTATTGATAGAGATATTTACGGCATGGGTAAAATGATGGGTTTTACGAAATCTGATTTTCAACTTATGGAATTAGCTATTTACGGTAATATAGGAGTTGGTATTTACTCAACTATTATATTCTTTGCTGCTAAATCAACATTGCCTGCTACAACAGTAGCAACAGCTAACATAGCTGCAATAGATACTACTGCTACTTCAGTAACTTCAGAAGCAATAGATTCTACTGCTACAACTGTAGCAACTGAAGGTACAGTAGCAACAACAGAACCAACAGAAACTATAGCAGTTACTGCAACACCAGTAGCAAATGACACAGTAAGTACTGAAGCAATTGTAGCAACATTAAAAGGTGGTTTAAATAAAGCTAAAGCTTTAGTAATTAAACTATTAGCATTCCTTAAAACTAAAAAAGGGCTTATAACAATGGCTGCTATCGTAGCTGCCATTATATTGTTATTTGTCGGTAAATTCATTTATGGAAAAATGACAATGAAAGAAGTAGACTTTACAGGAAAAATAGAATTAGAATATAGAGGATACAATGGTGAAGGTTCAATAGTTGATCAATTTAGTCTAAATAAAAGTATAGAATATGATAAGACAGATAAAGATCTTAAAAATTTCGTTAAAACAGTTCAATTTGATATATCACCAGATAATGACTTATCTAATGGAGATAAAGTTAAAATTACTGCAGAATTCGATGAAGAATTAGCAGAAGAATTAGGTATTAAGCCAATTAATACAGAACGAGAATTCGAAGTTGCAGGATTAACTGTTCTATATGCTAGCGTTAAAGAAATTCCTGCTAACGTTGTAGCAGAAGCTGATAAAGCAGCTAAAAAAGAAGTTGAAGATGTTAAAACGACTTACTTTTTAGATAAAAGAATATTAAAGGAAGCTAAATTTGTATCAGCAACACCAATTGCTAAATACTTTACAATGTTTAGTAAACACCCAAGTCCATCTGGTGACAGCATCAAATATGTATATAAAGTAAAAATAGAAGGACTAGTTGATGGTAAAAAAGAGACAGCAGATATTTACCGTTTTGTTGAAGTTAACAATGTTAAATCAGATCTAGACGGAAATGATGCTTATATTAACTCAGGAGATATATACAATAGTGACTTTAAAGAAGTTAGAACAGATGAAGAAGCAAAATCTATGTACAAAAAGAAATTAGATGACAGAGATTCATACGTTGAAGCTTTTAAATAAATAAACATAAGCTAAACCTAATTAGGTTTAGCTTATTTATATATTATGCTAT
>JAVWHP010000007.1:0-101438 GCA_036639955.1 Erysipelotrichaceae bacterium
CTTTTACGAGATGTTCTTGTAGATAGTTTGTCATTTGCGTACCCCTTTGTTATGTTTATATTCTACTACAAGTAATGGTAAAAACAAAGAGTTTTCCACAATGAAAATTTATGAAAATAAAATAAATAGTATAAAATTATAGTTTTCCACCATATACGTAAGTGGAAAACTATATTTATTCAGTAATGTGGAATACTCACTTGTGGAAAGATGTTGATAACTTTTTAAATAATTAATGTTGTCAACCAATAATAATATTAAATAGATACTTTCATAGAGCCTTATAATAGACTTATCCACCTTTTCCACAATTGGTGGAAAACTAACTAATTTCGATGGTTTATAAGCTGGTGGAAAGAGCAATGTAAAATTATTGATGTTAAATTTTTCCCACACTAAATTTTAAATAAACCTTACTTATCCACAGACTTTTCCACAGAAAACAGTGGAAAAATTAAATTAATAAAAATTAAAGAAAAAATTACTTTTTTTTATATATAGGTATTTTATCCCTATTATAGTGATAAAACCTTTGGTTAACTATAAGAATGTAAATAAATAAGTAATAGTATATTTAAATCAACTTATATCCATTATTCGCCAGGTGATTAACTTATAATAAAGTTACAGCGAGATCTCTTATATTATAAAGATGATATATATATGAACTTATATTAATTTATATATATATAGTTTTAAGCTATAATAATAAAGTGAATTTGTTTACATATATAGGCTATAATCTAATTCTATTGTGTGAAATTTAAAAATATATCGGAACTTACTTGACTTTTGCTTGATTTATTTGTATAATCAACTAGCAATGCTCAATTTGTAAAAATAAAAAAAGAAGTGGAGGTGGCTCTTATGAAGAGAACTTATCAACCGAGCAAAAGAAAACACCAAACAACCCACGGTTTCAGAGCCCGTATGCAAACGGTCGGAGGGCGAAATATTATCGCTCGTCGTCGTGCTAAAGGCAGAAAAGTGTTATCGGCATAAAAAATCACCTTTAGGTGGTTTTTTTGTACTTTAGGGAGTTTAAATATGAAAAAACAATTTAGAATTAAAAAAAATTATGAGTTTGATGACATTATGAGAAAAAAACAGTTTTATGCCTCACCAACTCTTGTACTATATGTTAGAAAGAAAAAAGAAGAGCAAAGTAGAGTTGGAATAACTGTCGGCAAAAAAGTCGGAGGAGCAGTAGAGCGTAACAAAGTAAAGCGTCAAATTAGAATGATGATTGATGAAGTATACAGTTTTGAAGAAGAATTTGATACTATTGTTCTAATTAGACCTACTTTTAGCCAAGAAAAGTACGAAACTAACAAAAAGTTCTTGGAAAGCGCGTACAAAAAAGTTAGAATATATAAGTAAGCAAACTTAGACAGGAGAAAAGCAAATGAAAGAATTCTTTAAAGACAAAAAGAAGCTGGCGTTACTATCAGTATTTATGTTAGTTTCACTAGCGGCATGTTCAAATCCAAGATTAGCAGATGGAACAATTGACCCAGAAGCTATTATAAAATTATCTACTAGTTGGGGTGATGTATTCTCTGGAGGTTGGTTCGATGGAATATTTGTCTATCCAATGGCACAGTTGATAAACTTTATTGGTAAATTAACAGGAGATGCAGGAATGGCAATCATCCTTTCAGTATTAATTATTAATATTCTTACTGGAGCAATGACAATTAAACAACAGGTTCAACAACAAAAAATGCAGGTTATCAAACCAGAAATGGATCGTATTCAAGCAAAATTCAAAGGTAAAACAGATGATCGTTCTCGTGCACTACAAGCGCAAGAATTAAATGCGTTATATGCTAAATATTCAATCAATCCATTAGGATCAATGCTTTCAATGATTATTCAAATGCCAGTTATGTTTGCAGTTTATTATGCAGTAATGAGAGCTGAAGCAGTTATTGGTGGAACATTCATGGGAATTAGTTTAGATACTACTCCTTGGGATGGTATGTTTGCAGGAGAATTACCATATTTTATAATCTTTGGATTAATGGTAGTATTCCAATTTGTATCAATGAAATTCCCTCAGTTTCTTCAAAAAAGAAGAGATAAGAAAAATCATGTAAAAGAAAAGAAATATGCTAAAGCTAAAGTTGCTAAAAAATCTTCTGGTATGGAAGGCACAATGAACACTATGATGTATGTTTCATTAGTAATGATTTCAGTATTATCAATAAAATGGCCGTTAGCAATGTCATTCTACTGGTTAGTAAATGCCGTAACAAGAGTACTACAAAGTATTATTATTGAAAAATTCTTTATGAAGGATATGACAAAAAAATAATTTATAATGAGGTGAAGAAATGGAAATATTAACAGGAAAAACACTTGATGAAATATTAAAGAAAGCAGCAGCCACTAGACAAGTAGAAATAGAAGAACTTAAATATACTATTATAGAAGAAAAAAGTGGAATATTTGGGATTGGAAGTAAGGTAACTGCTAGTGTTTACTGTAATCTAGATATTAAGAATTATATTATTAAGTATCTTACTAATTACTTTAATGGTATTAATATGGAAACTAAAGTTGAAGTATCTATCGATAACCATTTCTTTAATGTTAATCTAGATTCCGAAGGAAACGCTATATTAATAGGTAAGAACGGACAAACGCTTCAAGCAATTAATATCGTATTAAGAACAGCTTTAGCTGCTCATTTCAAAAAAAGAATCGGTGTATTAGTAGATATAAATAATTATAAGAAAAATAAATCAAGTAAAGAAATATATTTTGCTAGAAAGATAGCTAATGAAGTGTTAAAAACGAAAACAGATGCTTTATTAGATCCAATGCCAAATGATGAACGTAAAGCAATTCATGCAGCGCTATCTTATATAGAAGGTATAAAGACAGTTTCTGAAGGTGAAGGAAATCAACGTCGTCTTAAAATAGTATATGTAAAAAAAGAAAACTAGAGTTTTCTTTTTTTTGCAACCAAAAAATAATTTATTAGCTAAAGTAAGCAATAATAAATTATATATAAGAGATATTTTTTTTATTTTATATTAAGATATAATACTGTGGTTTGATAGAATGTGAGGGATTTTATGAAAAATATATTTAATGAAATTGATAAGAAACAAAGAATATTTTTAGGAAGTATTGTTTGTCTTTTAATCATGATGTTTATTGGTTTTTATGAAGAAAACCATTTAAGTATAACTGGTCTTTTTAAGGAAGAAGAAGTTATTGACCTGACCACAAGTATTGATTTAGAAACTTATAAAAAAAATATTAAAAAAATAGATAAAGCTCAAAAAGACGCTAAATATTCAATCAAAATTGATTTAATTGATGGACAAGTTAATACAATTAAAAACGCAGAAAAAAAAGGATATTACTTTTTAGTTCCAATTTATGGTGAGAATGAAAAGTTAATGGCATTGCCAATAAAAGCATATGATAAAGATAGAAACATGTTGATAGAACAAGCCAGAAAAACAGAGGCTTATTATATATCAAATGGTGAAAAAGATATACCTCAAACAATTATGTTAAAAGGTGTATTCAGAAAAGTAGATTTTTCAAATAAAGATGAAATTTTAGAATATATTAATGGTGATATTACTGATGAAGACATTATTGAAATGACAAATAACCAATTTAATGTAAATGATTATGGTAACGGAAGTAAGAACTCATTAATTAAAAGCATATTATGGTTAAGTGGAATTACCATATGTATTATCATATTAATATATAGGATAATAATAAAAGGAAGATCTAAGGCAGTAAAAAGAAAATTAATAAAACTTGGATATGATAATGAAGAAATAATTAATTTAAATTATGAAGAAGGAACTAAACTTAAAGGAATTGTATTTGGTAGGGATCTTCTGATTTGTTTAAGTTTAACTAAAACCATAATAATACCTTATAATAATATTTTAAATACTTACATGTATAAAAATAAGCTAAATGGTTTGACAATAATTAAATATATAATTGTATTAGATTCATTAGGTAATGAATATCATATAGGGAACTATGTATCTAAGAAAAGTTTTGATGATATATCAAGTAAAATGTACGAAATGAATCATTCAATTATATTTGGATATGATGCATATACAGTAAGCTTAATTAAAAGTAATCCTAAGGAATCTGAAGAATATTTAAAGCAAGTAAGTGAAGAACAATCTGGTTTTGAAGATATTACAAAGGAAGAATAGAATAATTTTATTTAACATACTATTTATAAAATAATATAACTTTAAGAATAATACTATTAAATTATTCATATATAGTTAAAGTTTATAATATAACTTTTCTATATATACATTAAATAATAAGTATTAAAGCTATATATTAATTATAAGTTAAATACTTTTACTGCTATGATTAATTTGGAGAAAAGAGAAATTTCTAAGATTTAAGTAATGTAACTATATAATGAATTGCTAATTATATAAATTTTACAATGAAAAAGAGAAAATAATCATTGATTAGTATTAAGGAAAAATGCTACACTAGAAGAAGTAATACAAATTACCATATTATTAATGGTCACCCCCATAAATAATATTAACAAAGAAGTAATTTGAGTGTTAATAAATAATATTTTAGAAAATATTAAAAGGAGGAATAATATGAAAAAAACTTTTAAATGGTTATTAAGTATAATATCAATAATAGCGTTGCTAGTTGCGGTTTATTTCATTTATCAGATTAAAGTTAACGAATATATATTAAAGATACCAACATATAATATAGAAATTCTTCCAGAGGAAGCTAAAACAATATATAAGCAGGTGAAGGATTTATATGGTGTGGAAATAAAAGTTGTTAATGCTAATTATAAAGATGATATTGTTGATGTTAGTGCAATCGAAAAAATAGATAAGGAAGATATAAATCTATTTTATAAAGAAACAAAAAAAGTAATAGAAACAATGCCTAGTGATATCTTCAAGCAGTTTAATCGATCATTTGTTGTGTACTATGTAAGTGAAATACAAGTTCCTGGATCTTCTGGCAATGGAATTGCAGTTGGATATACAATACAAAGTAAGCAAATAAAAACAGTAAATATGTTTATTAGTAACAACCATCAAGAAAATTCAATCGTTAATAATACACTGCCAATGACATTAAACCACGAAATGTTTCATGTAATAACAGCAGTACACAATTTAGATAAAGCAGGAATAGAAGCACTTAATCCAGCTGGTTTTGTTTATGGAGATAACAATCAGGAATACTATAGAAAATATATGAATTACTTTGTAACACCATACTCATTATTCAGTTCAACAGAAGATGCATGTGAGATATTTGCAAGCAAAATGGTAAAAGGATATTACGGATTAGGATCACAAGCAATTCAAAATAAATGGAAAATCATAGAAAAAGGACTAGAAAATGGATTAGAAGATAATAAATTCATCGAAGAAATCAAGAAAAACTAAGGTATTAGTAATAATATCTTTTTTTTATTAAAAAATATGTTAAAATTAAGTAAATGAGGTGTTCAGAATGGGAATGAGAAAATTTCTATTTCGTGCTGCAATTATTGGATTTTTAATATCTCTCGTATTATCAATCCTTTATTTCTTTCCGTATTCTAATATTAACTATGATGGTATAGTTAATATTAGAGCAAAAACCACATCAGAAACTGTTCAATTATGTACTGATAATAATAAATGTAATGATTTATTCTTAAAGGGCGTAGATTTAGGAGCAGGTATGCCTGGTGCTTTTCCTAATGACTTTAAAATAAGTGTAGATGATTATAAAAGATGGTTTACTCAAATTGCAGCAATGCATGCTAATGTAATAAGAGTATATATATTGCAAGATCCTAATTTTTATCAAGCATTATATGAATTTAATGAAAATAAAGAATCTCCTCTTTATGTAATACATGGTTCGTGGATAAATGAAGAAAATATGTTAAGTACCCAAAATGTTTATGATCCTACAATTAAAGATGTAGCTGAAGAAGATATTAAAACTTTAGTAGACGTAATACATGGTGCTAAATATGTACCTTACTCAAAAGAACATGGACATGGTAGATACAATTATGATATATCTAAATATGTATTGGGATATATCATAGGAGTTGAATGGGATGGAAATGTTGTTAAAAGAACAAATGAAATAAATTCAAATATAACAAGTTATGAAGGAGAATACTTGAAAATGAGTAAAGGAACTCCATTTGAAGCATTCTTAGCTAATTTAGGTAATACAGCCATAGCTTATGAAACTAATAGATATGAAGAACAAAGATTAATAGCTTTCTCAAACTGGTTACCGACAGATCCATTTATTCAAAAATATGAACCTTCTAAACATAATGATCTAGTTCAGATAAATACAAATAATATTAAACAGAGTGATAAATTTTTAAGTGGTATGTTTGCTAGTTATCATATATATCCTTATTATCCTAATTTTTTAAATTATGAGCCTACTTTACAAAATCATATTGATATTAATGGTAAAAAGAATAGCTATGCAGGATATTTAAGTGCTCTAAAGAAACAATTAGATATTCCTTTAGTAGTTAGTGAGTTTGGTCTTCCTTCATCTTATGGAATAGCACATGTTGATCGTTCTCGAGGAATGAATCAAGGTCAGTTAAGTGAAAAAGAGCAAGCAGAAAGAATAGCAACATTATATCAAGATATAGTGGATACCAAATTGGCTGGAGCAATTGTATTTGAGTGGCAAGATGAATGGTTTAAAAAATCATGGAACACTTTAGAATTTAAGAATCCTGATCAAAATGCTTATTGGCATGATGCTCTTACTAATGAACAACATTATGGCTTATTAGCCTTTGATCCTGGTTCTACTGATACTTATTATCCTGATGGTAAATATAATGAATGGAAAAATTCTGATATCATAACTACTAATGATGAAAACATTATATATGCTAGTAATGATGAAGCCTATGTATACTTTAGAATACATAATGATAAAATAAACTTTAAAGAAACTACTACTTACATTCCAATAGATATAACACCAAATTCAGGTAGTAATAAAAGCAGTCAATTCAATTTAAAATTTGATCGATTTATGGATTTCATTATAGAAGTAAAACCTAAAGCAGGAAATTTCTATGTACATACATATTATGATGATACTTATTATACAGCTGAAGGAATACCGTTATTAAAACCTTTAGATGATGTATTTTATCGTCATATAGATAATTTTAATATTAAATACCAGTTAATGGAATGGAAGAGTAAATTTACTGTTAAAGGAACTAAAAAGGAAATACAAATACCATTAGAAGTAAAACCAATAGGTAAACTAAAAGAAGGAACAGCTAACCCAAAGGATAAAGACTATAATTCTTTAGTAAACTATAACGTTGGTATTCATGATATAGAAATTAGAATTCCTTATTTAATGTTAAATATTATGGATCCACCAACCAGTAAAATAGCCGGAGATTTCTATTATAAACAAGGAACTCAACTAATAGACATGGAAGAAATGAATATAGCAGCAATTGTAAAGAATGGTAAGTCTGTAGTTTCTACAAATAGTAGTAATCCATATAAATTGAAAACGTGGAAACAACCAACTTATCATGAACGATTAAAACCATCATATTATAAAATGAAAGAAATGTTTTCTAAACAATAAGAAAGGAGAACTATATGAGAGAAGAACAGGTACTTACTGCAATAATATTTTGTGTCTTAACAGCTATTTATATAATGTTAAGTATTATATTATATGTTTATTACCATAGTTATATAAACAATAAAAATACTCGTTTATATAATGATAGAAAAATTAAGTTTACTAAATATTTAGAAATATTGATTATTAAAATAAGCAACAATCAAGAAATAGAAAATAGTGAAATAACTAAAATAAGAGATAAACTGTTTAATCCCATATACTTCTCTATATTTTGTGAAACAATAAATAACTACATCGATAATAATTTTTATCATGAATCAACAACAAAACTATTAGCAAACTTTGAAATGTATTTAACAAATAAGTTTATTAATTTAAATCCTAATAATCATGTTAATTATGCTTATTTGATCTATCAGTATTCTATCTTTGATTATCATAATGAACGCTATATAAATAAACTGTGTTCTAATATAGAAGATAATTCAATTTATGTGAGAGTAGGCACACTAAGAGCAATTGCTAAATTAAAAGAAATAGATAAACTAATATATCTTCTTCAAATAATATCTTTAAAAGAAATATATATTGGAAGTAAAGTAATAATAGATATTTTGGATGATTTAAATTATAATGAAGAAAACCTTAATAAACTATTATTAGATAATCTTAAATCATTCAATATAGCTACTAAATGTGATGTTATAGAACATTTCAATCATAATAAGTATATAGAAGCTAGTGATATATTATTTAAACTATTAGCAAAGAATGAGTTAGAATTAAATATTACTATTATAAGATATTTCAATGCAATAAAAGATGAAAGAATAGTGCCATATTTGTTAAAATTTATGGATAGTCCTAACTGGGAAGAAAGAAGTGTAGCTGTAAAATGCTCTGAACAGTATAGAAATAAATTGATTGAAACTAAACTTGTAGAATTAATGAAAGATCGTAATTGGTATGTAAGAAGTAATAGTGCGAATATTTATATAAATGAAAGTAATATAGTGCCTATAATGGAAGAATTGAAAATAACTAAGGATGAGTTTCAAAAAGATATAATACTATATACATTATTTAAAAAGCATTTAATGAATTATGAGGATTATCAATTACAAATAAAAGGAAGTGATATAAATGAATAATTTTTTATATAATTTAAATTGGTTTTTTATGATATATTTATTTATATATTTTGTTATTACTTTTATTTCAACTATTATTGCTGCTTTTGATATAGAAGAATTCTCAGAAAAGAAGAAGTATGTTGGAAGAATAGCTTTGAATAATAAACATAATTATATTCCAATATCTATATTAGTACCGGCTTTTAATGAGGAAGTAACTATTATAGATAGTATAAATTCTTTATTGAAATTAGATTATCCTGAATATGAGATAATAATTATTAATGACGGATCTACTGATGATACGAGTAGAAGAGTAATAGATGCTTTTTATTTAGAAAGAGTAGTTAGACCTATAAGGAAACAAGTAAAGTCAAAAGATGAAGTATCGATATATGAAACGATATTGGATAATGTTAAAATCAGTTTAGTTAATAAGAAGAATGGAGGTAAAGCTGATGCGTTAAATATGGGTATTAATTTATCTAGTTATCCATTATTTATAAGTTTAGATTCAGATAGTCTATTACAAAGGGACTCTTTATTAAGGATAGTCGAGCCGTTCTTAGAGCGCGAAGATACGATTGCTGTTGGTGGAAGTATAAGATTGATTAATGGGGTAGAAATGAAAAGTGGTCGCGTAGTAAAATATAATATAGCAAAAAAGTTGGTCGTCCTTTTTCAAATAGTTGAATACTTAAGAGTGTTCTTAATATCAAGAATTGCTTTTAATAGAATTAATATAAATATGATAATTTCTGGAGCTTTTGGTTTATTTAAAAAACAGGATGTTATAGATGTAGGTGGATACACAAATAGGATTATTGGTGAAGACATGGAACTTGTAGTAAAACTTACACATAATGCTATTAAGAATAAAACTAGTAGTTTTGTAGCTTATGTTCCAGATGCTATATGTTGGACACAAGTGCCTGAAAGTTTCAAAGATCTTCATAAACAAAGAAGAAGATGGCATATGGGTCTACTTCAAAGTTTAGGTGCTCATTCCAATCTAGTTATTCCTAAAAAGGGACATATTAAAAAAACTTTAGGTTTTTGGTACTACATGATATATGAATTAGCTTCTCCGATAATAGAACTGATTGGGTTAATTATTCTTTTCATATCTTATAGTTTAGGGGCTATTAGTATTCAATTTATTGTTGCTTATCTATTATTGTTTATTATGTACAATTTAATGAGTAGTATAGTAGCTATTATGCTAGAGAAATACTTATTTAATGATAAACAAAGATCCACTGGTTACATCTTGCTTTTAATTGTTATTAGTTTTATAGAAAGTTTTGGTTATCGCCAATTGATATCAATTTATAGACTAGAGGCTCTTTTAAGGTATGGTAAGTTAAAAAATACTTGGGGATCTATTGAGAGACAGAGGATTATTAAATAATCCTGATATTATAAGTTATAACAATTTATTAAACACCTTATAATAAGGTGTTTTTGTTAGTTAATAATAAAATTAGCAAACATTTAAAAGTTCTAATAAAATTATTATTATTTAGGATACTTAAAATGAAATATAAAAAATGATTGGAATATACGCTTGATGATGACTAACATTAGTAAATAATAATATATATACTATCTATGCTTGTTTTTAGATAGCTTATGTGGTAGATTTGTTATGTAATAAAAGATAAACGAGGTGTAAATATGAAATTAATTATAGGATTAGGTAATCCCGGAAAAGAATATGAAAAGACTAGACATAATACAGGGTTTAATGCTATTGATAAGTTAGCTCGGGCGATAGACATAAAATGTGATATGGTAAAATTTAAAGCAGAGTATGGGATTGGTATGTATGGTGGACAAAAAGTATTGTTAATGAAACCTACAACTTATATGAATAATAGTGGAGAAGCACTTAAGGCGGCTGTTGATTTCTATCAAATAGCGATAGAAGATATTGTAGTAATATATGATGATCTAGACTTACCTGTAGGGAAACTAAGATTAAGAGAAAAAGGTAGTTCTGGTGGACATAATGGAATAAAGAGTATAACTGCACATCTACATACACAAATATTTAATCGAATAAGAGTAGGAATTGATAAGAACCCATTGATAGCTACTCCGGATTATGTACTAGGAAAAATAGGAAAAGAAGAATTAGAAGAGTATGATAAATCATTAGATAAGGCAAGTGAAGCAGCTCAAATATTCATTAAGAAAAGTTTTACTGAAGCTATGAATGAGTACAATAAAAATGCATAAGTTAATAGAGAGTCTAAAAGATAATCCAGCCGTAGAGGCGCTAATTAATAATTCTAATAATTTAGGAAATCTAAGTAAAATTGAAGAAGCACTATTGTTAGCGGCTTTATATACTAACAAGAAAGAACCATTATGTATAATAAAGAGTAATTTAT
Source organism: Erysipelotrichaceae bacterium (assembly GCA_036639955.1). Classification (GTDB taxonomy): domain Bacteria; phylum Bacillota_I; class Bacilli_A; order Erysipelotrichales; family Erysipelotrichaceae; genus JAVWHP01. The sequence continues at coordinate 11,183 of JAVWHP010000007.1, forward strand.
ATGAAGCCCAAGAACTAAAAGAAGCATTACAGCCCCTCCTAAGTGAAGAGGTGCTGCTTTTTGGCGTAGAAGAATCACTAAGAGTAGAAGCTATAGCTGCCTCACCTGAAGGAAAAGCAGCCCAAATCGAAACAATGTATGAATTATTAAACACTAGCAACCCAATTGTTATTACCCATATAGGAGCCGTAATGCGCTATATGCCAAATCCTAAATTATTTAAGAAAAATGAAATCGAATTAAAAATAGATGTCGAAATGGATATTGCATCATTAAAGGAACATCTATTCAAAAGTGGCTATAGTTATGTTAAAAGAGTAGATGTTCCTTTAACATATGCAAGTAGGGGAGGTATAGTCGACATCTATTCAATGAATTACGCTAACCCAATCCGTATAGAATTTTTCGATAACATAATAGAAAGCATTAGAGAATTCGACGTCGTTACACAAAGAACTATTAAAGAACTAAAAGAAGTAACAATTATACCAGCAACTGACATCCTATTCTCAAGTGATGAGGTCGAATTAATAGCTACTAAAATTAGAGAAAATATAAGTATTGCATTACCAAGGCTAGTGACTCCCCTACAAACTACACTTAAGGAACAAGTAGAACAAGAAATTAATCAACTTAAAAGTTATCAGGGAGAGACTAGCCTATATAAATACTATAGTTATTTAAATGATCATTATTCAATAATAGACTATATTAATAAACCATTAGTAGTAATTTCACCTTGTGAAGAAATTACTACTAATATGAAAAAAATTAAAGAAGAAGGAATAGTTTATATGCAAGAACTGTTCTCATTAGGAACAGCACTACCAATTTATACATTAGGTAATGAAGTAAATGATATATTAGCACAAACAAGAAGAATAGAAATATCAAACTTCGTTAATTATAAGCGCCCAATACAATCCGGGATACAAGAACAAGTACTAGCAGAAATGCCATTGAATGGTAAAATAGAATATATAAGAAAAGAAGCCAAAGAAAAGAAAGTAGTATTAGCAATTAAAGGAAATGAAAGGCAACAATTAATTAACGCTTTAGAAATTGACGATATACCATATCATATCTTAAACACAGGAAAGATAAAAGAAGGAATAAATTTCATAGAAGATGAAATGAACCAAGGATGTATACTAAGCAAAGAAAATATTAGTGTATATACATCAAAAGAACTATTTCAAGTAGTAAGACACAATACTAGATATCAAAGAAAATTTAAAGAAGCAAGCATTCTAAGTAGTTATACAGAACTAGGAATTGGAGATTTTATTGTACACAATATTCATGGAGTAGGAAAATACCTAGGGATAGTAACAAAAGAAATGAATGGGATACATAAAGATTATTTAAATATAGCTTATAAAGGCAATGATATTCTATTAGTACCCTTAGAACAATTCAAATTAGTAAGAAAGTTCGTAGGAAAAGAAGGGGCAGTACCAAAACTTAATAAACTAGGAAGTGGCGACTGGGAAAAAACAAAACAAAAAATAAATGAAAATATAGCAGAATTAGCCGAAAGGTTAGTAAATCTATATTCATTAAGAGAAGAACATATTGGATATGCATACCATGAAGATAATGAAATGCAAAAGAAATTCGAAGATGAGTTTCAATACCCATTAACAATAGATCAAGAAAGAGCAGTAATAGAAATTAAAGCAGATATGCAAAGTTCTAAACCAATGGATCGTCTTCTGTGTGGAGATGTAGGATATGGAAAAACAGAAGTTGCAATAAGAGCAGCATTTAAAGCAGTTCTAGAAAATAAACAAGTAGCTTTCCTATGTCCAACCACTATATTAGCAAGTCAACACTATAAGAATTTTATAAAAAGATTTAGTAGTTATCCAATAAGGATCGAAGTAATTAATCGATTTGTAAGTACGCAACATATAAAAGAAATTATTCAAGATTTAAAGAATGGCCAAGTTGACGTACTAATTGGAACACACCGTTTACTATCAAAAGATGTTATATTTAAAGATTTAGGATTACTAGTAATAGATGAAGAACAAAGATTTGGAGTCCAACATAAAGAGAAGATAAAGGAACTAAAGAATAGCATAGATGTATTATCATTAAGTGCTACTCCTATACCAAGGACACTTCAAATGTCATTAGTAGGCGTAAGACAATTATCTCAATTAGATACTCCACCGTTACATAGAATGAGTGTCCAAACCTATGTAATTGAAAAGAATGAACAAATCATCAAAGAAATCATACAAAGAGAACTAGCAAGAAAAGGCCAAGTATTTTACTTATATAATAATGTTAAAAATATATATGCACTAACAACAAAGTTAAGCAGTATATTAAAAGATGTTAAAATAGGGATAGTACATGGACAGATGGATAAAAAAGAAATAGAAGATGTAATGATAGCCTTCACTAATAATGAATATCAAGTATTAGTATGTACTACAATTATTGAAACTGGAATAGATATACCAAATGCTAATACAATTATTATAGAAGATGCAGATAAATTCGGGCTATCACAGTTATACCAAATCAAAGGACGAGTGGGAAGAAGTGATCGTTTAGCCTATGCCTATTTAATGTATTCACCACAAAAGAACTTAAGTGAAATAGCTACTAAAAGATTAAAGTCTATTAAAGAGTTTACTCAATTAGGATCTGGATATAAGATAGCAATGAGAGATTTAACAATAAGAGGCGCTGGAGATATGTTAGGACCTAAACAAGCAGGTTTTATAGATACAATAGGAATGGACATGTATTTAGAATTATTAAATAATGCTATTAATACACGTAAAGGTATAATAAAAGAAGATGTTATAGAATTAAAGAAATCTAACGCTAATGTAGATGCTTATATACCTGAAAACTTTAGTAATGAAGATTATGATAAAATAAGTATCTATCAAAGAATAGAAGCAATAAGTAATAAACAAGAACTTTTATTAATGAAAGAAGAATTAAATGATACTCATGGTCAACTTCCTCGTGGAGTAGAACTATTGTTTGAAAAGAAACGTTTAGATATACTTGTTAATGTACCTTATGTAGATTCTTATGTTGAGTATCCATCTTATGTTAACATTACTTTTACTAAAGAATATTCTCAAGGTATAGATGGTATTAAGCTTTTTACTTTTATAACAACAGTTTCTACTGATATCAAACTTAGTTATACTCAGGGTAAAATAGTTATAAAGTTATTGAAGAGTAAATTGTATTTAAAACAAGTTATAGAAATACTCGATGGTTGTAAAACAGTTCCAAGAAGAGATGTATAATTACCTAATAAGTGGTAATAATAATGCTTAGAAGGTGATAATATGAAAGCTACTGGTGTAGTAAGAAGATTAGATGATTTAGGAAGAATAGTTATACCTAAAGAAATTAGAAAGAATTTTAGAATTAAAGAAGGAGATAATATAGAATTCTATATAGAGAATGATCATATAGTAGTTAAGAAATTTAATAGTTTAGATATATATAAAGAAGAATTAACTAACATTTGTAACATCCTCACAGGTCTATATGGTCTTCATATAATATTTGTTGAAGATGATATTGTTCCGGCTTCTAAGTTATCTATTATTGATAGTTTTGCTAAGAAGATTGTCGTTCATAGCCCTGTTTCTTTTAATCAAGAGTTAGTTTATCAAGATGATAGTAACAGGTATGATGGTATGATTTATCCTCTTTGTTATTATGGAGACTACTTTGGAAGTTTTATAATGTTAGATTCTAATGCAAAAGATGCGGATCCTATATTAATTAATGCTTTTTGTGATTATTTAGTTACTAAATTAGTAAGATAATGTTAAAATACTTGTGAGGTGATTAAATGCGTTTAGATAAGTATTTAAAGGTAGCAAGAATTTTAAAGAAAAGGTCTATTTCTAAAGAGTTAGCTGATACTTCTAGAGTTTTTATTAATGGTAAGGTTGCTAAACCTTCAACTGAAGTGAAAGTTAATGATCTTATTAAAATAATTTTTGGTTATCGCGAGTTAACTATTAGAGTGTTAGATATTGCTAAACAAGCTAATAAGAATGATGCTGCTTTGTTATTTGAAGTTGTAGATGAAGTAATAAGAGAACATAATGAAGTAGCTGATAACTAATTTATCGGCTACTTTTTAACATATTATAATTATTACTTCATATACTACATTGAGGTGAGATAATGAGTGAAAATTCTAGCAGCAATCCTTTAAACTTTGTTAGTAATCCTTATCATAATATTATGTTAAAGGATCGTAAGTATTTAGAAATTAGTGGAATTAAACAAATTGATAGTTTTGATTCTAATCAATTTCTTGTAGAAAGTGTTCAAGGATGGATGCTAATTCAAGGAAAAGAACTGATGCTTGGTAAGATGGATAATGAATCTGGAATAGTAATTATAAAAGGTCTTATTGATAGTATTTCTTATGTAATGAATAAAAAGGGAAATAGAGAACCACTATTTTCTAAATTATTTAAATAATGTTAATGCCACAACAAGTGCAGGCCATAATTTATCATTTAGTAGCTGGATGGTTTTATGGCTTAGCACTATCCTTTATAATCTATTTTAATAATTATATTAAAAATATTATTATTAAAACAGTTTTACAGCTATTATATCATTGGTCATTTGTTTTAATATTTTATGTTGGATTATTCAAAATTAACTATGGAATCACAAATTTGTATTTGGTAATGATTGGAATTGTAGGTTTTTTAATTTATAGTTTTTATTATAATTCCATATTTTTGTCAATGTTTGCTACAATAAAATCAATATTAAGGCCATTTATGAATACGCTTACACGTTTTGCCCTTGTAAAATTAAAGATATCTAGTATAATTAAGGTACGGATAAATAATTTTAGGAGGCGTAAAAGAAATGGCAAAAGCGATGAAAAAACATAAGCTGTTAGTTTTAATACTATTGCTTATAGCGGGTTTCATGCTCTATAAGGTAGGGCAAGAATTTGTAGTGACTTATAACCTACATAAAGATATTTCAGAAGCGGAAATTATCAAGGCAGAGTTAATTAAAGATAATGAAGCTTATGCAGAACAAAAAGATAATCTTGAGGATGAAGAGTATGTTAAACGTTATGCAAGGGGAAAATATTTAATGAATCAAGATGGTGAACAACTATTCCAAATGAAAAAAGAAACAAGATAGTTATTACTATAAATAATTAAAAATAAAACTGCGTTAATACTACGCAGTTTTATTTATTTTATGATTTAAAAATATGAGACCGATGATATGCTAGAAATAACTTTCTACTATGAGTTATAGTGTCTACTCTTAATTTAGTATTATCATTTATATTATAAATGATTTCATAATTAGAATGGTTTTTTAGTTCAGAACTTATAATGATTGAACCATCATCATTAAAACTAACATAACCCTGGTCAAATAAATAATCATGGTTTCTACAAAGCAATAAACCATTATTATAATCAACAGTTTCATAAATATGCCCACAGTCTCTATAGGGCTTAATATGTGAAGCAATTAATAAAACCGGCAAATCTACACCACAAATCTGACATTGATGATTAGCATCATTAAACAAACAATCTTTATAAAAAGACTGAAAATATTGAGTGTTTTCGCGATTCTTTATAATGCCATTCTGAGGTAATATTTTAGTAATCAAAGAAGCTCTATCATAATGAATCATTCCTGTATTTACATTAGTATATTCATCAATAGTAAGTTTACTTAATAAATCCTTTAAATAGTTAGATAAAACTATCTCATTTATTAAATTATCATCATCTTTAATTGATTTTAAATTTTTATAATCATCTTTAAAATTATCATTAATTTTATATTTATTATGATTCTCTATAACTAATAAAGATTTAAGTAATAAAGATAATGTAATAGGATCAAAATATTTCTCTAGTTCATCAATCTCATATTCTTTATTATTACTATACATCAAATCGATGCTATCATTAAACTTTATTATAAAACTAAGAAGAGCCAAGGCCTCTGTATTACTTTGATAGTTACTATGTCCATATATAGTAACTAATGGTAGCAAATCATAACCTAGAGAAGTATCCTTAAGCAGTTTATTACTAAAAAAATATTGCATAAGTGTTTCTACTTCTGTAATAGTTATTATGAAATTTTCATTTTTAGTTTTTTGATAGATTAAATTAGTTGTTGTTTTAAGATCGAATCCATCATTTTCTATTTCATCTAGCATACATAATATTGATTTTATGTAGGTAACTTTCATTTTATCACGTCCTAATTATATTATACCCTAAATATTATTAAAATAATCTATTATTGGTACATACTTCGACAAAATATTAGTTTTACATCAATTACAATGTAAGTATTAAAGGAGGCTGAACAAAAATGAAAGGTCCAGGAATTAAAGATTACTTAAAAGTTATTGAAGAAAAGAAACAATTAATTAAAAAGAATGGAGGTACTTATTTAGATATACAATCTAAAATATTACATGAAGAGGTATCTAAAGATTTTGCTACAATGCCTACTTGCTGCCAGGCAATGTACAAGCTATTACTAGAAGGCGATGAAATAAGACGTCTACCTAAAGGTAATACAGGTTTTGGTTCTTATTTATGTGTTAGATATTATCTAGATGATTTAGATCGTAAAGTAATGTATCCAGCAAAGAAAAGAGGAAGACCAGCCAAAAGCGAAGAAGAAAAACTAATGAATAGAAAAATTAAACTAAAAAAGAATACTGCTGATTTAAGTAGAATTGTTACTAGTTGGTTAGAAGAAAATGAATGGAAGTATAGTGAAGAAAAAGATAACATTATAGCTACTCAAGAAGGAAGTAAATGGATCATAAATGTACAAGGAATAAAAAGAGGACGAAAACAAACTCTACCTGTACGTTTAAGTGAAGTAATTAAGAAAATGAATGATGCTAATACTCATTATTCTATTGCGTTTAATGATTCTATTACATACCGTAGACAATGGAACGAAATACCAAATACAGTAAAAGAATCATTAAATATGAGTGTAATACTAGCAGATAAACATGGTAATATAGTAGAAATATAGAACTTATTTTTTAATCTCTAATAGTATAGTTTATTAGAGGTGATAAGAATGTTAAATATATTAATCCTAGTAATAGCACTATGTATAGATACACTTTTAGTAGCAATAATATACAGTATTAAAAATATTAAAGTACCTATTATATCGCAACTAATCATTGCTTTTAATGGTGCTTTCTTTTTATGTATAGCATTAATACTATCAAGAATTATATTGTTTATAATACCTTATGATATTTGTAAAACTATAAGCATTATAATACTTTTGGTAATAGGTATATATACTATATTACAATTCAAATTTAAAAAGTATTTAAAGGAACATGAAGTATTAAAACTAAGTTTAAGTAGCTTTAACTTAGTAATAAGTATATATGCTGATGAAACTAAAGCTGATTTAGATCAATCTAAAATATTAACAGCTATTGAGGCATTCTATTTAAGTTTAGCATTATCAATAGATTCTTTATCTAGTGGAATAGCTTATGGTTTATTAATAACTAATAATACTATTATAATAGTAACGATAAGTTGTTTTATATTATGTTATATATTTATTATAATAGGTCTAAAGTTAGGAAAACATATAGCGAGTTTAATAAAGCATGACTTAGGATGGATAAGTGGTTTATTATTCATTATATTAGCTTTACTAAAATTATAAATATAACTTGTAATTAGTAATCGAATTTGATACAATTTAATAATAAATACGGGACAAACTGTAAATTAACATAAATTATGTTGGAAACAGATATGTTAAGATATTTTATAAACCTTATACAATTGGGGGATAAATTATGAATGTCATATTCAATTTAATAATAGCGGCTGAAATAGTCTTTATAGTTTATATAGGATTTAGTAAATGCGCTAAAAGTATTCAAAGTACGAAAGTAACTTTACTACTATTAGTCGCATATAGTATTCCAGTATTTTTTATAATGTATATATTAATAACATATTTTGAATTAGGTGGAACAGGAATATTTATATTTGCTACAATAGCTTATATAGTGCCAATTAAATTATTATTTAAAGGATCATTCATTAATAATTTATCAACGGATATGATATGTTTAAATTATGCTATGTTGATATATTGCTTAAGTGTGCAAATAACGAATATATTTAATGTAATAGAACTAAATATAGCTAGGCTAGTAATACAAACAGCTTTATTTATAATAACAATGCCATTTTATTTACATTTTATATCTAGAATGCTATTGAAGATCAAAAATCATTCTAATAATAAGATAACAAAGCGCATATTGGCCTTAAGTAGTGCTAGTGTAATAACATTAGTATTAATTAATTTTGCTTACGTATTTAACGTAGATTCAGTTAAAATTTTATCACTACTAACTTTGTTTTCATGTTCAGTAATGAGTTATATCTTACTATATTATTTTATAATAAATTATCAAAGTATCACTAATTTAAGGAAGATAATATATAAAGATACTTTAGTAGATATAAAGAATAGAGCTTGTGTATTTAAAGATATTCAATTGTTAATGGACTGTAAAAATCCTTTTAATTTAATTTATATGGATTTAGATAATTTTAAATTAGTTAATGATAAGTATGGACATCAATGTGGAGATGAATATTTATTGGAGTTTGTTAGACTTATATGTGAAGATACGTATTTATGTAGTAGACTATATAGGATGTCAGGTGATGAATTCATAATTGTATCAGAAGATTTAAATATTGCAGTATATGATATTATGAATAATATTAATAAAAGATTAGACGGGTTTAAGATTAGAGGCTGTGCTTTTAAGGGAGTAAGCTATGGGTACGCAAGTTATCCAATCCAAGGAGATACTTTAGATAAAATAATAAGTATAGCAGATAGTAAAATGTATGATAATAAGAATAGTAAGATTAAGGAAGATGTTACTGAACAAATAAAGAGTAAAGTTTAAGGATATAATATTAGCAAATATTATTAGTTGGTGATTCATATGGGTAAAAAATGAAAGGGTATACAATATGATAAATGCAAGATAATATTGTTATAAGGCTTAAAATTAGGTATATTATAGTATATAAATGAAGATAATACGTGAAAAAGTATTAAAAAAATGTTATATTATTAAGGTATAAAAAGAAGTTAAACCAGGAGGTATTAATTATGAGTAAAAGACCAGTAGTTTTAGTAGTAATGGATGGTGTAGGTATTAGTGATGTTACATTAGGTAACGCAGTTAGTAATGCTTATACTCCAATATTAGATGATTTAATGGCTAATAGCCCAAACACAGCAATTAAAGCACATGGATTAGCAGTTGGATTACCAAGTGATGAAGACATGGGTAACTCGGAAGTTGGACATAACGCATTAGGATGTGGACAAATATATGCTCAGGGAGCTAAACTAGTAAATGAATCTATTGCTAGTAAAGAATTATTTGCTTCACCAACATGGAATGCGTTAATAGATAACGCTAAAGAAAATACTATGCACTTTATTGGATTATTATCTGATGGTAATGTACATTCACATATTAATCATTTAATAGCAATGTTAGAACAAACAAAAGCACAAGGAATAAAGAATGTTAAATTACATATCTTATTAGACGGAAGAGATGTTCCTGAAACTAGTGCATTAATATATGTAGAACAAATCGAAGAAGTAATGTCTAAATTAAATGATGGAAACTACCATGCTGAAATAGCTAGTGGTGGTGGAAGAATGAAAATCACTATGGACCGTTATAACTCTAACTGGTCTATGGTAGAAGAAGGATGGAAAACTCATGTATTAGGAGAAGGAAGACAATTTGCTTCAGCTAAAGAAGCAATTGAAACTTATCGTAATGAAACAGGAGTAGTGGATCAAGATCTACCAGCCTTTGTAATAGCTAAAGATGGAAAAGCAGTTGGAACTATAGAAGATGGAGATAGTGTAATACTATTTAATTTTAGAGGAGACCGTGCTCAAGAAATATGTTTAGCATTTGATAATGAAAACTTTGACCAATTTGATCGTGTAAGATTTCCTAAGGTTATGTTTGCTGGAATGCTTCAATATGATGCAGACCTTAAAATACCTCATAACTTCTTAGCATTCCCACCAAAAATCAAAAATACTTTATCTGAAACATTAGTAAAGAATGGAATCAGACAATATGCTATAAGTGAAACACAAAAATTTGGACACGTAACATATTTCTGGAATGGAAATAGAAGTGAAAAATTTGATGAAAACTTAGAAACATTTGTTGAAGTTAAATCAGATGTAGTACCATTTGAACAAAGACCTTGGATGAAAGCAGCAGATATAACTGATCAATTAAATGAAGCAATAGCTTCTAATAAATATGATTTCTTAAGAACTAACTATCCAAATGGAGATATGGTAGGACATACAGGAGATTATGAAGCAACAATTATTGGAGTAGAATCAGTAGACATTATGTTAAAGAGAATATTACCAGTAGTAAAAGCAAATAACGCAATATTAGTTGTAACAGCAGACCATGGAAACGCTGATGAAATGTATGAAAAAGCTAAGAAAACAGATACAAGAATTAAAGCAAAAACATCACATACATTAAATGCAGTACCGTTTATAATCTTTAATGCAGATGTAGAAATCAAAGAAGGAAACTTTGGATTAGCAAACGTAGCAGCAACAGTAGCAAAACTATTAGATATAGAAAAGGATCCATCTTGGGAAGAAAGCATCATAAAATAAAAGTAACCTCCAAAAAAATGGAGGTTTTTTTAAACAAATAATACGGTTAGTAACAGTAAATTACAAGAATATAAATATACTTATGCTAAAATGACCTAATTATAACTTTTAGTGTCCTATATGTAACATTTAAAAAAACACAACCGCAATATGTTGTATAATAGACCGGAAACGGGGTGATTTAATGCTAGTAAAAGAAACAAAAAATTATAAAAGATTTATAATAGTAATGATAGCTTTAGTAGTGTTATTTTCATCACTACTCATAGCATTTGTCCTAAATGTACAATCATTATTAGAAGAAGATGCTTTTAATAGAGTTAATCAAATGACTATTCAATTAAAATCTAATTTAGAAAATGCATTAGGTTACCATTCGATAGAATTAAATAATATGGCAATTAAGATATCTGAAATTAAAGAACCAACAGAAGAAGATTTTAATAAAATTATTGCTAGTGAAAAAGCAAATTTTGAAAATATACAATATGTAAATAGTAATGGAAAAGGTTATAATCTTAAAAATTCTATTTATTATAGTAATGCTGAGATAAAAGATAATATATCTAAAGGTAAATTTTATGTTACAGATCCTTATTTATCAAGTGGTAAATATTTAATTACGCAAACGATACCAATCATTAAAGATAAAAAAGTTTTAGGTGCTTTATTAGTAGATTCAGAAGTAACAGGTATTAATGAATTATGTAATAGTATGTCAGATGTAAACAGTGATGGGTTTGTAATTAATCAAAAACAAGATATATTATTCAAGGCTACTAATAATAGAATTGATATAATAAATGATGATTTAAATAGTTTAATAAAAGATAAGTTTGCTGATTATGAAGAAGATAAAGCTAATCCTATTTTATCTTTAAATAATAGAGGTGATAAGTATTATATAAGTTTTAGAGCTTTAGATAATACTAATGGTTGGTATGTAGTTCTGTTAGCGCCTAGTGAGTCTATTATTACTAATGGTACTAATATTATTAATCAAACTATGAAGGTTGCTGGCGCTTTAATAATAGTATTATTATTAGTGTTCTTATTCTCTTATTTACAACAAAAGGTATATGATAATAAAATGTTAAGGTTTGCTTATGAAGATAAATTAACAGGCTTAAGTAGTTATATGAAATTCTGTGTAGATGTTAATAATAAGATAAAGAATGCTAAAGATAAGGAATATGCTTTAATCTTATTTGATGTTAATAAATTTAAGGTTATAAATGAAACTTATGGATTTGAAATTGGTGATATAATATTAAAGAAACTTGCTGAAGCTATGCAAGAATGTATTAGTAGTGAAGGTTTATGTTGTAGAATGTCTAATGATTTCTATTTGATTTTTGAAAAGTATAGTGGTAATAAGATGGATATATTAAGAATTATGTCTTTAATAGAAGGAAGAATTAAAGACTTACAGATTAATGAATCTCATAAGATAAATATATTAATATCTACGGGAGTATTTATATTTGATAAGGATGAAGCTTCTGAATATAATGGAAACTTAACTAAATATATAAGTAGAGCTAAGATGGCTCATGCGACTGTTAAGGGTAAACATGATGTTAGAGTTAGATTCTTTGATGAAAAGATTCAAAGTGATTTTAAAGAAGAAAGAAACATAGAAAATGAAATGGATAAGGCTTTAGAAAAAGGTGAGTTTGAAGTTTATTATCAACCTAAGTATGATTTAGTAAGAGGTTGTGTAGCTGGTGCTGAAGCATTAATAAGATGGAACCATCCTCAAAAAGGATTAGTATATCCTAATGATTTTATCCCTGTATTTGAAAAGAATGGTTTTATTATTCAAATTGATGAGTTTATGTTTGATACTGCATGTAAAGATATAAGAGAATGGTTAGATGAAGGAATAGAACCTGTAAGAATTAGTGTTAATTTATCTAGAAATCATATTAGAAGTGGTGATATGATTGATATGTTAAAGAGTAGTATGGCTAGATATAAGGTAGATCCTAAATATTTAGAAATAGAATTAACCGAGAGTATAGCATATGAAGATATTAATGCATTAAGAGAGATCGTTGAAAGAATTCATAATATAGATTTATCTATATCTATTGATGATTTCGGTAGTGGTTATTCTTCATTATCATTATTAGAAGCAATAGAATTTGATGTATTAAAATTAGATAAAACTTTCTTAAATAACTTAGAAAAGAATGTTAAGAGTAAGGTAATACTTGAACATATAATTGCTTTAGCTAAAGCAATTAACGTAGTAGTACTTTGTGAAGGTGTTGAAACACAAGAACAAGCTGATTATTTAAGAGGCTTAGGTTGTGATTTAATCCAAGGATTCTTATTTTCTAAAGCTTTAAGAAAACAAGACTTTGAAGCATTACTTTAATAGGATTAGCATTTAGTGCTAATTCTATTTTTATTGTACATAAGATTAATTTTTTGAAGCCTCCTTATAAGTAACATAAAAAAGGAATAAATTATATATTAACATATAAAGTAATTAGAAGGTGATAAAATGTTAGAAGTAAACCATATAACAAAAAATTATGGAAGAAGTAGAGGAATAAATGATATAAGTTTTAAAGTTAAAGACGGAATGGTACTAGGATTACTAGGAAGTAATGGAAGTGGAAAAACAACAACCTTTAGAGTACTATTGGGATTATTAGATAAAGAAAAAGGAGAAATAAAATACAATAAAAAAAAAATAGAAGACTATCCTAGATTCTTTGGTTACCTACCAGAAGAAAGAAGTATGCTAAGAGACCTTAAAGTTAAAGAACAAATAACGTATTTAGGTAAACTAAAAAATATGAAAATTGAAGAAATAGAGAATGCGATGAATCATTACTTTAAAATATTAGATATCGAAATATATAAAAATAGAAAGATAATTGAACTATCAAAAGGTAACCAACAAAAGGTTCAACTAGTATGCGCACTTATTCACAATCCTAAAATAGTAATACTAGATGAACCACTAAATGGACTTGATATAGCTAATGTGATGTTATTTAAAAAGATTATAATGCAATTGAAAAAAGAAAAGAAGATTATATTATTGTCATCACATCTGTATGATACTATCGAAAATAATTGTGATAGTGTATTGTATTTGAAAGAGGGGAAAATTCTATTTCAAGGAGATTTAATAGCACTAAAGAAAAAAAGAAAAAGTAGAATGATTAAAATATTAGATAAAGATATCGACTATTGGAAGCAAATAGAGGGGGTAATAGAAAGCGAAATAAATGGAAATTACGTAAGTTTAAGAGTAGACGAAGCTAATGTTAAAAATGTAATAAATATAATAAAAAAGGAAAATATACAGGAATATTCTATAGCTTATCCTTGCTTAGCAGAAATAATAAAGGAGGAACTTAATGAAGACATTGATGCAGTTCTCATTGAAAAGAAGATTTTTAAATAAGGCTACTATAACTTTAAATGTAATAATATTAGTAGTTATGGGATGCATTGCGTTTATTGATCCAATCTTAAATGCTATTAATCCTAGTATACTAGAACCTACTATAATAAATGTAGATTTAGATGATGCTACCTTTGAGTTTCTTAGTAAGTTAGACCAAGTTTATTTTAAATTTGATCATAATATAGAAGCCGAATATACATTAGGTTTTAAAGATAGTTATACATTAACTTCTGATTACCCAATGAAGGATGAACAATTTATTTTACTTACCAGTATGTTAGATTCTTATAGTAAGGAACAAAGACTAAATGAAGCAGGATTAGGAAGTATTCTTGAAGAAGATATAACAATTACACCAATTATTAAAATTGAAACGCCTAAGGGAAGTGTAAGTAGTTCAGTAGTGTTTATGATTATAACAGGAATATATTTTATGATGCTTTCTTTTGCAACGGCTATTGCTAATGAAGTAGTATATGAAAAGTCTACTAAAACTTTAGAATTAATTTTAACATCAGTTAGTGCTAAAACGCATTTTTTATCTAAGATGATAGTAGGCTGGCTTGTAATAGTAGTTCAATGTATAATAAGTGCTTCTATAATAGGTGGTTGGTTGCTTATAAGAAATATATATGATGGTGGTAAAGGGATATTAGCTTCGGCATACGCTTTTAATTTAATACCTAAACAGTATGCTAACTTTAATGAATTGTTAGCATCGCTCGATATTACATCTTCCTTAGTTATTAACTTCTTATTATCATTAGTATTTCTATGCTTAGGTATATTATTTATTCAAATGATATTAGTAGTAATAAGTAGTTTTGTTTCTAGCATAGAAGAAGCAGGTAATATACAAGCACCATTCTACCTTGTATTAATGGGTGTATATTACCTATCCATATCTTTAAATAGTCCTTATCAATTAAGTAAAGGGATAGCTTATATTTTATCATATATACCATTCTTTTCTATGTTGTTTATGCCTCAGCGTTTGTTATCTTCGAATGTTCCATTATTAGAAATAAGTTTATCTCTTTGTTTTAGTTTAGTTAGTATTTATTTAGTAATACACTTTGGTATTAAATTATATCAAAAGGGTGTCTTGAATTATTCAAATGCTAGTTTGTTTAAGCAAATAAGCGATAGAATTCATAAATGAATTCTATCGCTTATTTTTTAGTTTTGCTAATTCAGGGGAACGTTTTATTTTGTTTATTTTGTTATAGTTTGCTGCTAGTGTTTGTTCATACTGGCTATTTGTATTTGGTATATAGAATTGTTGATTAGCAATACTATTTGGTAGATATTGAATAAGTGGCCATAGGTCGCTTCGACTATAATCATATAGATCTTCAGCATTCATTCCAACAGGAGTAAGTGCTAAATAACTTGGCACTTGGTAAGAATTCTTTTCTAGTGTTGTTAGAGCAGAATCTATTGCTAGTTCAGCTGATTTAGATTTAGGCGACAAACATAAATCTATTATAGCATTACTTAATGGTATTCTGCCTTCTGGGAATCCTACTATTCGTGCTGCTGCTAGTGCTTGAACACAACGTGCACAGGCCGCAGGATTACCTAGGCCTACATCTTCATAAGCTGTTACTAATAATCTTCGTTCTATCGAATCTAAATCATTTGCTTTGATCATTATTCCTAAATAATATAGAGCAGCATTAACATCACTACCTCTAATTGACTTTTGAAACGCTGATAATACATTATAGTAGCCATCGCCATCGTTATCTATTAGCATGTTTGGTTGTGTAGCATATTGTTTGACTAAATCCAGACTAATAATGTTTGCGTTACAGGCTATAGAACATATTTCTAATAAATTTAGAGCAAATCTAATATCTCCATTACTTGCTTTTGCAATGAGTACTAAACTTTGGTACTCAATACTATATTCATTATTAAGCCCGTTTGGGCTTAATAATGCTGTTTGTAATGCTTTAGTAATATCGTCTATTGCTAATGGTTTAATTTCTAATAGTTGACATCTAGAGCGGATGGCTGGGTTTATTGAGTGAAAGGGGTTAGCAGTTGTTGCTCCAATTAGTGTTATATTTCCATTTTCAATATGTGGTAATAATAAATCTTGTTTATCTTTATTTAATCTATGTACCTCATCAACTATAACTATAAGGCCATCTATATATTTAGCTTCATTAAATATTATTTCTAGATCTTTTTTATTTCCAGTTACTGCATTAAAGAGTCTATATGGTAGTTCAAGTTCATTGGCTATTACACTAGCTAATGTAGTTTTACCAGTTCCTGGTGGCCCATAGAATATCATTGAAAATACTCTTTTAGCATCTACACACTTCTTTATGATCTTACCTTCACCAATAAGGTGTTGTTGTCCTATTACTTCATTTAAAGTTTTAGGTCTCATTCTATGTGCTAATGGTTTCTTCATGGTATCCCTTCTTTCCTTTCAATTATAGCATTAAAAGAATAAATGCTCTATTAATATTTTAAGTCCAATTATTATTAGTACTAGTCCTCCTGTTACTTCGGCATATTTCTTCAGGTAGTTTCCTAATTTATGTCCAATAAATACACCGATGAATGATAATATAAAAGTTATTATACCAATAGTAAATATAGATTGGATGATATTAACTTCTAAAAAAGCAAAGCTTACTCCTACAGCTAATGCATCAATACTAGTAGCTATTCCTAGTACTAATATTGTACTTAAGTTTAACTTAGAAGTTGTATCATCTTCTTCTTTAGCTTCTAATATCATATTTATTCCTAATATGAATAGTAAACCAAAAGCTATCCAGTGATCTAAGTTAATTATATACTTAGAAAAACTATTAGCTAATACATAGCCTATAAGTGGCATTAATCCTTGAAAGAATCCAAAGCATATCGCTAGGCTTAAGGCTATGAGTATTAGTTTCTTTTTTGCTTGCATTCCTTTGGCTAGCGAAACTGCAAATGCGTCCATGCTTAATGCAAAGGCTGTTAATAATATACTGAGTGTATTCATATTTCCTCCTAAAAAGACTTATACTATTGTATAAGTCATAA
Source organism: Erysipelotrichaceae bacterium (assembly GCA_036639955.1). Taxonomy (GTDB): domain Bacteria; phylum Bacillota_I; class Bacilli_A; order Erysipelotrichales; family Erysipelotrichaceae; genus JAVWHP01. Next base: position 28,443 of record JAVWHP010000007.1, read on the forward strand.
TTATTTAATATATAAGTCTTAAGCATCTATTTATCAAAATATTTACGTCTCTTTGTTGATTGAATGAATAGTTGCTTAAGACCTTCATGATCATCATTAATTAGTTTATGCTTTAGGTTGTTTAATTCAGAATCAAAAGACTCAATTTCTTTTATTAATATATCTTTGTTAAGAAAGAATAGTTCTGTCCATAAATTTTCATTAATTTTAGCTATTCTAGTTAGATCTCTAAAGGAATCTCCTGTGTATTCTTTTAGGTGAGTGTTGTCGTTGGTGTTCATTAGTGAAACAGCAATTACATGCGTTAATTGGGAAACGAATCCTATCATTTCATCATGTTGTTGAGGTGTTAATACGCTAATGTTACCAAAGCCAAAGATTTTAGCGAAACGGGTTAGTGTTTCAATAGCTTCATCAGTATTATATTTAGTAGGAGTAATTATAAAATTAGCACCTTTAAATATATTTTCATCAGCGTTCATTACTCCACTAGTTTCTTTACCAGCCATAGGATGGCTGCCAATAAACTCTACACTACAAGGTATTACCGCTTGTATCTTATCAACTACATTACTTTTAACGCCACTAACATCAGTAATAATTGTTCCTTCTTTAAATTTTAAAGAATTTTCTGTTGCCCAATCAATTAATGCTTGAGGATATAAACCACTAATAATAATATTAGATTCTTCAATAAAAGCATCAGACTCACAACTACCATGATCTATTATATTATGCTTTAATGCATATTTAATAGTTTCTTCATTGTTATCAATTGCTTGAACTAGATAGCCTTGTTTTTTTAGACCAATGGCATAACTACCACCAATAAGGCCCAATCCAACTATTAAGAAGTTTGTTTGTTTATTAATCTTCATATATATCCACCTTTATTCCTACACTGCGTAGATCCTCAAAAAAACTAGGGTACGACTTGCTAATGTATTCACACTCATCAATAATTGATGGAGTGTGAAGTACAGTAGCTAATATAGCTAAAGCCATTACTATTCTATGATCTTTATGACCACTAAAGTTTAAACATCCATCACTCTCTATATGATTACTATTTATATTTATCTCATCATCAGTGCTAGTAATATCCACATTAAGCTTATGAAGTTCTTCTTCCATAGCTAAGATTCTATCACTTTCCTTATAACGTAAACGAGAAGCATTATAAATTCTAGTATTACCACTACAACAACAAGCGAAACTACAAAGAATAGGACCTAAATCAGGGCAATTCTTTAAATCGATAGATGAAGCAGAAGAGGAAGGAGATTTAAATACAGTGTAAATATTATCCTGAAGGGAAATATTTACATTAGAGTTAGTTAAAAATTTAAGGATAGCTTTGTCACCCTGTTTAGAAGAAGGATCCATACCTTTAATAGAAAGAGTATTATTTATAGCAGCTAAACAAGCAAAGAAAGCCATTTGAGAAAAGTCACCCTCAACACAGTAATTACATCCCTTATAGGATTGGTTACCAGGAATAGTTAAAGTAAGATCATCTTTAAAACTAACAGATATACCAAATTTAGCTAACATCTGAATAGTTAAATCAACATAACTTCTAGATTCAAATGGTGGTAAAATTTTGATACTACTATCACCATTTAACAATGGTAATGTATACAATAAACCAGTAATGAACTGAGAACTTACATTACCATTAATAACATAGTTATTAGGAGATAAAGCTCCTTCAATGGTGATAGTATCAGCACCCTGTTCATAAACTAGATTTTGTTCTCTAAATAAATCTTCATAAATACCTTGAGGTCTTTTCATTAACCTATTCTTACCAATGAACGTAACACGTTCATTGGTAAGAGAAAATATAGGTATAAAGAAACGTAAAGTACTACCAGATTCATTAGCATCTATTTCATTACACATTAAACTATTAAAATCTTTAATACCATCAATCTCTAGTGTAGAACCATCCTCTATGATATTAGCACCTAAGTTAATCATACCCTTAATAGTAGTTCTAATATCATCACTAAATTGAACATTAGTAATAGTAGAATGAGCATCAGCTAAAGAAGCTGCTATTATAGACCGATGAGCCATAGATTTACTAGCTGGAATAGTTACAGTGCCAGCTACATTACCAGGGTAAATCTTTGCTTTCATTAGATGTCACGACCGATTACCTTAGCAATCGTACGTCCTTTTTCAATTAAAGCTTTAAAGTTATCAGCCTTTAATGATTGAGCTCCATCAGACCAAGCACATTCAGGATGATTATGAACTTCAATAATTAAACCATCAGCACCAGCAGCAATAGCTGCTAAAGACATAGATTCAACTAATTCCCAATCACCAGTAGCATGTGAAGGATCAATTATAATAGGTAAATGTGATTTCTTTTTTACAATTGGAATTACACTTAAATCTAAAGTGTTTCTAGTATATTTTTCAAAAGTACGAATTCCACGTTCGCAAAGAATTACATTTTGGTTACCACCAGCCATAATATATTCAGCTGCCATTAACCATTCTTCAATAGTGTTAGATAAACCACGTTTTAATAATATAGGCTTATCAATCTTACCTAAAGCTTTAAGTAATGCAAAGTTTTGCATATTACGGGCACCAACTTGAATTAAGTCAACGTTCTCAACAAATTCATCAATTTTAGCAATATCCATTAATTCAGAAACGATAGGTAAGTTATAAGCAGCACGTGCTTTACACATCACTTCAATTCCCTCAGTTTCCATACCTTGGAAAGCATAAGGAGATGTACGAGGTTTATAAGCACCACCTCTTAACATTACACCACCTGCATCTTTTACATCTTTAGCGATTTCCATAATTTGGTCTTCTCCTTCAACAGAACAAGGACCACCAATTACAACAATCTTTTCTTTACCACCAACTTTGATACCAGCAACATCAATTACTGAATCTTCAGGGTGAAATAATCTATTAGCTTTCTTGTATGGAGCAGCAACTCTTGTTACATCCTCAATCCAACGATTAGCTCTTAATACTTTTTCATCTAAAATTGTTGTATCTCCAACAATTCCAAATACGTTATAGTTAGCTCCAATACTTTCGTGTACCTGTAAACCTTTGTCTACTAGGGATTGAATCATTTTATCAATTTCTTCACGTGGGGCATCTTTTTTACAAGTTATTATCATATAATTTCTCCTCTTATTTAGTTTATATTTAACTACATCTTAATTCATTTAAATTTAGTTTATCTTAGTTAATTAACTGGTAATATTGTTAATCAATTACTATAGGATTATAAATATTATAATTTACGTCCTATTACTTCAGCTATCTTTCTAGCTTTATCAATTACTGCTTTAAATTTAGCAGGTTTTAGAGATTGAGCACCATCAGACCAAGCAGCTTCAGGGTGGTTATGAACTTCAATAATTAGACCATCAGCACCAGCAGCAACAGAAGCTAAAGTCATAGATTCTATAAGTTTATAGTGACCAGTAGCATGAGAAGGATCAATTACTATAGGTAAGTGAGTCTTCTCCTTAATGATAGCTATAACACTAAGATCTAAAGTATTTCTAGTATACTTTTCAAAAGTACGAATACCACGTTCACATAATATAACATTAGGATTACCCTCAGACATAATATATTCAGCAGACATAATCCATTCCTCAATAGTATTAGCTAAACCACGCTTTAATAAGATAGGTTTTTTAGTACGACCAACAGCCTTAAGTAAGTCAAAGTTTTGCATATTACGAGCACCAATCTGAATTAAATCAACATTCTCAACAAATTCAGAAAGTTTATCAATACTCATAAGTTCAGAAACGATAGGTAAGTTATAAGTTTCACGAGCTTTACACATTACATCAATACCATCTTTACCCATACCTTGGAAAGCATAAGGAGAAGTACGAGGCTTATAAGCACCACCTCTTAACATATCAGCACCAGCATCTTTAACATCTTTAGCGATTTCCATAATTTGTTCTTCACCTTCAACAGAACAAGGACCACCAATTACTACTATCTTCTCATTACCACCAATCTTAATACCAGCAACATCAATTACTGAATCTTCAGGATGGAAAAGACGATTAGCTAATTTATAAGGAGCAGAAACACGAGTAACATCTTCTACACATTCATTAGCTCTAATAACCTTTTCATCAATAACAGTAGTATCTCCAACTAAACCTAAGACATCATAATCTTTACCAGAAATCTTAGTAACAGTTAAACCTTTCTTTTCCCAATCCTTAATCATTGTTGAAACTTCATCTTTATTTGCACCTTTTTTACATGTTATAATCATTTTATTTCTCCTCTATACTTTCTTTTATAAGTTGTAATGCATGAGTGTAGCCCTTAAAGCCTTCACCCTTAATAGTTTTAAAACAATATGTACTTACATATGATATCTTTCTAAAAGCTTCACGCTCATCAACATCACTAATATGTACTTCTATAGCGGGTATATTAACTGCCTTTAATGCATCTAATATAGCAACACTAGTATGAGTATAAGCAGCAGGATTAATGATTATACCATCATAAACATTATAAGCTGCTTGAATCTTATCTACTATACAACCTTCATGGTTGTTTTGCCAAACATCTACATCAATATTTAATAATTTAGATTCTTCATCAATTAAAGAAACTAAACTCTGATAATTAGAACTACCATAAATTTCAGGTTCTCTAATACCTAACATATTTAAATTAGGACCATTAATGACTAATATTTTCATTATAAGCCTCCATTAAATCTTCTATACATTCTTCTAAAGTACCATTATTCTTAATTACTATATCACTATAATTATTATATAATTCTATTCTATTAATATATAAGTTAGTTATAGCATCACTATTATTAAGTAATGGTCTATTAGGATCTATACTAATAAGTTTATCTAAATCTCTATCTATAAATATTACTATACCATTCATTTTAAGAGCATCTATATTTGTTTTATCTAATATTGCTCCTCCTCCTGTTGATATAATTTTATTTGTTTGTTTAGCTACTTCTTGTATACAGTTATGTTCATATTTTCTAAAGCTTGGTTCTCCTTCTAATTTAAATATAGTTGGTATATCACTATTAGTAGTTTTTACTATTTGTTCATCTATATCTATTAGTTCTTTATTTAGTTGTTTACTTAATAGAGAAGATATAGTTGTTTTACCACATGATGGCATACCTACTAATACTATGTTTTTCATATCTAATAGCATTTTAGTATATATATCATTTATACATTTATCTTCTATAGTTTTATCTAGAAAGAATTCTACTGCATATTTAGCTTGTGCTATTAGCATTTCTAATCCATTAACATTTATCATGTTTAGGTTTTTTGCTTGTACACATATTTGGGTTCTTAATGGGTTATATATTACGTCTATAACTGCTTCACATTGGTCAAAGTTTATTAGATCTATTGCTTGTTTATAGGTATTAGGGTACATTCCTACTGGGCTTGTGTTTATAATAATATTAGCATCATAGTGTTTATCTAATTCTTCATAGGATATGCATTCATTGTTTTTAATTATATCTACTATAATTAGTGATTTGGGGTTAGCTTCATTTACTGCTGCTTTTATTGCTTGAGCTGCTCCTCCATTTCCTATTACTATTACTTTTTTGTTGTTGAAGTTTATATTGTGGAAGTTACACATATATTTAAAACCTAGATAATCTGTATTATAGCCGTATAGTTTTCCATTACGATTTACAATTGTATTTACTGCGTTTATTTCTTTTGCTTTATCATCTATGTAATCTAGATATGGTATTACTGTTTGTTTATATGGTATTGTTACGTTTAATGCTGCGAAGTCTTTTTGTTTAATGAAGGTTTCTACTTCGTTTTTTTGTAGTTCTATTAGTTCATATGTGTAGTCTGCTAATGTTTCATGTATTTGTTTAGAGAAGCTATGTCCTAGCTTTTCTCCGATTAGTCCGTATCTCATTTTTTATTCCTCATTCCTAATGTTGCATCTCGACTGCATAATAGATCTAGTAGTCCAATAGCTACTACACTGTCTATTACTACTCTTGCACGATGTATAATTGCTGGATCGTGTCTTCCTTGTATTTTTAGTTTAATGTTTTCTTTAGTAGCATAGTTTACACTGTCTTGTTCACTATATATACTAGGTGTTGGTTTAATAACTGTTTTTATAATGATTGGCATTCCATTAGATATACCACCGTTTATACCACCATTATTATTAGTTTTAGTAGTTATAGTATTGTTAGTACTTATAAAGCTATCATTGGCTTCACTTCCTTTTAGGTTAGCGAATTCAAAGCCAATACCAAATTCTACGCCTTTAACTCCTGGTACACTGAATATTAGATGTGATAATGTACTTTCAATTGAATCAAAGAATGGTTCTCCGAGTCCTGCTGGATAGTGGGTTACTATTGTTTCTAGTATTCCTCCAATTGAGTCGAGGTTTGTATGTGCGTCTTCAATTGAGGTGATCATTTTTGATTCTATTGTTTCATCTAGTACTGGGAAGTATTTGTTGTTTAGTAGTTCTATATCTTGATCTAGGTTATTGAATTCTCTATCTTTGATAGTAGATAGTTTAGTTATGTGGCTTCCTATATTAATTCCTTTATCTTTTAAAATAGATATTGCTATACTACCAGCTGCTACTAGAGGTGCTGTAATACGTCCTGAGAAGTGACCTCCTCCTCTATAATCTTGGTATCCTAAGTACTTTTGATATGCTGTATAATCTGCATGTCCTGGTCTTAATTCATTTTTAATTGAATCATAGTCACCACTATGTTGAGATAAGTTAGGTATACTAATGCATATAGGAGTTCCTGTTGTATATCCATTAAAGTAGCCACTTACTATTTTAAAATCATCTGCTTCAATTCTATTAGTTGAAATTTTACCTTTAGGTTTACGTAAATTTAGTTGTTTCTGTATAAATTCTAAATCTAATTTTATACCAGGTGCTACACCATCTATTATACAGCCTATTTCTGTTCCATGGCTTTCTCCATATATAGTTACTATAAAGTTATTACCAAATGTATTTTTCATTAGTTTACCTCCATTAGTTCTTCTAATTCTTTAAAGTTTACTTCCTTTATATAAGCTTTACCTATTTCTTCTACTAATATAATACTTATTGTATTCATAGATGCTTTCTTATCTTTTTTTATTAGGTTTATTGCTTGTGTTTTATCTATTTGTGTAGTTGTTGGTGCTTCTAATTTTGTTAATATTTTAATTAGTTTAGTGTGTATTTCTGGATTGTTTGTTAGTGCTAGCATTCCTAGTCCTACTGCTTCTCCGTGATATACTCCTCCTAATCCGTTTAGGCTTTCTATTGCGTGTCCTACTGTATGTCCATAGTTTAGTAGTTTGCGTTCATTTTGTTCTTTCTCATCTATTTCTACGATGTGTTTCTTTACCATTAATGATTTATATATTATTTCTTCTAGGTTCTCATTAATGTTATTGTTTAGGAATAGTTCAAATAAACTTGGGTCTGCTATTATTCCTGCTTTTAGTGCTTCTATTAGTCCGTTATTGAAGTGGCGTTTTGTTAGGCTGTTTGTTAGTTCTGTGTCGATTAGTACTACACTTGGGTGGTGAAAGCTTCCTATTATATTTTTAACGTTATCTAGGTTTATTGCTACTTTACCTCCTATACTGGAATCTATTTGTGATAGTGTTGTTGATGGTATTGACATAAATTCAATTCCTCGCATATAAGTTGCTGCAACAAATCCACTTAGATCTCCTACAACGCCTCCTCCTAATGCTATGATTAAATCTTTACGATTAAAGTTTAGGCTTAATAGTTCTGAACAGATTTGTTCATAAACTTTAAAACTTTTAGATGCTTCTCCTGGTTCTATATAATGTATAGTAGCATTACTACATTGTTTATATACAGTATCTACGTATTTAGTTGGTACGTTCTTATCGGCTATAATTAATACATGTCTTTCTAAACTTATATAATCTTTTATATGTTCAATAATCCCTTTTTGAATTATAATATCATAACTTTTAGTACTTAAATTTACACTTAACTTTTTCATAAGTATCCTCCTTTTAATAAAAAAAGCATCTACCTTTTAATGTATGATGCTTGCCTATTATGCCTCGTAATGCTAAAAATAACCATAGTGATCTCTGGTTTGGTTACGAGGCTATCTAAAATAAAAATAATAAATGCGTTGTTCAATGTTCATTTATATCACTCCAATGTATGTATATAATACCTTAATTTATATATAAATGCAAGCATTAATGATTTGTTTTCATGAAATCCTATGTAACTATTTACATCTTATAAAATAATAGTAATCTTAAGGGCACCTAATCCACAATATTATGCTATAATTAATACAATTATAGGAGGCCCTTATGAATAAACTAGAACAAGCAAGAACTAACATTAACACTATAGATGAAAAGATGGCTAAATTATTTGAAGAACGTATGAAATGCGTTGAAGACGTAATTTCATACAAATTGGAAAATAATTTACCCATCCTAGACACAAACCGAGAAAACCTAGTTATAGAAAAGAACTTAACTTATATAAACGAAGATAAGTATAAAGAATACTATATTAGTTATATAAAAGATGTAATGGCTATATCTAGGAAATATCAAAAGGGATTAATCAATAAGGATGTTATTGGGTATGGAGGTACTAAAGGAGCTTTTTCACATATAGCAGCTAGTTATATATTTCCATATAATAAACAAAAAGATTATAAAAGCTTTGAAGAAGTATTTATAGCAATAGAAGAAGGAGAAATAGAAAGAGGAGTTATACCTTTTGAAAATTCTTATACCGGTGAAGTTGGGGAGGTATTGGATCTGTTGAATAAATACGATGTATTTATTCAACAGATATATGATTTAAAGGTTAATCAAAATTTATTAGTAGTTAAAGGAACTAAGTATGAAGATATAAAGCAAGTATATTCACATCCACAAGCTATATCACAAAGTGCTAAATTCTTAAAAGGAAGAAGTTTTGAAATAATACCATATGGGAATACAGCACTAGCAGCTAAATATGTAAGTGAAACTAATGATAAAAGTAAAGCTGCTATTGCTAGTAAAGAAACAGCAGAATTATATGATTTAGAAATATTAGAAGAGAATATAAATACAAGTAGTGATAATACTACAAGGTTTATAGTAATTTCTAAAAATAATAGTTGTAATGGAAATAGATTTAATTTATTATTTACATTGAAACATGATGCAGGTCAGTTAGCTAAAGTAATGCAAGTAATAAAAGAAAAAGGATTTAATATGGAATCTATAAAATCTAGATCATTACATAATGAACCTTGGAAATACTACTTCTATGTAGAGATAGTAGGAGAACTACAAAGCATTAATGCTAAAGCATTAATAGAAGAACTGAAGGTAACATGTGAAAAGATTAAAGTATTAGGAAGTTATACATTAAATGATAAGAAAGAAGAGGATTAATTATGAAATTTATTAAAAATGAAGCAAACACAACTCCTATCGTGGATACAGTATTTAGTATAGTAAGCTTAGCTACAGAAGCTATTAAAGTAAATGGAGCAGATAAAGTTGTAAATGCAACTATAGGATCATTATTTAATGAAGAAGGTAAACTAGTAGCTTTAGATTCAGTATTTAATCATTTTAATGAAATAGATAATATAACTAAAGCTAAATATGCAGGATCATTTACAGGAAATGCAAGCTATAGAAAACAAGTATTTGAATGGGTAAAAGGAAATGCAGATTTAAAATTAGAACACAGTGTAATAGCAACACCTGGAGGAACAGGTGCTGTATCAATGACAATAGGAAATATATTAGACCCAGGAGAAACATTAGTAATACCAGAAATAGCATGGGGATCATATAATCTAATGGCAAGTGATAACCAACTAGATGTAGTTAAATACTCATTATTTAAAGAAGATAAATTTAATATGGATAGCTTTAAAGAAACATGTTTAAATGTATTAAAGAAACAAAATAAACTATTAGTAATTATTAATGATCCATGTCATAACCCAACAGGATATTCAATGACTAAAGAAGAATGGACAGAAGTAATAGAATTTATAAATGAATGTGGTAAAACAGCACCTTCAGTAATATTAAATGATATAGCATATATAGATTATTCTTATAATTTAAATAATACACGTAAGTATATGGAAACATTCAATAATATAAGTGATAATGTATTAATAGTAGTAGCATTTAGTACTTCTAAATCATTAACAAGCTATGGATTAAGATGTGGAGCAGCAGTTATATTAGCTAAAGATAAACAAACAGTAAGAGATGTAGAAATAGTATTTGAAAAAGTAGCTAGAGCTACTTGGTCAAATATAACTAATGTAGCTATGGATAACTTTACATATGTAACAACTACTGGAATAGAAGCCTATATGAGTGAAAAGAACTACTATGTTAATCTATTAAAAGAAAGATCTGATATATTTATAAAAGAAGCTAAAGAAGCTAATTTAGAATGCTACCCATATAAAGAAGGATTCTTTGTAACAGTAAATATACAAGATAATGATTTAAGAGATAAGTACCATAGTTTATTAATGGATAACCTAATCTTTAGTGTTAAAGTAAATAAAGGAATAAGAGTAGCTATATGTTCTCTAAGTGTAGATAAATGTAAAGGATTAGCACCTAGAATGAAACAAATACTAGATACAATAAAATAATAACCTTATAAAGTACTATACCCCTGTTTCGCATTACTTTGCGAACAGGGGTATTTTATTAACCTTTAATAATTTTCTTAACTTTAAATATTAATTTAGATATAGAACAAAGACCACGATAATTCAATAAAGCAATCTTACGTCTATTCTCAGGTAATTCTAAATAAGCAGGATTAATCTTTAAATTACCAATATGTAATTTAACATAATCAAGAAGCTGTTTAAGAACAACTTTACGATCAGAACTATGCTGTAAACAAACACGATTAATTGTAGTAATAAGAACATGTTCAATAATTATATAATCAAAAACTTTAACATGTCTTTCATAATAATTATTACTCTTAGCAAAAGAAATAAGATTATCAATAACATAAAGCATATCTAAATTCTTAGAAGAATTATTATTATTCATAGTACTAACTTCACGACAATGACAATGATAAAAACCACTATTAATACATACTATATTATCAGTAAGAATTAAAGCCTTAGTAGTAAAGTTAAAATCTTCATACCATCTACCAATAGGAAATTCAATATTATTAACTAAACTACGTTTAAATAATTTATTACAAGCACTAGGAGTAACCTTAAACTTATCTGTAAAGACACTACTATTATGATATATAGTTTTATTAGGATAATGATCAACCATATCACATATAACTAAATCAGAACTAGTAGATATAGCTTTATTATACATAACTTCATACATAGATTTATCAATCCAGTCATCACTATCAACAAAACCTAAAAATTCACCAGTAGCATACTTTAAAGCAAGATTACGAGCACTAGCTTGACCACCATTAGATTGTTTATAAATATGTAAAACCTTAGGATATAAATCTCTATATCTTTCTAAAATACTAAAAGAACTATCAGTAGAACCATCATCTACTGCTATAACTTCAATATCTTTTAATGTTTGATTACATACTGAATCTAAACATTGTTCTAAATATGATTCACAGTTATAAACTGGAATAATAATACTTATTTTCATTTAATCACCGTCACAATTATAACTTATGATAAAAGTTAATGCAATACTATAAAAATATATAAATATAATGTATACTATTAAAGTAATAAAGAAATAGTGAGAGGTAATAAATATGAATAAAATTATAGTACCAACTGGCTATATGGGAAGTGGTTCATCTGCTTTTACATCTATAGTAGATGAATATAAAGATTATAAAGCATTAAATGATAAATTTGAATATGTCTTTTTACACTGTCCTAATGGTTTATTTGATTTAGAAGATAAATTACTTAGTGGTAATGCTCATTTAAAGAGTGATGAAGCTTTACATAGCTTTTATAATACTATGAAAGACTTATATGATAAGAAATATTACTGGGTAGGTAATTATAATAAGAATATAAGTAATAACTTTATGAAATATATAGATGAGTTTATGAATACTATAATAGATTTTAAAGCTAATAATCAATATTGGTATATACAAGAAAATACTAATATTAGAATGGGTATAAAATTAGCTTTTAATAAAATAATAAAGGCTATTACTTTTAATAGAGTTAAGCTTAGTAAGCCTTTATTATATAATGATATATGGATATCTTATACTACTAAAGAAAACTTTTATAGTGCTGCTAAGAAGCTTATAAATCATGTATTAGTTGATTTGGGTTCTAATGATAGTAATGTTATATTAGATCAGTTGTTATTGCCTTATAATATGCATAGAATTGATAATTATTTTGATGATAATCTTAGGTGTTTAATTATTGATCGTGATCCTAGGGATGTGTTTATTATGAATAAGTATATATGGTGTAATCAAAATGAGTCTGTTCCTTTTCCTTTAGATGCTAAGAGTTTTAGTGCTTTTTATAGGGGAATGCGTAATGTAGAAAAGAATAGTGATTCTAAGTGTATATTAAGGTTACACTTTGAGGATGCTATATATAATTATGAAGATACATTAACTACCTTAGAATCTTTTATATGTTGTTCTAAAGAACAACATATAAAGAAGGGTCTTAGTTTTAATCCTAATATTTCTATTAATAATACTCAGTTATTCTTAGCTGATTATGCTACTAAAGAAGAGATAAAGATTATTGAAGAAGAACTTAGTGAGTACTTATATAACTTTCCTTATGAAAGAAAACCAGAAACAAGTAAATCATTCTAATGCGTAAATTATTAATTTATTATATTATGGTACATGCCTAAAAAATGACCATAATATTATGTTTGGAAGTTGTTTAAAGAAGTTATGTTTTAGTAGCGAAAAAATTAGTGTTTAAAACGAATGGAGGAATTTGTGTGTTGTCAGACATAAATAAATTACTGGAAAGTATAGCGTTACCGAAGAAATATTTTGAAAATGATTTTTGTTTTGCAGATAAATTCAAAGAAGAAGCTGACAATTTTAGTAATCTTCTAAAAGGTACAATTCGAAACCTGAATAGTGAAGATGAAAATAGTGTAAAAAGTTTAACCCTAATAATTCCTATGGTAGATGATAATATCAAATCTATCAATGAAGTGATAGAGTTTTTTGAATCTTTAGATAGTTCAAAAGCTCAATGTGAGTTTGATACATTAATGAATAGAATGAAAGATGATTTGTTTATAGCGTCGTTTTATGATAGAAATATAAAAATAAATAATGGTGATAATTATTTGAATAGTATTCATCATGAGTGCGGTGGAAGATACTTTCGAGTCAGGTCTTTCAGTGATGAGTCAGTCGATAACCTTAATAATGCAGATGAGTTGTTTCATATTCCATATTCGAAAAGATCACTCTGCAGTAACGAGAGATTTAGTTTAGCTGGATTTCCAAGTCTATATTTATCAACCTCTCTTCCTTTAGCTTGGCAAGAGTGTGGCTATCCAGAAAATTACTATTATTCTGAATATCAGTACATCAATATTATGGAAGGTGAGGAAGAACCATGCAATCAAGAGACAAGAATTCTCGCTCTATATTCACCGGATGAAATTCATTCCTCATTGAGAACATCAATGAACCAAAAAAGTGAAATTTGGTTGAAAATCGTTTCTAGATACCTGAAGAATTATCCATTAATTTTAGCGTGTTCCTTTGTAAATCAAAGTGCTAAATCTCCATTTAAACAAGAATACATTGTTTCCCATTTACTTATGCAGTGGGTACATCGTAATATTACAACGGTACAAGGAATTTCATATTTTTCTTGCATTGATAAAGCGTCATCTACGCAAAATTGGAGTGGTTATAATATAGTAATGCCTGCGGTTAGGCCATATGTTGAAAATGAATACAGTAGTATTCTTAAAAAGAATTTTAATTGGACAATGCCAAAAAAAAATATAGCCTACAAAAATATTGAATCGCAATTAAATATTGATAGAAGATATAACTATAGGCTTTCAGAAGATATTAGTGTTACATTAAAAAAGCATGAATTTTCGATAGAACAACGAGACATTTTAAAGGGAATCTCAGATATTTGTGTTTATTTAAATTTGTTGCTTGATTATTTTCATCCATCAAATATGAATTTACATGCATTAGAATCAATCAAGACAAATTGTAAATATGTATACGAATTATATAAAAAAGAAAAAGACAGAAAAGATAAAGATGGAAGTAATGAAAATACCACTGAGTCGTTAAGTAAATATGAAGGAATATTTGAACAATTCACTGGCAAACAAAACGATAATAACGGGATAGATGAAATAGTGGAAAGATATATAAATTTATGCTGGAATTTTTTACCTGAACATTCTCATGTTCAAGTGTATTATTTGAATCATTCTGAAATCCAAGAGCAAATAGAGAAGTATAAAAACGATCATATTTTATATTATACAAATAAATTAGATAGTTCTAATTCGATATATGAGGTATTATCTCAAATTGCCAATGAATGCGAAATTTCAATTGGAACTTTATGTGATAATTCAGGAGGTGAAATTAATGAAGAATTGATAAGAAAGAATCCTGAAATAATAAAAACACCAATTATAATAAAATATAATGAAATTAATATCAATTCTTCTGATGAAGTAAAAAGTTGTGAACTTTTAAGTGTGGGGGGGGAGGAATTTCATTAATAAATATTATGGTTATTAAATAGTACGATTTAGAGATTTAGATTAACTTTGTAATATATAAAGGGTCTTAGTTTTGATACTAATACTCAATTATTCTTAGCTGATTATGCTACTAAAGAAGAGATAAAGATTATTGAAGAAGAACTTAGTGAGTACTTATATAACTTTCCTTATGAAAGAAAACCAGAAACAAGTAAATCATTCTAATAAAAAACCAGCACAATTAAGTGCTGGTTATCTTTATATAATAAGAGTTATTTTAATAGACCATAGATACATTTATCTAGGTATTTACCATCTTTAAAGATTGCTTTACGCATAGTGCCTTCCCAAACAAAGCCTGCGTTTTGAAGAGCAACACGAGAAGCTGTGTTATGTTCGAAAACATCAGCATCAATTCTAATAATATCAAACTTCTTAAAAGCTAAAGCAGAAACTTGTTTAATAGCTTCTGTCATATAACCCTTATTCCAGTATTTCTTACCTAACCAGAAACCGATCTCTCCACTCTTAGTATTGTGTTCATCAATTAATGAAACACTAATACTACCAACAGCCTTACCATCAATCTCAATAGCATACATTAAGATAAAATTCTTATCAGCCTGAGCAGCAAGAGCTATAAAGAATTCAGCATCCTTCTTAGTATAAGGATTAGGAAATACATCCCTTAAGTTAGCAGCAATTTCAGCATTGTTAGCAACCTTTGCTAAACTAGCAACATCATCCTGTTGCCATTCTCTAATTTTAATATCCATTTTTAGTCCTCCTATAAATCATAAAAGATTTGATAACTTCATTATACACTATTTATATAAGATTGACATATGATTTATAACATTCACTAGCCTTTTTTTACTATAATATAATTTTATACGTTAATCTACCTTAGAGGATCTCTTTTTATAAAAGAATAAGATAACAAGAATAATAAATATAATAATAAATAATAATAAAACTAAAGAAGAATAATTAGAAATAACAGTAACAATACTATCCCAAGAAGAACCAGCATAATCACCAAGTAAAACTAAAACAGTATTCCAAATTAAACTACCTAAAGAAGTTAAAATTATAAAAGGAAGAAAAGCCATCTTAGCCATACCAGCAGGAATAGAAATTAAAGATCTAACTATAGGAACAAACCTACAAAGAAACACAGTTAAACGACCATGCTTATTAAACATATAAAAAGCCTTATCAATATTAGACTGTTTTAAACCTAAATATTTAGCAACCTTAGTAGTAAGAAACTTAGATAATCTTTCTTTAGTTAATAAACTACCAACATAATATAAGAATATAGCGCCCAAAATAGAACCTAAAGTAGCAACTATAATTACAGGTATAATCTCCATACTAGTAAAAGAACACATGAACCCTCCAAAACAAAGTATGACCTCACTAGGAATTGGTGGAAAAATATTTTCAATAGCTATAAGTAATAATACACTTAAATAGCCATAGTTATTCATTAAATCAGTTATTAAATTTGTCATAGTTCACCTCATAAGTATTTTAACCTAAAAAAAAAGTAGTTTTGTTTAGATTGTGTTAAGTTTAAAAAGGATAAAGATATGGAAGAGATATTGCTATATATACTAACGTATTAAAAAACCTCAAATGAGCCTAAAATTAGGGAGTATTTGAGGTTTTATAATAGATTAGGTGTTAAAGATCTATAGTATTATTGAATTCTATATTATAGAAAGTTTTATTAATAAGGCTTATAAGTTTATAGTAATATTTATGTTTAATATATAGAGTATATGTTGTTAAATCATTAGAAGTAACAATAAGTTCTAAGTTATTTTTATATTTATTTAATTGGATACTCTTTACATTCTTATATTTTAGTTCTCCTTGTATAGTATATAGTTTAGATTGAGTTAAACCATATTGGTTATTAGATACTAAGATTATATCAACTATAAGAATGATTAGAGTAATAGCATTAAATGCACTATTATGAGAAAAATTAGGTTGAACATAAGTTAATAGTACTACTAAAAAGATAGAAGTAAAGAAAAAATAAGAAAGTCTAGCCGGTATGTTTTTAGCTTGAATTAGAATTGAACGACTTGTTGGTTGATAAATAAATAACATTACTAATAAAGGAATGATAGACATTATAAAAGCTATGGTTTCCATTATCTTATTTGTCCATTTCCATATATAATATATTTAATAGTAGTTAAAGCTTCTAAACCCATAGGACCACGAGCATGAATCTTTTGATTACTAATACCTATTTCAGCACCAAAGCCAAATTCAAAACCATCAGAGAAACGAGTAGAAGCATTAACATATACACAAGCAGAATCTATACAATCTAAGAAGATTTGAGAAGCATCATAATTAGAAGTAACTATCGTTTCAGAATGATGAGTAGAATACTTGTTAATATGTTCTATTGCTTCAGATAGTTCATCTACAATAATTATAGATAATTCTAATGCTAGATATTCACAAGCATAATCTTCTTCAGTAGCTAAAATAAGATCAGGAGATAAAGCACAACAACGTTTACAACCATGTATTTTAACATTAGCTGCTTTTAAAGCAGGAACTGCTAATTTAAGGAATTGAGCAGCTATAGAAGAATGTAGTACTAAAGATTCACAAGCATTACATACACTAGTTCTTTGTGTTTTAGCATTCAATATTATTTTTAAAGCCATATCTAAATCAGCAGAAGCATCAACATAAGTATGACAATTACCAGTTCCTGTCTCAATAACAGGTACAGTAGCATTATCTATTGTAGCTTTAATAAGATTAGCTCCACCTCTAGGAATAATAACACTAAGATATTCATTAAGTTGCATAAATTTATTAGCAGTTTCATGTGATGTATCTTCAATTAATTCTATACAACCAGTAGAAACACCAACTTTATTTAAAGCTTCTTTCATTATATTAACTAAAGCTATATTAGAGTTTATAGCAGTCTTACTACCTCTTAACATTACAGCATTACCAGACTTAATACATAAAGCAGCAGCATCTACAGATACATTAGGACGAGCTTCATATATCATTCCTACTACTCCTAAAGGTACTCTTTTCTGTCCTATAGTTAAACCATTAGGTCTTTTCGACATCTTAATAACACTACCAATAGGATCTTCAATCTGAATAAGTTTATCTACACCTATAGCTATAGCTTCTATTCTATCTACATTTAAAGTTAATCTATCTATAATACCTATAGATAAATTGTTCTTAATAGCATTAGCTATATCAATCTTATTAGCTTCAATTATTATAGAAGAATTATTTCTTAAAGCTATACCAATCTCCTTTAATATTTCATTCTTTTTAGAAGTAGACATATTCATTAAACTATAACTAGCTTTTTTAGCATTACTACCTTTTAATTCTAATTCATTCATAATTAATCCTTTCCAAGGAAAAGTGTACCTACACGTTTACCTTCTAATATATCATATATTATTTCTGGATTCTCACCATTAGCTATAATCATATCACATTTAGCATCATTAGCTATCTTACCAGCTACTAATTTAGTATTCATACCACCAGTACCTAAACTACTACTAGTATCTTTAGCAAAGTCTTCTATATCTTTAGTTATCTCTTTAACTAAAGGTATTAGTTTAGCATTAGCATTAGTATTAGGATTATCATCATATAAACCATCTATATCAGAAAGGATTATTAAGAGATCAGCATTTATAAGTGCAGCAGTAACTGCTGATAAGGTATCATTATCTCCATAGACTATTTCATCTACTGCTATACTATCATTTTCATTTATAATAGGTATTACATTATAATTAAATAGTGTTTCAAATGTATTAACTACGTTTTCTTTTAATAGTTCATCTTGTGTAATAGATTTAGTTAATAGTATTTGTGATATCTTTTGAGCATATTGATCAAAGAACTTATCATATATATACATTAGTTCACATTGTCCTACAGATGCTATAGCTTGTTTTTCTTTTATTGTTTTAGGTTTATGATTTAATCCTAATTTAGAAATACCTGCTGCTACTGCTCCACTAGATACTAGTATTATTTCTCTACCTTCATTTGATAGATCACTTAATATCATAGCTAGTTTATCTAGTTTTCTTAAATTTAGTTTTCCTGTACTATGAGTTAATGTAGTAGAACCTACTTTTATAACTATTCTTTTACTATTCTTTATGTTTATTAGATGTTTATCCATTATATACACTTCCTTTATATAAAAGTATACCAAATATTAGGTTAAATTGAAATTCTTTTATTTATAGTTTATAAAGATAGTTCTTTAAAAGAAGTTAAAGCTAAGGTATAATAAACAAGTAAATAGAATTAAGGAGAGATTATATGAATGAAGATAAGATTATATATGGTAATATTTTAGCTAAAGATATAAAGGATAAGCTAAGATTAGATGTTATAAGTTATACTGATAAGGGTTTTAGAGCTCCTCATTTAGTTGTTATTCAGGTTGGTAGTAATCCTGCTAGTAGTGCTTATGTTAATGGTAAGGAAAAGGATTGTGTTAGTGTAGGGTTTAAGTCTACTTTATTAAGATTAGATAATAATATAGAGGAAGAAGAGTTATTAAAGTTTGTTAAGGGTTATAATGATGATAGTTCTGTTGATGGTTTATTGGTTCAATTACCTTTACCTAAACATATAGATGCTAAAAAGATATTGTTTGCTATAGATCCTAATAAGGATGTAGATGGTTTTCATCCTTTAAATGTTGGTAAGATGATGATTAATGAACCTACTTATTTACCTTGTACTCCTTTTGGTTGTATGAGAATGTTAGAGTCTGTTGGTTATAATGATTTAAGTGGTTTAAATGCTGTAGTTATTGGTAGAAGTAATATAGTGGGTAAACCTGCTGGACAATTATTATTGAGGAAGAATGCTACTGTTACTACAGTACATTCTAAAACTAAGAATATAGAAGAGATTTGTAGTAAGGCTGATATCTTAATAGCTGCTATTGGTAAACCTAAGTTGATTAAAGAAAATTGGGTTAAAAAAGGTGCTATAATAATAGATGTAGGTATTAATCGTGGTGATGATGGTAAGTTAGTTGGAGATGTTGACTTTGATTCTGTTATAGATAAAGTTAAATATATTACTCCAGTACCTAAGGGTGTAGGATTAATGACTAGAGCTATGTTATTAGAAAATACAATGCAAGCTTATAAGGAGAATATTAAATAGGAGGTAACAATGGAATATAACTTAAATGATATAGTAGAGATGAAGAAGGAACATCCATGTCATAAATCTAAATATTGGAAGATAATTAGAATGGGTGCTGATATTAGAGTTAAGTGTTTAGGTTGTGGAACTAGTGTGTTATTTCCTAGAACTGAGTTTGAAAAAAGATTAAAGAAGATTATTGAAAAAGCACCTATAGAATAGGAAGAAAGAGGAACATATATGTCATTAACAGCAGGAATTGTAGGATTACCAAATGTAGGGAAATCAACTCTATTTAATGCAATAACTAAATCACAGGTAGAAGCAGCTAATTACCCATTTGCTACTATTCAACCTAATGTAGGAGTAGTAGAAGTACCAGATAGTAGAATAGATCGTTTAATAGAATTATTTAGTCCTAAAAGAACAGTACATACTACTTTTGAATTTACTGATATAGCAGGATTAGTAAAAGGAGCTAGTAAAGGAGAAGGACTTGGTAACCAATTCTTATCTAATATTAGATTAACTGATGCTATTTGTCATGTAGTAAGATGTTTTGATGATAATGATATTACACATGTAGAAGGTAGTGTAGATCCAATTAGAGATATTGAAATAATAAACTTAGAACTAGTATTAGCAGATCTACAAAGTGTATTAACTAGATTAAATAAAGTATCTAAAAAAGCCGCAACTAGAGATCCAGCTTCTAAAGTAGAAGTAGCAGTATTAAACCAACTTAAAGAAACTTTAGAGGCTGGAAATGCAGCAAGAACATTAGAATTTGAAAAAGAAGCATTAGAAGTAGTAAAAGGCTATAGCCTTTTAACTATTAAACCAATGATATATGTAGCTAATATGTCAGAAGAACAAATAAGTGATCCTGATAGTAATGAATACTATAAGATAGTTAAAGAATATGCAGAAAAAGAAGGTAATGATGTAGTAGCTATAAGTGCTAAAATAGAAGAAGAATTATCAGAATTAGATAAAGAAGAAAAAGATGTATTCTTACAAGACTTAGGTATTAATGAAAGTGGACTAGATAAAGTTATTAGAGCTGCTTATAGTTTATTAAATCTAAAAACATATTTTACTGTAGGAGTAGAAGAAGTAAGAGCATGGACATTTAAAGATGGAATGAATGCACCACAATGTGCAGGAATAATACATACTGATTTCCAAAGAGGTTTTATTAGAGCTGAAGCATTCTCATTTGATGATATAGATAAATACTGTACAGAATTAGCAGTAAAAGAAGCAGGTAAATTGAGATCTGAAGGAAAAGATTATATAGTTCAAGATGGAGATATTCTAAACTTTAGATTTAATGTTTAAGATACTATAAGCATTAGTTTCTTGAAATAGTAAATGATAAGTGATAGAATGTTATTAGAATAAATATAAGGAGAGATAATATGAAATTAATCGTAGCTATTATGTCGAATGATGACAGTCCTGCTGTATCATCAGCATTAACAAAAGAAAATTTTTCAGTTACAAGACTTGCTACAACAGGTGGATTCCTAAGAGCAGGGAATACTACTTTAATAGTTGGAACAGAAGATGATAAAGTTGAAAAAGCAATTGATGTAATAGGTGAATATTCAAGAAGAAGAAGTGAAGTAGTACCATCGACTGCTAGTTATGATATTGGAAGATATGCATCATTTCCAATAGAAGTACAAGTAGGTGGAGCAACTATATTTGTAGTTGATGTAGAACAATTTATAAGATTGTAATAAATTAAGTAGTTTTAAGATAGTTATAAATTAAAGGATGGCACAGTAATGTGCTATCCTTTAATTTTGAGAATAGCTAAAAAGACTTAAATATTAGGATATACACAAAAATTAAAGAAATGGTAGGAAAACTTTATGAAAGATATATTTGTAATTTTCATAATTTTCACAGTCAAATGAATGGTAAATGGTGTATAATTAATTATACAATGAGTATGTAATTATTAATATGAATACAAACT
Organism: Erysipelotrichaceae bacterium; assembly: GCA_036639955.1. Taxonomy (GTDB): domain Bacteria; phylum Bacillota_I; class Bacilli_A; order Erysipelotrichales; family Erysipelotrichaceae; genus JAVWHP01. Next base: position 50,424 of record JAVWHP010000007.1, read on the forward strand.
TAATAAAAAATGGAAGATTTGAGATATCGAGGAGGATACGTATGATAACAGTTATTAAAAAAAGGGATGGAAGAGAAATATCTTTTATACCTGAAAAAATCACAAGAGCTATTTATTTAGCAGCAAGTACAGTAGCAGCAAGAGAAGGAGGAAACGCAGATTACAATGTAGCTGAAACACTAACTTCAAAAGTTGTTGGAGCACTTAATAAGAAGTATAGTGAAGAAGTACCAAGCGTAGAAGAAGTACAAGATGCAGTAGTTAAAATACTAATTGAAAGTGGACACGCTAAAACAAGTGAAGCATATATTTTATATAGAGCGGAAAGAAATAAGATCCGTAATATGAAAACAAGATTAATGAAGAATATAGAAGAAATTACTTTTAGTGACGCAAATGATGCAGACATTAAAAGAGAAAATGCTAATATAGATGGAAATACAGCAATGGGAACAATGCTACAATACGGAAGTGCAGTATCAAGAGAATTCTGTTTATCACAAATGATGAACCCAGAACACGCAAGACTACATGAAAATGGAGATATACATATACATGATATGGACTTTATGAATATGGGAACACTAACATGCTGTCAAATAAATTTAGAAAATCTATTTAAAGGTGGGTTTTCAACAGGACATGGACATCTAAGAGAGCCACAGGATATATCAAGCTATGCAGCACTAGCAGCAATAGCAATACAAAGTGATCAAAACGATCAACACGGTGGACAAAGTGTACCAGCATTCGATTACTATATGGCACCAGGAGTAGCAAAAACATATAAGAAATTCTATAAAAGCAATGTAAATAAAGCACTAGAAATGATGGTAGGACTAGAAGTAAATGCAAAAGAAAAACTAGAAACACTAGAAAAAACATTAAATAGTGACCCTAAACTAGAAATGGATGAAAAGTATCTAGAAGCTCTAGTAGGAATGCTAAAATCTGACTACAAATTGAATGATAGTGATATAGAAAAAGTATTAGCATTTGCATATAAAGAAACATTTAAAGAAACAAATAAAGCAACATTCCAAGCGATGGAAGCATTTATACACAATTTAAATACAATGCACTCAAGAGCAGGAGCACAAGTACCATTCTCAAGTATAAACTTTGGAACAGATACAAGTGCAGAAGGAAGAATGCTAAGTAAGAATTTAATGCTAGCACAAGAAGCAGGATTAGGAAATGGAGAAACACCAATATTTCCAATACTAATATTTAAAGTAAAAGAAGGAATAAATTATAATAAGTTAGATCCTAACTATGATCTATTTAAATTAGCATGTAGAGTAAGTGCTAAAAGATTATTTCCTAATTTTAGTTTTATAGATGCTCCATTTAATTTAGAATACTATAAAGAAGGAAGACCAGAAACAGAAGCTACTTATATGGGATGTAGAACAAGAGTAGTAGGAAATGTTTGTGGAGAAGAAGTAGTCGATGGTAGAGGAAACTTATCATTTACAAGTATAAATTTACCAAGAATAGGATTAAAACATGGTAAAGCATTACATGGTAAATATGATGAAGTAGGATTCTTCAAAGAATTAGATGAAAAGATTGATGCTGTTGCTGCTCAATTATTAGAAAGAATGGCAATCCAAGGATCAAAGAAGGTTAAGAATTTTCCATTCTTGATGGGACAAGGAGTTTGGAAAGGATCTGAAAATTTAGATTGGGAAGATACTTTAGAAGAAATAATTAAACAAGGTACTTTAACAGTTGGATTTATAGGATTAGCAGAGTGTTTAAAAGCATTGATAGGAGAACATCATGGAGAAAGTGATGAAGCTCAAGCTTTAGGAATGAAGATAATAGGACATATGAGAGAAAAAATGGATGATTATACAACTAAGTATAAATTGAATTTTTCTTTAATAGCTACTCCTGCTGAAGGATTATCTGGAAGATTTACAAGAATAGATAAGAAAGTATTTGGTGTAGTTCCAGGAGTTACTGATCGTGAATACTATACTAATAGTTTCCATGTTCCTGTATACTATAATATATCAGCTTTTAATAAGATTAGAAAAGAAGCACCTTATCATAACTTTACTAATGCTGGTCATATTAGTTATGTTGAAGTAGCTGGAGATCCTGAAAAGAATTTAGATGCTTTTGAAGCTATTGTACGTTGTATGAAAGAAGAAGGAATAGGTTATGGAAGTATTAACCATCCTTTAGATAGAGACCCTGTATGTGGCTTTAGTGGAGTTATAGAAGGTAGTGTATGCCCTAATTGTGGACGTAATGAAGAAGAAGGAGCAGTAAGATTCGAAAAGATAAGAAGAATTACTGGATACCTAGTAGGAACAGTAGATCGTTTCAATAATGCTAAAACAGCAGAAGTAAATGATCGTGTTAAACATGGAATTAAAGATTAGATTATCTGGCCCATTAACCATAGATAGTATTGTAGATGGTGTCGGATTAAGATGTGTAGTATGGACACAAGGTTGTCCACATAACTGTCCTAATTGTCATAATCCTTTAACTCATGATATGCAAGGTGGAGAACTAGTAGATGTAGCCACTGTAGTAAAAGAAATTAAAGACACTCATCTACAAACTGGTCTAACTCTCTCTGGAGGAGAACCATTCATGCAACCGGATGCTCTATTACCTATTGTAGCAGCAGCTATAGAAATGAATATGAATATATGGGCCTATACAGGATTCCTCTACGAAGATCTAATTACAGACCCACGTCGCAACAAGTTACTTAAAGAACTTGATATCTTAGTAGATGGTAAATTTATAGAAGAATTAAGAGATCCCTATCTAAGATTTAAGGGCAGCTCAAATCAACGTGTAATAGATGTCCAATCCTCATTAAAAAATAATAAAGTTATATTAAGTGAATATAATTAACAACAACAATAAAGAGAAATAGCATAAAGCTATTTCTCTTTTAAGTTGTAGTAATATCACTAATTTTTTGTCAATACTTTATTATAGACCCATATAGTTTTATTAGCTATAATAAATTTAGTAGCATCAGTTTTAAGATCATAACCTATAGATATAAAGATACCAGGAATATAGAAGTAATCATTAAGTTTAAATACTTGGTTAGATAGTCTATTACCATATTTATCACACTTAATACAAGGACCAGCAGGGATTGAGTTTCCACCATCACCTGTAAGTTCTTTATTCCATATACTATCTAGTTCAACAAGTACTTGTTGAACTAGAAAGATACCAGCTATACTGAATTTATCACCTATACTAATCTTATTGTTAATTATAGATGGTACATACTTCCAATTATAATTAATATCATTCAATAGTTTAGTACCATCTATAAAACAAACATCACTAATAAGCATATTACCATTTAACATATAAACACCATAACGATTCAACACATACATTGAATTGAATTTGCCACGAGCAAATTCAATATGAATATGATTCCCCGTAGCGTTACCACTAGAACCTTCCTGAGCTATTTGAGTACCTTGTTTATAGCTAATTCCGGTATGTATACCGGATAAGGAGTCGTCATGGATAATTAGCAGGGTTAAGTAGTCTATAATGCCGTTAGCAAAGCGTACTTTAGATATAGATTGCCACCAAACAGCATTACCATTCTTAGGATCAATAGCAACACATACTACATCACAAGGAGCATAAATTAAACTCTTACCACCATCACTACCAGATAAATCTAAAGCAAAACTACCTAAATGAGAACCAACATTATCAACCTGACTAATACGAGTTATTTCCATCGGAAATAACACATTAGAAATACCATTAGTTATACTAGTTTGATATTGCTTCATAAAACACCCCCTACTATTTAATATGAAAGAAATATAAATAAGTGAATATAAATTTATATTATTGTCAACAATATACTATGGAGGTGAAACAGATGAATAAAGTACTAAAGCTATTACTTCTTATCTTCCTAGTGAGTATCACAGGTATTTTATTATTATATATCGCTGCCTGGTTCACCCCCCTTAAATTAGATGAAAAGAAAGAAAATATAACTATATATGATATAAATAATAATATTATATATGAAAGTAACTTTAAAAAGAATATGAACTGGACCAACTATAATGACATACCCCAACTAATAATCAAAACAACAATCGAAGTAGAAGATAAACGTTTTAATATGCACTTTGGATTTGACCCTCTACGCATCACTAAAGCTATGATAAACAATATCAAACACGGCCAAATAATAGAAGGCGGAAGCAGTATCACTCAACAGTACGCAAAAAATCTATTCCTAACAAATGAACAAACAATATCAAGAAAACTAGAAGAAATGTATTATGCAAGTGCATTAGAAATGCAATACTCTAAAGAAGAAATACTAGAAGGATATTTAAATACACTATACTATGGACATAATATATACGGCATAACTTCAGCAGCCAAATACTTCTTCAATAAAGAACTAAAAGACCTAGATATAAATGAAACAGCTATGCTAATAGCCATCCCAAATGGGCCTGCACTCTATAGCCCCTACATTAATGAAACCAATGCTATTAAAAGAACAAACCTAGTCCTAAATATAATGCATGAAAACAACCTAATAAACGACCAAGCATATAATAAATCTAAAGAATATAAATATATATATAATAAAGATCATACAAACAACACAAGTGCAGAATACTATATAGAATCAACTATAGCAGAATTAAGAACCCTAAATATAGATACAACTAATATAAAAATATATACTTATTATAATCCAGAAGTACAAGAAATACTATCTACAAGTATAACTGAACATATTAAAATTAATGAAGAACTAGAAACAGCAGGAATTATAGTACAACCATATACAGGTAATATATTAGCAATTAATGGAGGTAAAGACTATACTATATCACAATACAATAGAGCAACTAATTCTAAACGCCAAGTAGCTAGTACTATTAAACCACTATTATATTATTGTAGTTTATTACAAGGCTTTAATCCAAGTTCAGTCTTTTTAAGTGAACCTACTACTTTTAAATATGGTAATAATCTATCTTATAGTGTAAGTAACTATAATGATTCATATCCTTATAAAGATATATCTATGATTAATGCTATAAGTTTATCTGATAATGTTTATGCTGTTAAAATGCATTTCTTCTTAGGATTTGATACATTAAATAATGCTTTAAAAGACTTTAAAATTAGTAATACTCAAGAAGTTCCTAGTTTAGCTTTAGGTAGTGTTAATATGTCTATATATGATTTATCTTCTATTTATAATACTTTTGCTAGTGAAGGTTTATATATTAAACCTAGTTTTATAAAGAATATAATTCAAGAAGATAAGACTATTTATGAAAGAAATACTAAAACATCAAGATTACTTGAACAAGATGAAACTTTAGTTTTAAGTAGTATGTTAACTAGTACTTATGATATAAAGAATACTAGTAATGCTAATCCTACTTTATTAGGTTATAGTCCTAAAGCTAAAGTAGCTGTTAAATCAGGTACTAGTGATGTTGATTCTTTAATAGCTGGTTATAATCCAGAATATACTGTAGTAATATGGGATGGTTATGATGATAATAGAAATTTAGAAAAGAAGTATTATAGTATTGATAAACTTATATTTAAGGATGTATTTAATAAGTTATATAAGGATAAAGAGAGTTACTGGTATGAGATGACTCCTAATATTATAGAAAAAATTGTAGATCCTATTAGTGGTAAAGAGTCTACTAATGGTAGTAAATATTGGTATATAAAAGAATCTTAAGAAAATATTAAGAATTAGTGCACTTCTTTCTTTATTAATATTGTACATAATGTATAATATTAAAGAAAGAAGTTGATAAAGATGAAGTATAATATTTTAGTAGTTGAGGATGATATCCAGATAGCTAAATCTATAGAAATATATTTAGAGAGATCTAATTATAAAGTATATATTGCTAGTAATGGAATAGAAGCTTTAAAGTTATTAAATAGTATTGATGTAGCTTTAATTATTAGTGATATTATGATGCCTATTATGGATGGTATTACTTTTACTTTAAAGGTTAGAGAAACTTTAGATGTTCCTATAATATTGTTATCTGCTAAGAGTGAAGATATTGATAAGATTACTGGTTTAAATATTGGTGCTGATGATTATATTACTAAGCCTTTTGTTCCTATGGAATTGGTTGCTAGAGTTAATTCTCAAATTAGACGTTATGAAAGATTTATTGATTTAGCTGATAAGAAAGAATCTCTTGTTAATTTAATCCAAATAGGTGGTTTAGAGCTTAATATAGATACTAAGGAGTTCAGAGTTGATGGTAAGCTAGTTAAGCTTACTGCTACTGAACTCCGTATGTTAGAACTGTTTATGAAGAACCCAGGTCATGTTTATAGTACTGATCAAATTTATGAAATAATCTGGAATGAAAAAGCAGTTAATTCTGAAACTATTATGGTTCATATAAGAAACATTAGAGAAAAAATAGAAATAGATTCTAAAAACCCACGTTATATAAAAGTAGTTTGGGGTTTAGGCTATAAAATAGAGGTACAGTAATGAAAAGATATAAACTACCTATAATTATTACTATTACTGCTATTATAGCTACTATTATTATTAATAGTTTACCTATATCTAAACCTAATATAGATTATACTAATAGTGAAAAATTTATATATACTGAAGTAATAGCTAGAATAGATTCTGCTAAATATGCTTTAGATGCTTTAACTAATCCTAGTATTACACCTTATGTATCTATCGTTAATACAAGATATGATAATACTTATGGGCCAGAAAGTTATGACCAATTATCTGTATCTTTAGATAATGGTTATACTACTCATAATCTATCTTTTAATAAACCATTCTATGGTAATGATGAGAAAGAACAAATATTAAACTATAATAGTAATATAACAAAAGTCTTAGAAGAAACTCTACTTAATATTAAAATATATAATGATACAAATACTTATACTAATGGACCAATTAATAAAACTAGTGATAAATTTTATATAGTATTAAACTTTGATAAAGATGGAACAATGAGTGTACTAGACACAAACTATAATAAAGATAAATTTACTAAACAATATGATAACTACTTTAATGCTAAAGAACAATACTTTAAAAGAAACAAAATAAAGAATGCTAAATTAGAACTATCTTTAAATGATATAACTTCTAGTAATACACTATATTATGATGCTAATATAGATTTAAGAACATCTTCTAATAATATATCATTACTAGTAATATCAATTATTCTTATATTATTTATACTCTATTTATATTTAGATAAACATATATATATTAATAATATATATAATACTATATCTAAATATAAATCAATATTGGTTGCAACAATCCCATTAAACTTTATACTAACTATAGTTATTACTAAACTATATTTATTTAATACTATTTATAGTTTTATATATATTATATATGTTATATACTTATTAAGTTGTATCGTATTATATAGTTTATTAATTAAAGATATAAAGAATCATACTTTATTTAAAGATGATAAAACTATAGATATATTTAAACTTATAGAAAAGAAATTAAGATTAAATAGTAATACATTATTTAATATTATTAAACTAAGTTTAGTAGCTATATTATATGTTATATTAATATTATTAACTGCCATAACAGGTAGTATAATTATATTATTTATTATTATATTATTAACTATAGTTATTATAGTTTATATTAGTATAAATTATAGTAGATTACTTAAACTTACTACTCTAATCGCTAATGGCGAAATACTAAGCGTTAATAAAGATAACTTAGGAATCTTTAATGAGTGTAGAGATAATTTAAGATTAATTAAACAAGGATTAGAGATAGCTATAAAAGAAGAGATTAAAGCTAGTCAAATGAAGACAGAACTTATATCTAATGTATCTCATGATTTAAAAACACCACTTACTAGTATAATAAATTACACGGATTTGTTAGATAATACTAAGTTAGATGATGAACAAAAAGAATATTTAAAGAACTTAAAGAATAGTAATATTAGATTAAAGAATCTTATAGATGATCTATTTGAAATTAGTAAAGCTAGTAGTGGTAATATAATACTTGAACTAATAGATTTAGATATTGCTGCATTATTAGAACAAACAATATTTGAATTAGATGATAAATTAAAGAAGAATAAACTTAAGGTAATAACAATTAATAAAACTGATAAGAGTTTGTGTAATTTAGATCCTAATAAAACTTATCGTATCTTTAGTAATATAATAGATAATGCTATCAAATACTCTTTAGATAACACTAGACTATATATCGTACTTACTAATGATAACAATTTTATTACCTTAGAATTTAAAAACATTAGTAGGTACGAAATAGATTTTGATCCTTCTACTCTTTCTAATCGTTTTACTAGGGCTGATAAATCGAGATCTTCGACTGGTTCTGGTTTAGGTCTTGCTATTGTTAAGAGTTTTATTGAATTACAGGGTGGCACTCTTTCACTTACTAGTGATGGTGATCTATTTAAGGTTGTTGTTAACTTGCCATTGAGTAAATAAAAAATCAGCATGATAGCTGATTTTTATTTACTTTGTTTTTTCTTTTTGTATGTTTCATAAGCTGCGATTGCTACAAAAGCAATTGAGCATGCGAATAGAAGTGCTCCAATCATCATACTCTTTTGGATTTGGAAGGCTGCGAATATAGCGATTAGTATAGCTGTGATGAAGTAAGATAATGTATTATCCTTATCTTTATATGATACCTTCTCGCCTTTTACTAATCTTATTTTTGTACTGCCATTCTTTTTCCTTCTAGCTTTTCTCATTGAATCTGTTACTTCGTTATATTTTTTTGCCATGTTATACCCTCTATTTATCTCTACCTTGATATCTTTAGAAAAAAAATCAACTATCCGTTGATTTTTTTGTATAAGTCAATAAATTCATTAGCGATGATTTTGAATCCTTCAGCGCTCATTAATTGATCTTCTGCATGTAATAATAATAATGTTGGAGCAGTTGGGTTACCAGCTGCTTCTTGTTGAATTAATTTAGCATGTGCGTGATGACCAGTTAAGAAAGTTTGAGAACCTTCATTCATTAATTCTTCAGCTTTATCATAATTTTTATTTTTTGCTTCTTGAATTGCTTCAATATACAATGATCTAGCAGTTCCTACTGCAGATATAATTTCAAAACAAGTTAACTCTAAACCTTCCATTATTTTTTCCCCTCTTCTATTGCTGCAATTGCAGAATCTAAAACTTTATCTCCATTCATAGTTCCATATAATAGCATATCTATTACACGAACAGGTTTGTCTCCAGCAGCAGCTTGAGTCTTACCTAATAAGAATCTAACTTGAGGCCCTAATAATACAACATCTGCATTAGGGATATTAGCTGCTGATTCAGCATCTCCAACAGCCCAAATTTTTGCTTCAATTCCTCTTTTTTCAGCTGCAGCTTGCATCTTAGTTACTAACATAGATGTAGACATTCCAGCAGAACAAACTAATAATATATTCATAATGTCACCTTTCTTCGTCGATTACTCACGACTAGTACCTTTATATTTTACTCAAAAGTAGGACTTAATGCAAGTACTTTAACAAATTTTTGAAATCCCTTACCATAAACTCAATACAAATAAACAATACAAGCAAAAATACAGGTGCAATTAGCCTAATCTATAGGAAAGAACAATTTATTTTCTTCTTTCATTTTAGCAGAAGTAATAGCTCTTACTATTACACTGATCTTAGATAACTCAATAATACTATTATCTTCTAATATCCAAATGTTATGACCCTGTTCACTATCATAAGGTTGATAAGGTCTTTGATTACGATGATCTCTATATAAATAATAGTTAGGATCATAACCAAGCTTTACAACCTTATCTTTTATAGCCAATACCTCATCTTCATTATCAACATTAATATACTTAAATAATCTTCTATTTAATAATCTATTACTTATGTCACTTAAAATTTTATCACTACTATCACATAAGATATTTAAACCATATAAAATGGCAGCCTCATCCATTCTTAAATAATCTTCAACACTAATATCTTTATTATTTATAAAAGGAATAAACATCTTAGCATCATTAAACATTATAGGATTAACCATATATACATCTTTCATTCTTTTAAATAACATCATAAGCATTCCTTCATAACTACGTGCTATTGGATGATAATAAACTTGCCAATACATATGATATCTAGCCATAATATAATCTTCTACCGTATGTATACCACTCATTTTAACAACAAGCTTATCATCTTTAACTCTCATAGTTCTTAATACTCTTTCTAAATCAAAATTACCATAAGTAGTACCTGTAAAATATGCATCTCTTAATAAGTAATCCATTCTATCAGCATCTAATTGACCACTTAATATTTGATTAAGTAATGGATTACTATACCTATATAACAATATATCTACCACATCTTTAACACATCTACTATCAAAATCATTTAATACCCTATTAATATTAGTATTACCCTCTATAATCTTAATAGTATATACTTCATGTGATTCATTGACTACACTTTCAAATGCATGTGAAAAAGGACCATGTCCTATATCATGCAATAAACCAGCAATCATTATAATAGTCTTTTCATATTCATTTAATATATTATTTAGTTGTTCATTTTCATATACCATTCTTCTTATAATTTCATATACACCTAAACTATGAGCAAATCTAGAATGTTCAGCAGTATGATATACTTGGTAGTTTCCACCTAGTTGATGTATTCTTCTTAATCTTTGTAATTCAGAAGTATTTATTAAATCCCATATTATGGCTAAATCTATATGTATATAACCATGTATAGGATCTCTTAATACTTTACTTTCTTTTAAATTATTTATCATTGTAGTACCTCCACTTCTATATAAGTTTATATTTTATTTAATCCTATTATAACATTAAGTTATTCTATAATATAGTAAGAGGTACTTTACATTCATAAAAGAAATAATATCTACTTACAATCTTGCATTCTTGTGCTCTATTTATGCTCTATCTTAGCATCATATGTGAAATCACAATCAATGTCATTCTTGTATTCAATAGTTTTATTTTCAGAATCAACTACTGTTCCATGATATTTAAGAATTAGTTTATTATCATTAGACTCAATATCTAATTTAATATCAGCAGATTTATATGTTTTGTTTATATAATCACATAGTAATTCATGTTGAGTAATAATGTTACCAACATATAATTGAACTTTTGCTGAAGGCTCAGCAATACTATTCTTTGTAATAACTATATGAGGTGCTTCCATTTTCGTACTCTCTTTATTAGTAGCACCATAATTAATAGAAATTTTGATATTTGGATTATTAGAACACCAGTGATAATAACCAATAAAACTACCAATAGCAATAATGATAATAACAATTATAATTAAATGTGCTTTTTTAAGTTTAAGTTCTATATATTTATTCATCTTTAATTACCTCCTTTCTTGAATTAATTTATTTCTTACTTGAATGTCAATATTATTATAATACTTAATTAAAATAATTAATAGCAGCAACTTAATAATTTGTTTAAATATTATAAGAATTATTCCATTGTAATATTTTATAACTTCTTTAGTTACATATAATAAGAAATATAATATTTACTTATATCATTAAAGTATTAACTTAGTTATAATATAGTTAGAGGTGATTTAAATGAATATAGCTACAATAGGTACTAATTTTATAGTTGAAAGATTTATAAATGCTACTTTAGATATTAAAGATCTAAATGTATCTACAGTTTATTCTCGTAATACTAATACTGCTATAGAGTTTGCTAATAAATTTAATATTAAACAAACCTATACTGATTTAAAGCTTATGTTAAGTGATAGTGATATAGATATAGTTTATGTTGCTAGTTGTAATGATTTACATTATATACAAGCTAAAGAGGCTTTATTAAATGATAAGCATGTTATATGTGAAAAGCCTTTTTGTAGTAATTTAAAACAGGTTATTGAATTATATAGGATTGCTGAAGAACATAATGTTTTTATATTTGAAGCTATTACTACTGTTCATTTACCTAATTATAAGAGTATTATAAAAGATTTAAATTCTATTGGTTGTATAAGAATTATTAATGCTAATTTCTCTCAGTATAGTTCTAGGTATGATAAGTATTTAAATGGTGAGTTGTCTAATGTATTTACTTTAGAGCATAGTGGTGGTTCTTTAATGGATATTAATATTTATAATTTACATTTCATTATTGGGTTATTTAGTGTTCCTAATAGTTTATGTTATTATCCTAATTTAGGTTTTAATGGTGTTGATACTTCAGGTATTTTAATGTTAGATTATGGTTCTTTTAAAGCTTGTTGTATTGGTGCTAAGGATTCTAAGTCTGATAATTTTGTTAATATTCAAGGTGAATTGGGTAGTATATATGTTAATGAAGAGTCTTCTCGTTGTGTTTCTTATAGACTTATTAATTGTGATGGTGAAGTGATTAAGAATGTTCAATTGAATTCTAATCCTTTATATTATGAACTTTTAGATTTCTTAAGTATTATTAATTCTAATGATATGGTTGAATATAATAATTTAAAAGCGCACAGTATATCAGTAATGGAATTACTAGATACTGCGCGCAACAGTGCTAATATAAAAATTATAGATTAGTTAGAAGTACTATGCACTGAGCCATGGCTCCTTCGCTGCGTCCAATATAGCCTAGCTTTTCATTACAGGTTGCTTTAATACTTATGTTTGTTATAGGTGTATGTAAGGTGCTAGCAATATTTGAACGCATCTTATCTATATGAGGAGCCATTTTTGGCTCCTCTATTATTATAAGAGCATCTAAATTATTTATCTGATATCCTTCTTGTGTCATTAAACTATATACTCTTTCTAATAATATCATACTATTAATATTGGTAAACTCTTCACTCGTGTCTGGGAAGTGTTTACCAAGATCACCTAGAGCTAGTGCTCCTAATATACTTTCACATATAGCATGTATTAGAACATCACCATCACTATGAGCAACAAATCCTTTTTTATATGGGATGTTAACTCCTCCTATAATTAAAGGTAAACCTTCTTCTAGTGCATGTATATCTGTTGATTGGCCTATTCTTAACATATGAGTACCTGCTTTCTTATTAATATTATACAAAATATAGTATAGTAATACAATTTATAATTGTATAAGTAAGGCTTTATATTTACAATTGGGTGCCTTTTTATATTAATTAGGTAGCATTAAAATTATAATATGATAAAATAAAGGTGTTCAAAAGAGGAGAACAAGGAGAAAATATATGAAAAAATTAAGTGTTTTATTATTAAGTTTTATAATGCTATTTTCATTGGGAGGATGTAAAAAATCTAAAATTGATGATGATGCATTAGCAACATTAAAGGATATTTCATCTGCTGGAGTTGAGACTTATAAGTCAATATCAATTGATGCTAAATTAGACGTGGATAACGTTCAAGATGGAGAAGCTCAAAATGCTAATATAATTTTTGATGCTGATATTATAAATGATCAAAAAGATTTTAAAAAAATTCAAGCAGCAATTAATTTAAAATTAGGTGGAGCTGAGCTTACAGAAGAACAAACTAAGTTAATGAAAATGGCTATTTATATTAAGGATAACAACATGTATATGGATATGCTTGGTCAAAAAATGAAGATGTCTATGGATGGACTAGTAGCTAAACAAGATACTGAAGCTAAATCACCTGTGAAACCAATGACTGATGAACAAATAGAAAAATTCAAGGAATTATTATCTGAGGCTTCAATTGAAACAACAGAAAACGGTAATAAAAAAGTTAAATTTGTTTTTGACAATGAAAAACTTTTTGAAGGTATGGAAAAGATATTAGGAGAAGGATCTGAAGACCCATTAGTTAAACAAAAAATGGCTGAAACTAAAAAGGAATGGGATGAGTTAAAAGAAACAACAACATTTGAAAGCATAATATTATCATATGAAATTACTAAAGATAATGCATTTGTTAGTTTAAACTTAGACTGTAAAACAGCTGAAAAAGCTAATCCTAAAAATACTTCTACTATAAAATTAGATATTAAAGTATCTAACCTAAATAGTTTAAAAGAAGTAGAATTCCCTGATTTTAAAGATTTTAAAGAAAGTAAAGCACCTAAAGTTCCAACTGCAGTATAATCATTTATTGATTATAAGTTAATTGAAATTTTAGCGAATGTGAATAGTTAATAACTGTTCAATATCTTTACAAATGAATTATTAAAACCTTAGTAAACCTTACATTTAGGTATTTACTGAGGTTTTTATTATTTTATTTAAATAGAATACTAACAAAATAAATTATTATAGATATTTATTGTTTAATTTATAGTGCAAAATTATTAGTGTGTATCAATTAACATTATAGTATGTTAAAATAATAAGGTTCATATGTGGAGAATAAGGAGAAAGAATATGAAAAAAATAAGTATACTTGTTTTAAGTTTTATCGTTTTATTTTCGTTAGGTGGGTGTAATAAATCTAAAATTGATGATGATGCATTAGCTACCTTAAAAGAAGTTTCTATGCTTGGTAAAGATGATTATAAGTCTTTTTCAGCAGATGCAATGTTAGCTGTTAGTACTGTTCAAGATGGGGAATATTTTACTTTTAATCATAATATTGATGCTGATATAATTAATGATGATAAGTATCCTCATAAAAGAGAGGCAACGCTTAAATTTGACACGAATGGTAGTACTACAGTGGATCGTTCATTTGACCTAATGAATTTTAGACTCTATATTACGGGCGATTATATTTATATTGATTCAAACAAAAAATTGAAGGTGCGTAGATCTGAAAGCGAAGAAAAGGAAGAAACAGTAGATAAAACTGCTAAGAAACCAATAAGTGATGAAGATATCCAAAAATTTAAGAGTACATTAAGTGAAGCTTCAATTAGAACTACAGACAATGGCAACAGAATAGTTAAATTCGTTTTTGACAAGAATAAAGTATATGATGGCGCTGAAATGTTATTAGGATATTATACTGAGATTTTAACATCTAGTAAAGAAATTGATAATGCTAAAAAGAAAATAAATGAATTGAAAAAATTACGAGCATTTTCGAACTTATCATTCTCATATGTAATCTCTAAAGAAAATAAAATTGTTAGTTTGTTTGTTGAAAGTGAAGTATATGAAATAGCTAATCCTAAAAATACTGTAAATTGTAAATTTGATATAGAATTATCTGATATTAATAATTTAAAAGAAATTAATTTTCCTAGATTAAACGGTTACGAAGAATTCAAAGGTTAACTCCATCTTTAAAATATTAATTGTGGCAAATTCTTCATAATTATAAATTATGTTATCTTTGAATCTTGTACTATTGAAAAAGATACCATATCAATAAACTAATAAGGTTATGCCATCTAAACCAATCTAAGATTTTACTTACTAAAGTGATTGCTCCATTAGGATTAATCTCTATAACAGTTTTTATCTATACATGAGTACTACATAATTATTTTACACTTACACATATTCTTAGATATATAATCTTATATTTAGTATGTTTAAGAATGCTATTTAATGAAAGTAACTAAAATTATAAAACAAAACCATTCCACCTACGAATGGTTTTGTTTTATATAATAAATTATGAATGATAAGATAAAATTATATAATTTTTAAGAAAGTAGTTGCAATTTATAACCAATGTGATAAAATGCGATAATGTAAGTGGTGATAAAATGAAAAAAGAACTAGAAGTTTATCAATTACATTGTTCTAGTAAAAAGAAATATAGGATGTATAAAGGAACAATTGTAATTGATAAACTATTTCAACAAGTAAGCTTTAGTTATATAGAAGAAGGAACTAAAGCCAAAGTTTATATTGAAGCAAATAAAGATACATTAAATATTAAAAGAGAAGCAGAAATGACCACTACATTAATATTTAAGAATTCATTATTAACCCTAGGAAATGTTAATAATGAATTTGGAGATTTAGAAATTTTTATATTTACGCATAAATATCATTGTACTGAAAATATTATTGTAGTAGAATATGATATATTAAATAGTAAAGATACTAATGATGTAAATGAAACATATCGAATTATGTGGAAAATAAAGGAGACAAATGATGAATGATATAGAAAAAGGCCTAAAAGAAACCATCATTAAAGCACTATTAAAAGCTTATGAAATAGAAATAAGTGAAGACAAGGTAGTTATAGAAATACCTAAAACTAAAGGACAAGGAGATTATTCAACTAATGTAGCAATGCAATTAGCTAAAGTATTACATGATAAACCAAGTAATATAGCTAGTAACATTATAAAAGAGATGGATTATGAAGCTTGTTCATTAGAAAAATGTGAAATAGCAGGGCCAGGGTTCATAAACTTTACTATTGCTAATAGTACATTGGCTTCTATTATTGATGTAGTATTAAAAGAAGATACTAAATATGGTTCTAATACTATAGGTAATGGTATTAAAATTAATGTAGAATATGTAAGTGCTAATCCTACTGGGGATTTACATTTAGGACATGCAAGAGGAGCTGCTTGGGGAGATAGTGTAACTAGACTATTAAAAGCAAGTGGATATGATGTATGTAGAGAGTTTTATGTTAATGATGCTGGTAACCAAATAAATAAATTAGCATATTCTTTAGAAGCTAGGTATGCTAATATATTTAATATTAAAAAAGAATTACCAGAAGATGGATATCATGGAGAAGATGTTAAACTGATAGCAGAAGAGATAGCTAAAGAATATAAAGATAAGTTTATAAATGATGATAGTGAAGAAACATTAAGATTCTTTAGAACTTATGGTATAGCTAAAGAATTAGAAAAACTTAAAAAAGATTTAAGACACTTTAGAGTAGACTTTGATGTTTGGACTAGTGAACAAACATTACATGATAGTGGAGCAGTAGTAAAAGCATTAGAAACATTAAAAGATCTAGGAGTAACCTATGAGTTAGATGGAGCTATATGGTTTAAATCAACTAAATATGGAGATGATAAAGATAGAGTTTTAAAGAAGAGTGATGGATCATATACATATTTAGTACCTGATATAGCTTATCATATTAATAAGTTTGAAAGAGGATTTAGTAAGTTAGTTAATTTCTGGGGTGCTGATCATCATGGATATATACCTAGAATGAAAGCTGCTTTACAAGCATTAGGTAAAGAAAAAGATGATTTAGAAGTAGATATTATACAAATGGTAAGATTAGTAGATGAAGGTAAAGAAGTAAAGATGAGTAAAAGAACAGGTAATGCTGTAACAGTAAGAGAACTTTGTGATGAAGTAGGAGTAGATGCTGCTAGATATTTCTTTGTACAAAGAGCAGTAGATACACACTTTGATTTTGATTTAGGATTAGCGAGAAAACAAAGTAATGATAATCCAGTATATTATGCACAGTACGCTCATGCAAGAATATGTTCAGTATTAAAACAGACTGGAGAAATACCTGAAGCAACAAGTTATGAACTATTAAATGATGAAAAAGAAATAGTTTTATTAAAGTATATTAATGAATTTAGTAGTGTAGTAAAAGATGCAGCAATAACTAGAGCTCCACATAAGGTTTGTAACTATATACAGAAGCTTGCAGCGTTGTTTCACAGTTTTTATGGTAATTGTAAAGTAAATGATAAAGAACACTTAGAACTAAGTTCTCAACGTATAGCGCTATTGAAAGCAACTAAGATTACGTTAAGAAATGCTTTAGATCTAATAGGTGTTGAAGCTATAGAAAAAATGTAGGAGGAGAGTTTATGAAAAAACCCATGCTAGATGTAGCCTTTGATTTAATGAGTAAAAAGAAAAGACCTGTTAATTTTACTAAGATTTGGGATGAAGTATCTCAAGTTAGTGGATTAACTCCCCAACAATGTGAAGATAATATCGCTGATTTCTATAGTGACTTATCTTTAGATGGAAGATTTGTAAATATGGGAGAAAACAAATGGGATCTTAGATCTAGACATAAGTATAATGAAGTAGTTATAGATACTTCAGACTTATTAATTGATGAAGATGTAGATGATAATTCTAGTTATGATGAGGATGATGATAAGCCTAAAGCTAGAGTAGAAGAATATTAAAATTGATTAAATTACTATTTAACCTTTTAATTTTACTTAAAATGAAGTAGAATAGTATTGTTATTAAAATTATAAATAGGAGGATTTCAATTATGGCATTAGTATCAGCAAAAGAAATGCTTGAAAAAGCACACGCAGGACATTACGCAGTAGGTCAATTCAACATCAACAACTTAGAGTGGACAAAATCTATTTTGTTAGCTGCTGAGGAAACAAAAGCTCCAGTTATCTTAGGTGTATCTGAAGGTGCTGGAAAATACATGACTGGTTATAAGACAGTTGCAGCTATGGTTAGTGCAATGATCGATTCTTTAGGAATCACTGTTCCAGTTGCTTTACATTTAGATCACGGTTCTTATGAAGGAGCTAAAGCTTGTATCGAAGCTGGTTTCTCTTCAATTATGTTTGATGGTTCTCATTACCCATTTGAAGAAAATGTAGAAAAATCTAAAGAGATTATTTCTATTGCTAAAGCAAAAGGTATTTCTGTTGAATGTGAAGTTGGAGCTATTGGTGGAGAAGAAGATGGAGTTATCGGTAATGGAGAAGTTGCTGATCCTGAAGAATGTTCTAAGATTGCAGCTCTTGGAGTTGACATGTTAGCAGCAGGTATTGGTAATATTCATGGTAAATATCCTGAAAACTGGACTGGTTTACATTTCGATGTATTAGCTAAGATCCAAGATGTTACTAATGGTAAACCTTTAGTATTACATGGTGGTTCAGGTATCCCAACTGAAATGATTAAAGAAGCTATCTCATTAGGAGTATCTAAGATTAATGTTAATACTGAATGTCAAACAGTATTTGCTGAAGCTACTCGTAAATATATTGAAGCTGGTAAAGACTTAGAGGGTAAAGGTTTTGACCCACGTAAGTTATTAGCTCCAGGAGCAGCTGCTATTAAAGAATTAGTAATCGATAAGATTAAAGAATTCGGTTCTGACAACAAAGCTTAATTATATAAACTATTATAGCCCTTACTCTATTGAGTAAAGGCTATTTTTATATCTTATATTATTTATCTATCTATAGAAAATAACCGACAAGGTTCACCCTGTCGGTTATTTTCATAAACTATAACCCCATATCCTACTTATTATCTTTAATATACTTATCTACATACTTCTCTACATTAACAAAAGAAGAAGGACCAGCATCTAATACAGCATTATGGAATTCTATTTGGTTAAACTTATTACCAAGCTTATCTTCAGCTTTTTCTCTTAATTCTTGCATCTGATAAGAACCTAAAGCATAAGGTATTAAAACACCAGGATCAGCCATACTTTGATTAAAAGCTTCTTCTGCAGCTCCACCATTCAATCCAAGTGAATATAAGTAATCTGATATTTGTTTTTGATCATAATTATCATAATGAATCTTCATATCAATTAAAGCACTAGCAAAATAACCTAAATTGTTATTAGCATTAGCTACCTTAATACTAGCCTCATCCTTAAAACCTGAAGTTTCTATAATTTGTGTCTCTATATATTTTGCCCAACCCTCAGTATAACCAATATAATCTATGGTATGTCTAAGTGGTGAAACTTGTTTATTACAATAGTATACATGTTGGTAAAGATGTCCAGGATATCCTTCATGAGCTAAGGTTGAATAGAAATCTAAATCAGTACTTCCTGCATTAGCGTTGTATTTGATAGAATTGAATTTAAAATTATCTATTCTTGAGGATACATAGTATGCTAAAGCACCATCATTTTCTAAAGACTTATCTATAGGTTCTACTGAGATATCAACATCTGGAATTGGTCCTACAATCTCATTAGTACTCTTTTTTAAATTATCAATAATAGATGCAGCATCATTTTTTTCTAACTTATAATTTTTATATTCTTCGTCTTTTTCTGATAAGATAGTATTACTTATAATAATATCTATATTTTCACTAACTGCTTCTTCTAGTTTTTCTTCCATATCTTTTATAGATTTAGATGTTCCTGATAAATCTCTAAATAAACGTTCATAATATTCTTTACCTCCTTTATAGGAAGCTAAACCATGTGTTTGATCAACTCTAGTTCCTTTCCAACCTTCTAACTTTGTTTTAATATTATTATAAGCAGGAATAATATTATTAATTACTTCATTTTTATTTTCATCTTTGTATTTCTTCTTTTCTGCATCGCTCATATTTATAGCATCTATTTTATTATTAAATGAGCTTATTAATGCATTATCATCTACTTTAGAAGTAAAGTCACTACATACTTTTATCGCTTTATCAGCACTTATATCATCCATGAAGAACTTATTATCTACTTGTTTTTGTGTGAATTCTAGTGCTTCCTGGATATAAGTTGGTACTAGTTTTACTAACTTTAAGTATTTCTCTACTTCTTCTTTAGAATCAAATGTATACTCTATAAAGTTTGTTGGTAAATAACCTTGTATACCTTGTAAAGGACCAAATAGTTGAGCAAAATTATCATCCTTTTCAAAGCTTTTTTGTACTTCTAAATAATCTTCATATATATCATATAATTCTTGTTGGTCTTTAGTTAACTCTCTATAGTTGAAATTTTTTAATTTTTCATAACTCTTATTGATATCATCTTTACTTTTCTGTATTTCTTCTTCTTTATAGCTCCCTATACTCAACTTTTCTTCTTTTATGTTATACTTCTCTGGGTTTTCTAATAGGTAATGAGTAGTTATACTATCACTACTTGCGCTTTTTATAAACTCTTCATTTATAAAATTATCAAATTCATTATTTGGTTGTGTAGCAGCATTAGCACACCCACTTAATATTAATGCTAATAATAAACTTATTACTATTCCTTTATATTTTTTCATTTATTTCTCCTTTTGTATATATTATATATTATATGAATTATACATCAAGTATTTTATAGTTTATTCTAATTATTTTACTTTTCTATTATAAAATTATTAGTTTCTCTTTATCTATCTATAGAAAATAACCGACAAGGTTCACCCTGTCGGTTATTTTCATAAACTATAACCCCATATCCTACTTATTATCTTTAATATACTTATCTACATACTTCTCTACATTAACAAAAGGAGAAGGACCAGCATCTAATACAGCATTATGGAATTCTATTTGATTAAATTTATTACCAAGCTGATCTTCAGCTTTCTCTCTTAATTCTTCCATTTGATAAGAACCTAAAGCATAAGGAATATAAGCACCAGGATCACCAACACTTAGATTAAAACTTCTTTCAGCATTTTTACTACTCATACCTAACTTATTTAGATATTCAGTAACTTGTTCTAAATCATAATTATCATAATGAATCTTCATATCAACTAAAGCATTAACATAAAAACCTATATTACTATTAGCATTAGCTATATTAATACTAGCCTGATCCTTAAAACCTGAAGTTTCTAAAATTTGGCCTTCTATATATTTTGCCCAACCTTCAAGATAACCAATATAAAATAAATTTTTTCTAAGAAGAGGAACGTCTTTATTACAATAGTATACATGTTGATAAAGATGACCAGGATAGCCTTCATGAGCTAATATAATATAAAAATATAAATCATTACTATCAGTATTAGGATTATATTTAATAGAATTATTCTTAAAATTATCAATTCTCGATAATACATAGTATGCTAAAATTGTATCACTCTCTAAAGACTTATCTATAGGTTCTACTGAGATATTAACATCAGGTATTGGACTTATAATCTCAGTAGTAGTCTTCTTTAAATTATCTATAATATAAGCAGCATCATTATTTTCTAACTTATAATTAGCATAATTATTATTTTTTTTTGATGATATTGTATTACTTATAATAATATTTTGATTCTCTTTTACTGCTTCTTCTAATTCTTTTTCCATATCCTTTACAGATTTAGATGTTCCTGATTGCTTTCTAAATAAACGTTCATAATATTCTTTACCTCCTTCATAGGAAGCTAAACCATGATTTTGATCAACTCTAGTTCCTTTCCATCCTTGTAACTTAGTTTTAATATCATTAAATGCTGGAATAATATTATTAATTACTTCATTCTTATTTTCATCCTTGTATTTCTTCTTTTCTGCATCTGTCATATTTATAGAATCTATTTTATTATCAAATGAACTTATTAATACATTATTATTAACTTTAGACGTAAATTCATTACATGCTTCTATTGTATTATCAGCATTCATATCATTCATAAAGAATTTTTCATCTACTTGTTTTTGTGTAAAGTCTACTGCTTCTTGTATATAAGATGGTACTAGTTTTACTAGCTTTAGATATTTATCAACTTCTTCTTTAGAACTCAATGTATATTCAATGAAGTCTGTTGGTATATTTGATTGTAAACCAAATATTGGGCTAAATAAGGAAACAAAGTTATCATCGTTTTCAAAGCTTTTTTGTACTTCTAAATAGTCTTTATAAACATCATATGTTTCTTGTTGTTCTTTGCTTAATTTCTTATAGTCAAAAGTTGTTAACTGCTCATAACTCTTATTAATTATATTCTTTTTATTCTTTATATCTTCTTCTTTATAACTTCCTATACTTAATTTTTCTTCTTTAATATTATACTTCTCTGGTTTCTCCAATAGGTAATGTAGAGATACACTATTAACACTAGCACTCTGTACAAATTCTTCATTTATAAATTTATCGAATTCAGGATTAGGTTGGCTGGCTACATTACTACAACCACTTAATATTAATGCTAATAATAAACTTATTACTATCACTTTATATTTTTTCATTTTATTTCTCCTTTGTCTTATATTTCTATTATAGCCGATATAAATTTTACATCAAGTTAATTAACTCCTATACTTATTATATACATTTTTAAATATAAAATAACTTGTTGCTTTTTGTCTATAAATCTTTTATAATAAACAAGTACTTTGTACATTTGGCGCGTTCGGCAAGTGGTTAAGCTCTACCCCTCTCACGGGTATATCATGGGTTCGAGTCCCATACGCGCTAGTTACTCTTTCTCAAAACCTCCACGTGGTGAGTAATGGATCTATACTAGAACTAATTTGAGTATTGGATATCTTTAGATATCTTTTTTTTATAAATTTATATATTGTATTAAACTATAAAACACTGTAGAATAGTAATTACATCAGTTTATTATATTGGAGGTCTTTTAATGAATATTACAGACATACAAAAAAGAATAGCTAGAAAAGCTACTATATATATTTCAACAAAAACTCCTACTAATAATTATATTGGTAGAGTTCCTTTTTGTTTACCTGATGAACAAATACCTAAAGATATAGATAATAATAATATGAATCCTCTATTATTTTTAGACTTATCTTTTTTATCTAATTCTTCTTCTGTTCTAAAAGATTATTCTAATATAGCTATATTTATTTCTAAAGATATATTTGATCATTTAGATAATATTAATGGTTATTTTAAGATTAGAACTTATGGTAAGAATCAAAAGTTAAATGAGTCTTATTATCCCGCCCACCCGGAATTGATGCCCATGTTTTTAAAGGATAAGGTTGTTGAAAATGATTATCCAGTGTGGGATGGTAATGATATAGATTCTAAGGTACTTGATGCTATATGTGAGATAGAGGATCAAGAGGATAAGGATTATTATGAAGATATAGTTGAAGAGATTTATACTGCTCATAAGATTGGTGGTTATGGTTCTTATATTCAAGGTGGTTATGACTTTGATAATGGCTATGAGTACGCTATGCAAGTAGTTAGTGATGATTTAGCTAAATTTAACATAGTTGATGGTGGTAACCTATACTTTGCTTATAACAAACAAAAGAAGGATTGGCAAGCCTATTGTGATTTCTACTAGAAGGAGAATATATGAATATAAATGCAGAAGTAAAGAAGTGTATAGTAAAAGGTAAATTCAATGATGCTAAGAAACTATTAGTAGCTAATAGTAATGACTTATCTATTTCAACCTATAATAGATATCTAAAAATCATAACTACTAATAAGCTTCATAACGATAACCGTTATAATCATATTTCAAAAGAATGGGATCGCACTAAGGTTATCGTAATAATAATAGAATTAGTTATAGCTCTTCTTTCTATCATCTTAGCTATTTTTATACCTACTAGTATTTATGTTATGTTACCTATCTCTATATTAGTTTTAGTTATAGGTATATATAAGATTTATAATTATAATAAGGATGAACTTAATTATCTTGTTTCTAAACGTTATGATGATTCTAGAAAGTCTCATATAGAAACTAATACAAAGTATGAAATTAAAACTAGTATTAAGCATGTATTAGTTTCTATTATACCTATAATTTTAATGTTTGTTTATCTATTAACAAAAGGTAACCTTTAAGGATTTTCACTTAGGAATTTATAATAACAATTAGAATTTGTTATTAGCTTTAGATGATATAAACAGAAGAAAGACCATGAAAGAGATGAATTCTCAAACGTGGTCCATTTTTCATTTCTAAGAAAGTCATTAATTGTGAATTTCCATATCAATAGTTTATGTAGCTAGATTATTTTATTATCACCTTTGCAACTTTTTCAAGAACTTGTTTATGATTTACCAAACCTTTATTTTTTAAAAGTTTTTATTACTGGATGCAAGAATAACGTCTAGGTTGTGGTAATCGCCATTATAATCTTTTCCATCTGCTGCAGTGTAGGCAAATTTTGCCCACACTGAATTTTTCTCTAATTCACCTTCCTTTAAAACATTACGAACATGTTTTCCGATAGCAATGCGGTCGCGTTGAAACAATTCTACCATTTGGTCAATTGATAGCTAGACTGTATCATTATCAAAGGTAGCTTCAACCTTAGTTCTACCATCATCATTGGATCAGTGAATATTTAAAAGCAAGGAATTAAGGCCTAGCAGATCATCATGAGTATGCCAAATTTTCAAGGGGATAATATTCCTTAGTGATTGCCCGTATGTTACCTTTTGTTTTATCTTTTATCATTTATCATTTTAATTTTAAGATCATATAGTTTCTTTGATAAATCTACAAAGTGTTGATGTGGATTTTCAAATCTTAATGTTTCTGGATATAGTGTTTCTAATTGTTGTTTTGCATAGCTTTGTATATCTTTTAAAGCAATAGTTTTATATACTAGTTTTCCTTTAATGTATATTGGTTCTTGTAGTTCTCTTATTGTATAGTTTTCTACCAATGTTTGTTTCCATATAGATCTAGGGTTAAATAGTAATAATGGTTGCTTAGGATCTATTACTTCATCTGCTAGAGTTATATAGTCAGCTATGGCTAATCCACTGTTATTGTCATATATTCTATATAATTTCTTATATCCAGGATTAGTTATTTTTTCATCATTCTCTGATACTTTTATTCTTGGTTCCATAATGTTATTCTTTTCTACTGCTGCTAATTTATATACTCCTCCAAATACTGGATCGCTTTTAGCTGTTATTAATCTTTCTCCTATTCCAAAGGAATCAATTTTAGCTCCTTGTTCCAACAATGATTTGATAAGATATTCATCTAATGAATTACTTACACATATTTTACAGTCTTGTAGGTTAGCTTCATCTAAACTTTTTCTTACTTTCTTTGATAGATATGCTAAATCTCCACTATCTAGTCTAATTCCTTTTAATCTTTTACCCATTGGTATTAGTACTTCATTAGCTACTTTTATTGCGTTTACTAATCCACTTTTCATTACATTATAGGTATCGATTAGTAGTGTACAATCATCAGGATAATTAGTAGCATATACTTTAAATGCTTCATATTCAGTATCAAATAATTGGATCCAAGAATGTGCCATAGTTCCAATAGCTGGTACTGAGAATAGTTTATCGGCAGTAACATTGGCAGTAAAAGGAACACCCCCAATGTATGCTGCTCGAGCACCATATGTGGCAGCATCGAAGCCTTGAGCACGACGTGATCCAAACTCCATTACAACTCTACCGGAGGCAGCGCGAATAATTCTACTAGCTTTAGTAGCTATAAGAGATTGGTGGTTAATAGTTAATAATAACATAGTTTCTATTAACTGTGCTTCTATTATAGGAGCTTTAATAGTAACTAAAGGTTCATTAGGAAATACTGGTGTACCTTCTGGAATAGCAAAGATATCACCCCTAAATTTAAAATTAGCTAAATACTCTATAAAGTCTTTATCAAATATATTTTTACTATTCAAATAAGCTATATCATCTTTATCAAAATGCATATTCTCTATATAATCTATAAGTTGTTCTAATCCCGCTACTATTGCATAACCACCATGATCAGGATTAGCTCTATAGAACATATCAAATACTACAACCTTATCTTTAAATCCTTCTTTAAAATATCCATTACTCATAGTTAATTCATAGAAATCCATTAACATTGTTAAATTACGTTCATCTTTAATATTATTTAACTTAGACATATCTATTTCTCCTCTATATTATTAATAATATTTATACCAGCTTGTTCCATCAATTTTATAGCTATATCATTATATTCTTTAGCTTCATGATAATTAGGAGCATTATAAGTATCTATACAATTTATAGGAACATATACATCCATATCTTTATTACACTGATTATAGTAAGTCCTTAATCCTATAGCTAACTGTAATACACATATATCACTACAACAACCTACTATTATTAAACTCTTATATTTATCTAATATATCAAAATTAAACTTATGTTCATCATCTCTATCCTTAGCAAATATAGCATTAGTACTATTCTTATATACACTAGGATATAGTATATTATAACTACTTAATTCATCTATAATATTAGATTCACTACTTCCTTCTAAGCAATGAATAGGAAAAGACTTAAACTCAATAGCATCTTCTAAATGTTTATCAACTATAAAATAACTAGGAATCTTTTCTAATAATGATTTAATATTAGGTACTATCCTCATAATATTTAAATCACTCATAGCTCCTTCTTTTATAAACCCATTTACCATATCTACTACTATAACTAATGGTTCTTGTAGTTCATTAAGTTTTATACTCTTATATTCTTTCATATATTTATTCCTTTCTATATATATTTATAGTTTATATTAATATAGATAGTTATTCAAGTATATAACAACTAATTATATATGATGGTATTGACATATATTATTAGTTGTTATATACTACATATGAAGACATCTTCATATGTTAGGAGGAACTCCCATGAATAACTATCCCAATGAATTACTTATAGATTTAGAATTAGTATTTAAAGCTCTTAGTGATAAGTCTAGACTTAAGATATTATTAGCTTTAAATACTAATGAAAGTACAGTTAGTAACTTAGCTACTACTTTAAATATTTCACAATCTACATTATCTAATCAATTAAGAATATTAAAAGAAGCCAAGTTAGTTAATTATATAAGACAAGGCCAAAATATAATATATTCTTTAGATGATCAACATGTTAAAGATATACTTAATATTACATTATTACATATAAAAGAATAGGAGAATAATATGAAAACTAAATGGATACTAGAAGAATTAGATTGTGCAGTATGTGCTAAAGAAATAGAAAATAAAATTAATACATTACCTAATGTTAAAGCTACTATAAATTTTACAACATTATCTTTATATATAGAGTGTATGGATGCTTATAGTTTAGAAAAGATAGAAGAGATTATAAATACTATGGAACCAGAAGTAAATATAATAAAACCTAAAGATAATAAAGATAATGTAGTACTAGATATATATAATCTAGACTGTGCTACATGTGCATTAGAAATAGAACAAGCAATAAGTACACTAAATAATATAGAAGACTGTACAGTTAATTTTGCTACAAGCAAAATTAACTGTACATTAAAAGATAATAGTTTAATAAATACTACTATTAATGAAATAAAGAAAATTACAAAAGAAACAGAACCAGAAGTAGAATTTAATAAACCTATAAAGAAAGATAATGTTATTAAAAGATATGGGATAATATTAAGTTTGGTGCTATTTATTATAGGGTTAGTATCTAATAATGATATAAGTAATATATGTTATATTATAAGTTATATAATAGTAGGTTATAATATATTAATTAAAGCTATAAAGAATATATTTAAAGGTAAAGTATTTGATGAAAACTTCTTAATGAGTATAGCAACGATAGGAGCCTTTATAATAGGAGAATTTGCTGAAGGAGCAGCAGTAATGATATTTTATGCTATAGGAGAAATATTTCAAAGTTATGCAGTTAATAAATCTAGAAATAGTATAAGTTCATTAATGGATATAAATGCAGATCATGCTAATCTATTAGTTAATGATATTATTAAAGTAGTAGATCCTAAAGATGTAGCTATAGGAGATATTATAGTATTAAAGAGTGGAGAAAGAGTACCTCTAGATGGAATATGTTTAAGCGATAATGGGACATTAGATTGCTCTGCTTTAAGTGGTGAAAGTATACCAATCAATATAGAAAGAAATAGTAATGTATTAGCAGGATCTATTAATTTAAGTAATACTATTAAATTAGAAGTAACTAAAGATTATATTAATAGTAGTGTAGCTAGAATATTAGAATTAGTAGAAAATGCAAGTAATAATAAAGCACCTAGTGTCGACTTTATAACTAGATTTGCTAAAATTTATACTCCTATAGTAGTTATAGCAGCACTATTACTAGCGCTAATACCACCACTATTAAATATAGGAACATTAAATGAATGGATCTATCGAGCATGTGTATTCTTAGTAGTATCTTGTCCTTGTGCTTTAGTAATATCTATACCATTAGCACTATTTGCTGGATTAGGAAGTGCTAGTTCAAAAGGAATACTAATAAAAGGAGGCAACTACTTAGAAGCTTTAGCTAATATAGATACTATAGTATTTGATAAAACAGGAACTTTAACTAAAGGAACTTTCAGTGTTAATAATGTAGTATCTCTAGATATTGATAAAGATGAACTATTAAAGATAGCAGCTTATGGAGAATCTATGAGTACACATCCTATAGCTAAATCTATAGTAGAATATTATAATAAACCAATAAATAATAAACTAATAACTAATATAGAAGAAATAAGTGGTAAAGGTATTAAATGTATAATGTTTGATCATACTTATTTCTTAGGCAATGCTTCTCTAATGTTTAGTAATGGTTATAATAATTTATTAGATAATGATAATACTTGTGTTCATATTATGCAGGATAATGAATATTTAGGTTATATTAGTGTTAGTGATGAATTAAAAAATGATTCTAAATTAGCTATTAAAGAATTAAAGTCTTTAGGTATTAAGAAGTGTATAATGTTAAGTGGAGATAAAGCTAGTGTAGTTAAGAGGATTGCTAATGAGTTATGTTTGGATGCTAGTTATGGTCAATTGTTACCTGGTGATAAGGTTGCTAAATTGGAAGAATTTATGAGTAATGGTCGAGTTGCTTTTGTTGGGGATGGTATAAATGATGCTCCTGTACTTGCTAGAAGTGATATTGGTATTGCTATGGGTGCTATGGGTAGTGAAGCTGCTATTCAAGCTGCTGATGTTGTTTTAATGAATGATACTCCAACTTCTATAGTAACAGCTATTAAGATTAGTACTAAAACAAAATCTATTCTTTATCAAAATATAGTATTATCTTTAGGTATTAAACTTATAGTATTAGTATTAGCTATGTTAGGTATTGCTTCTATGTGGCTAGGCGTATTTGCTGATGTGGGTGTTACCTTATTAGCTATATTAAATTCTATGAGAGCTTTAAAATATAAAGATTAATAAATAAACCCTATCAAATAGATTATTTAATCTATTTGATAGGGTTTATAATTTATAACTGCTTATTACTAGTTCTTTTCTTTTACAGCTTTTGCCGTTTTAGATGGTTTAGCGACTTTAGCAGTTTTAGCTTTAGGCGTAGCTACTTCTTTAGCTACTGTAGGTAAAGTAGTAGCTACTTCTACAGTTTTACCTTTGGCTTGTACACATAATAATTTTATAATATAAGCTATACCAAATATAATAATAATATTTAATAATAGAGGCAATATAGTTTGAGAAATATAATCAAATATCATTGCGTAATCAGCTTGCCAAGTAACGTTCTGAGTATCAAAGCCATCTTTGACTATTAGGATTGCTTTTCTTACTAAATTAACAGAGAATATAGTATATAATATTCCAAATATATTAATAAATAGAGCAAATTTACTTGGTAGTTCTTTAAAATATCTAATGATATTCTGTGTGCTAAATCTTTCTAATAGAGTTTTCTTTTTCATGTGGATCTCCTTTTTTTTCCTATATAGTATATCATAGCTTTTTGATTATTAGGTGAACAACCTAAAAATAATTTAAAAAAAACTTGCAAAATTCCTAATTAAGAACTATAATAAGAATAGTTCTTAATTAGGAGGGATGTAAATGCTATATAAACAGTCAAAACAAAGAGATTTAATTTATAACTATATGAAGGATCTTCATCAACATATTAGTGCTGAAACACTACATAAGACTTTAAATAGTGGTAATACTAATATTTCTTTAGCTACTGTATATCGTAATCTTAATATATTAGAAGAACAAAAGAAGATTAGAAAGTTAGCATTACCTACTCAAGGCTATGTTTATGATGGTAATTTTGAACCTCATTATCATTTCTATTGTAGCGAGTGTTCTACATTATATGATGTAGATCATAACTATGATGAAAATGTTAATGAACTATTTAAAGCTAGTGTTGATGGTATAATTTTTAATCATTCATTAACATTTAGTGGAATATGTAATAAATGTAGAAATAAACACTGATTATGATATAATGAATTTAAAGTAACATACTAATTAAGCCTTAAATGTCATAGGACATTAGGATATAAAACAGGAGGACATTAAAATGGAATTAAAAGGATCTAAAACAGAACAAAATTTATTATCTGCTTTTGCAGGTGAATCTCAAGCTAGAAATAAGTATACTTATTTTGCTCAAAAGGCTAGAGAAGAAGGCATGGACTCAATTGCTAAAATCTTCGAAGAAACTGCTCGCAATGAACAAGAACATGCTAAACTTTGGTTTAAGGCTGTAAATGGTG
The DNA here is from genome assembly GCA_036639955.1 of Erysipelotrichaceae bacterium. GTDB lineage: Bacteria > Bacillota_I > Bacilli_A > Erysipelotrichales > Erysipelotrichaceae > JAVWHP01. The sequence continues at coordinate 81,588 of JAVWHP010000007.1, forward strand.
ATAAGATTGCTGATACTGCATCTAACCTTGAAGCGGCTGCTGCTGGTGAAAACTATGAATGGACTGATATGTATGCTGAATTTGCTAAAACTGCTAAAGAAGAAGGTTTCCAAAAACTTGCTTGGCAATTTGAAGCTGTAGCTAAAATTGAAAAAGGCCATGAAGAACGTTACTTAAAACTATTATCTGATGTTAAGAATGACTCAGTTTTCAAAAAAGAAGAAGCTACAACTTGGGTATGTGATATTTGTGGATATACTCATACAGGACCTGAAGCACCTGGAGCTTGTCCAGTTTGTGGATATCCTAAAGCTCATTTTGAAGAAAAGAAATAATACTATCATATATATTATTAGAAAAAGTGAAACTTATAGTTTCACTTTTTCTTTGTATGGACAATGATAAACTGATTACTGAATTATATTGATTAGTAAAATATAATTATAGGTTATTACTATTATATTATAAGATAATAAGATTAATGTAGATATTAAATGTTAATTTATTAATTTAGAGATTTAAAATGTTGATGATAGGGTGGATAGAATAACATAACGAATATGTTATAATTGAATAAAAATAATATATATTTTATGGTTGTTTATGCTATAATGTAAGGGTAAACAAACAAGGAGAGCAGTATGAAAAAAATCGGGAAAAGATTGTTGTTAAGTGTTGTATGCATTTGCTTAATGAGTGGATGTAGTAATAGTATAGCGGATAAAGAAATAATAGTTAATGAAAAGCCTAGTTTTGAGACACAGGTGTTTCAAGCGGATGGCTTTACAATAGAACTACCTAAAGGGTGGACAAGAGTAATAAAAGAAGGTGAAGAGCCTAGTAAGTTGGTTTATACATTTGTTGATGAGAATGCTGAAGTAGGATCACAACTGTTTACCCTTACTAAATTTAGTACGTCTGGAGAACTTGCTTCACTTCCTGATACATTAATGAGATATGATGAAAAATATCGTGGAATGGTAAAAACACAGTTCCCTAGTAATAAAGATTTTATGGTTGGATACCTTACAGCGCCTATTGGTGATATTATAGCAGTTAACTTTACAATCCAGAATACTTCTGGAGATTATGATATTTTACAGGAAACTAATTTGTATTCTAATACGGTTGGGGATAGTTATCAATTGATAGCTATACAAAAAGTTGATAAAGATGGTAAATTAAAAGGTGGTAAGCTAGATGCTAGAGAGGCTGCTTATCATGCAGTTAAGACAATTAAAAAGAGTTAAAGAGTAAGAGGAAGAAACAATAAGGAGGAGACAGCTAAGGCTGTCTCTTTTATATTGGGGGGGGCTGTGAAAGTGAGAATGTAACAAAATGTAACAAAGCGATATTTTTAGAAATGAAACTTTTTGAAAATAATTCAGAAAGTCGTTGACAACTAAATACAGTTGTGGGATAATACTAACAACAAAGGAGAAACACTATGCAAATAAAAACAAACATTATTGTTAAAACTTTATTAGTCAATGTAAGTGGATCACTGAAGGTGCTGCACGTACTTAATAAGAAATAGATATGTAAAATTGCATATAACGTTTTTCATAAATGTTATAAAAACAGTTTTGCATACTATATGCAAAACTGTTTTTAATTTAGAGGAGATATAAAAAAGAAAGGATGCGATTAGATGAAACTTAATGGAGCAAGCGTTTTAGTAGAAACATTACTTGAAGAAGGTGTTCGTGATGTCTTTGGATATCCAGGTGGATGTGTATTAGATATATATGATGCCCTATATAAGTATAGTGATCGAATAAACCACATTATAACAGCCCATGAACAAGGAGCTGCACATGCTGCTGATGGCTATGCTAGAAGCAAAGGCGAAGTAGGAGTATGTATAGCAACAAGTGGACCAGGAGCAACTAACCTAGTAACAGGAATAGCAACAGCCTATTTAGATTCAATACCATTAGTAGTAATAACAGGAAATGTATCCTTAGCAGCATTAGGAAAAGACAGTTTCCAAGAAGTAGATATTAGAGGAGTTACAATACCTATAACTAAACATAACTATATGGTTAAAGATATTAAAGAATTAAAACCTATTATAAAAGAAGCATTTATGATTGCTAGAAGCGGTAGACAAGGACCAGTCCTAATTGATATACCAAAGAATATACAACAAGCAATGATAGAATATCAATATGAAACAACAACTAAAGCAGAAAACTTTCCAAAGATAGATGAAACTAAAATTGATGAAGTAATAGCTATGTTAAATGCAAGTACTAAACCCTTTATATATTGTGGAGGTGGAGTAATAGCATCACAAGCAAGTGAAGAATTAATAAACTTTGCTAATAACGCAGATGCAGTAATAGGAACATCTCTAATGGGACTTACAGCAATAGATAACTATAATGAAAGATTCTTAGGAATGTGTGGAATGCATGGAACTTATGCAGCATCTAAAGCAAAACAAGAAGCAGATCTAGTTATAGCTATTGGAGTAAGATTTAGCGATAGAGCAGTAGGAGATAAAGCTAAATACCTACAAAATGCTAAAATAATTCATATAGATATAGATAGAGCAGAAATAGATAAGAATGTAGACACTTATATGCATGTAATAGGTAATGTAAAAGATGTACTACAAGCATTAAATAATCGTATGGCTAAACTTAAACATCCAATGTGGATAGATCAAGTAGAAGAACTTAAGAAATATGGTATGGCACATATGGAAGATCATGAAGGAATTACACCTAAAAAGATTATAGAAGCAGTAAATAAGAATGCTAAAGCAGATACAAGAATATGTACTGATGTAGGACAACATCAGATGTGGACAACTCTATTCTATAAATTTAAAGAACCTAGAACACTAATAACAAGTGGTGGTTTAGGAACAATGGGATTTGGAATGGGAGCAGCTATAGGAGCTTGTATTGATCAAAAAGGAGCTAAAACAGTATTGTTTACTGGAGATGGAAGCTTTGGAATGAATCTTAATGAATTAGCTACAGCCACTAAATATAACTTACCACTAGTAATAGTTATTATGAATAATGGAGTACTAGGAATGGTAAGACAATGGCAAACCTTCTTCTATGATAAAAGATATTCAATGACAACATTAGAAAGACAAACCGATTTTGTAAAACTAGCAGAAGCATTTGGTGCTGAAGGCTATGTAATAGATAAAGAAGAAGATATAGAAGAAACAGTAAAAAAAGCATTTGCAAGTAGCAAATGTGTAGTACTTGATGTTAGAATAGATATGGACGAAAATGTGTTCCCAATGATTCCACCTGGTGGAAGTGTAGAAAATATTATGTTGGAAGGCGGGATGAACTAATGAACGATACTAAATTTGCAATCGGTATATTAGTTTCTAACCACTTCGGTGTATTACTGAAGGTAGTTGGACTATTCTCACGCCGAGGATTCAACATTGATTCACTAACAGTGGGAGAAACACAGAATCCAGACCTATCAAGAATAACAATCGTATCTAGTGGAGATGAACACGTACAAGATCAAATTGTACACCAACTAGAAAAATTGTTTGATGTGAAAAAGGTTGAAGTAATGGATCCGCATAATACAGTACATCGTGAACTAATACTAGTTAAAATTAGTATGGTAGGAATAAAACGAAGTGATGTATTAGAAGCAGTAAATGTATTTAGAGCAAAGGTTGTAGATTATAACCTCGACTCCATTACAGTAGAAATTACTGGAGAGAACTCTAAGCTACAAGCATTTGTTGAATACGTGAACCAGTTTGGAGTTATAGAAATGACAAGAACTGGAATCACCGCAATGGGGCGTAACAACTCCTGCCTAAAATAAAACGAAAAGAGGAAATTAAAATGGCAAAAATGTACTATGAAAAAGACGCAAACATGGATTACCTTAAAGGAAAGAAAGTAGCAGTAATTGGTTATGGATCACAAGGACATGCACATGCATTAAACCTTAAAGATTCAGGAGTAGATGTAGTAGTAGGATTATATGAAGGATCTAAATCAAAAGCTAAAGCAGAAAAAGCAGGATTAACTGTAATGAATACTGCAGATGCAGCAAAAGCAGCAGATATTATTATGATCTTAATTCCAGATGAAAGACAAGCAGCACTATACAAGAAAGATATAGCACCATACCTAGAAGAAGGAAACACTTTATGTTTCGCACATGGATTCAATATTGCATATTTACAAATTGTTCCACCAACTAACGTAGACGTAATTATGATTGCTCCTAAGGGACCAGGACACACAGTACGTTCAGAATACTTAATTGGTAAAGGTGTACCAGACTTAATTGCAATTGAACAAGATGCAACAGGACATGCAAAAGAAACTGCATTAGCATACTCATTAGCAATCGGAGGAGCAAGAGCAGGAGTATTACAAACTACATTCCGTGAAGAAACAGAAACAGACTTATTCGGAGAACAATGTGTATTATGTGGAGGAGTTACTGCATTAATGAAAGCAGGATTCGAAACATTAGTAGAAGCTGGATACCAACCAGAAAATGCATACTTTGAATGTATACATGAAATGAAATTAATCGTAGACCTAGCAATAGCTGGAGGATTCAAATTCATGCGTTACTCAATTTCAGATACAGCTGAATACGGAGACTACACAGTAGGAGAAAGATTAATTACTGCAGAAACTAAAAAAGAAATGAAGAAAGTATTATCTGAAATTCAACGTGGAGAATTCGCTCGTAACTGGATCAATGAAAACCAAACTGGACGTGCTTACTTTAATGCAAGAAGAAGAATTGAAGGAGAACACCAATTAGAAAAAGTTGGACAAGAATTAAGAGAAAAGATGAACTGGGACAAGAAATCAGAATATGAAAAATAGTGATAATATTACTAAAGGCATTGAAAGAGCACCACATCGATCTCTATTAAAAGCGAATGGATATTCAGATAACCAAATGAAAAAACCATTAATTGGAATTGTTAACTCATTTAATGAGATAGTTCCAGGACATATGCATCTACAACAAATCTCAAGAGCTGTTAAAGATGGAGTATTACAAGCAGGTGGAACACCTATGGAGTTTAACACTATTGCTGTATGTGATGGTATTGCTATGGGACATAAAGGTATGAAATACTCTTTATGTACACGTGAACTAATCGCTGACTCAATAGAATGTATGGTTAATGCTCACTGCTTTGATGCTTTAGTATTTATTCCTAACTGTGATAAGATAGTACCAGGAATGTTAATGGCTGCTGCACGTTTAAATATACCAAGTATCTTCGTAAGTGGAGGACCTATGCTATCATTAGATAATGAATGTGGTGTAGGAATGGATTTAAATTCAGTATTTGAAGCAGTAGGATCATATAAGAATGGTACTATGAATGAAGCAGAGGTAAATAAAATTGAATCAAATGCATGTCCTACTTGTGGATCATGTTCAGGAATGTTTACAGCGAATTCTATGAACTGTTTATGTGAAGCATTAGGTATGGCATTAGATGGTAATGGAACTATACCTGCTGTATATGCACAAAGAATAAGATTAGCTAAAGCAGCTGGTGAACAAGTTATGTACCTATATGAACATAATATTTGTCCACTAGATATCTTAAATAAAGATAGCTTTAGAAATGCATTAACTGTTGATATGGCCTTAGGTTGTTCAACTAACTCAGTACTACATTTAGCTGCTATTGCTAATGAAGCTAATATTAAGTTTAATCTTGATATGATAAATGAAGTAAGTGAAGTAACACCTAATTTATGTCATTTAGCACCAGCAGGATTCCACCATATGCAAGATCTATTAAGAGCAGGTGGAGTATATGCAGTAATGAAACAATTATATGATGCTAAACTAATTAATGGTGAATTAACTACTGTTACTGGTAAACTTGTAAAAGAGAATTTAGCTAATAGTATTAATAAAGATCCTAATGTAATTAGACCAATTGAAAACCCATATACTAAAACTGGAGGATTAGCAATTCTATTTGGTAGCTTAGCACCTAATGGTGCTGTAGTTAAAAGAAGTGCAGTAGCTAAAGAAATGTTAGTGCATGAAGGACCAGCTAGAGTATTTAATTCTGAAGAAGAAGCAATAGATGCTATATATGCTAAAACTATTAAATCTGGAGACGTTATAGTTATACGTTATGAAGGACCTGCAGGAGGACCTGGTATGCGTGAGATGTTATCACCTACTAGTGCAATAGCAGGAATGGGATTAGATAAAGAAGTAGCACTAATAACTGATGGAAGATTCTCTGGAGCTACTAGAGGAGCGGCTATTGGACATGTTTCTCCTGAAGCAAGTAAAGGTGGACCAATTGCCTATGTACAAGAAGGAGATTTAATTGCTATTGATATTAATAATCATTCAATTGAATTAAAAGTAAGTAAAGAAGAAATGGAACAAAGAAAACAAACTACTAAATTACTAGTAAGAGATAATGTTGAAGGATTCCTTAAACGTTATGGAAACTGTGTATCTAGTGCTGCTGAAGGTGCCATTACAAACTTTAAATAAATTATAACTTATAAATTATAACCTAAAGCCCTGTAAGGGGCTTTTTGGGTAAGAAAGGAGATTACTTATGGGAATGAGTATGACACAAAAAATATTAGCTAGTCATTGTAATAAGACTAGTGTAAAAGCTGGAGATTTAGTACTAGTAGATTTAGATCTAGTATTAGGTAATGATATTACTTCTCCAGTAGCTATAGAAGAATTTAATAAACTTAATACAACTGATGTATTTGATAGTAATAAGATAGCTATGGTTATGGATCATTTTGCTCCTAATAAAGATATTAAAGCAGCTACTCAATGTTGTACATGTCGTAGCTTTGCTCATGCTAAAAATCTTAAACATTTCTATGATGTAGGAGAAATGGGTATTGAACATGCATTACTTCCTGAAAAAGGATTAGTAATTGCTGGAGATGTAGTTATAGGTGCTGATTCACATACTTGTACTTATGGTGCACTTGGTGCTTTCTCTACTGGTGTTGGTTCTACTGACATGGCTGCTGGAATGGCAACAGGTAAAGCTTGGTTTAAAGTACCTAGTGCTATTAAATTTAATTTAACTAATAAACTAAATCCTTGGGTTAGTGGTAAAGATGTAATTCTACATATTATTGGTATGATAGGTGTAGATGGAGCTCGTTATAAATCTATGGAATTTAGTGGTACTGGTTTAATTAATCTTACTATGAGTGATCGTTTATGTATGGCTAATATGGCTATAGAAGCAGGAGCTAAGAATGGTATATTTGCTATAGATGAATTAACTAAAACTTATATTGAGGAACATAGTGATCGTACACCTGTATATTTTGAAGCAGATAGTGATGCTATATATGATGAAATAATAGATATTGATTTATCTACTATTAAGTCTACTGTTAGTTTCCCTCATTTACCAGATAATACTAGAACTATTGATAATGTAGGTAATATTACTATTGATCAAGTAGTTATTGGTTCTTGTACTAATGGTCGTTTAGAGGATCTTGAAGTAGCTGCTAAAATCTTTGCTAATAATCATGTTGCTAAGAATGTACGTGCTATTATTATTCCTGCTACTCAACAAATATATTTAGAAGCTATGGAAGCTGGTTACTTAAAGATCTTTATAGAAGCCGGTGCTATTGTTTCTACTCCTACTTGTGGTCCTTGTTTAGGTGGTCATATGGGAATCCTTGCTAAGGGTGAACGTGCTGTAGCTACTACTAATCGTAACTTTGTAGGCCGTATGGGTCATGTTGAATCTGAAGTATATTTAGCAAGTCCTGCTATTGCTGCCGCTTCAGCTATTAAAGGATATATTGCAGATGTAAGTGAGGTAATTAAATAATGAAAGCTTGTGGAAAAGTAATTAAGTATGGAGATAATATAGATACTGATGTTATCATTCCTGCTAGATATTTAAATACTACTAGTAAGAGTGAATTAGCTTCTCACTGTATGGAAGACATAGATACTACTTTTATTACTAGAGTTAATGCTGGTGATATTATGGTTGGTGGTAAAAACTTTGGTTGTGGTAGTTCACGTGAACATGCTCCTATAGCAATTGCTGCTAGTGGTATATCATTAGTTATTGCTCAAAGTTTTGCTCGTATCTTCTATCGTAATTCAATTAATATTGGTTTACCAATTATTGAATGTGAACAAGCCGCTCTAGAAATTAATGAAGGAGATTCATTAGAAGTAGATTTTAACTCAGGTATTCTTAAAAATTTAACTCAATCTAAAGAATATAAAATTGAAGCCTTTCCTACCTTTATTCAAGAAATAATTAAATCTAAAGGTTTAATTAACGCTATTAAAGAAGGTAAACTAGACTAATACTAAAAGGAATCCGTAAGGATTCCTTTTATATTAATAATTAAGTATTTTTATCACTATACTTAATAATAAAAATGTTATAATATTAATATAAAGATATCGTGAGGTACTAATATGTTAAAATTAAATGATAAGGATTGGAAAGAACTATGTGTTCTATCCTACTTTGATATTATTAATTATCAAAGTAATATGAGTATTGAATTAGTAATTAATAGCATTTTAAATGATACTAGTTTTTGTAATGAATGTTCTAATAGTTATTATAATTCTAAGATGTTAAATGAATTAAAACTTATAGATGCTTCAAAGTATAAACATTATAAAGTAATAGATTATTATAATGATAATAGTAATAGTGGTGTAGTAATTTATAGAATTATTAAAGATATGGATATGATTGTATTATATCGTGGTAGTGAAATATATGATGAACATGTATTTAATACTAAATGGCAAGACTGGATTGATAATGTTGAAATGTTTATAGAACCAGTAACTATTCAACAATTAACTGCTTTAAATTATATTAATAATTGTGATTTCCTAGGTTATAATGTTTATCAATGTGGACATTCTAAAGGTGGTAACTTAGCTTTATATACTAGTTTAACTACTAATGCTGATAATTATTCTAGAATATTTAATATTATAGCTATAAATACTCCGGGTCTGAATAGTGATATATTAGATATGTATTCTAATAGATCTAAAACTACTGATTTCTTAAATAAAGTATTATTAATAGAAAATGAACATGATTGTGTATCTAGTTTCTTTATTCATATTAAAGAACCTAGAATATATAGAAGTAGTATTAATAATATAACTTTAAAAGATGTATTTGATAATCATCAATTATATAGTTTTAAAGAAGAAGAAGATAAGTATGTTTATAGTTTAGGAAAGAGTCCTTTGCCTAAAGTGATTGATAATTTTGTTAATAATTTCTTTTGTAGATTGAGTAGAGATAAGAGAGATATAGTTGTTAATAAGATGATTGAGTATTTAAGAAGTGATTTACCAATAGATGAATTATATAGAGTATTTATTTATCATATAGGTAAGTATATTTCTATCTTTGATGATTTAAGTTATGAAGAAGTTAAGAATGTTAGTTTTACTGATTTATTATTAGCTTTAAAAGATTACTTTAGAGTTAATGAAATTATTAATCGTAAGGACGAAATACTTAAGCTTACTAATGATAAATTAAATGAATTAGATATTAAGAGTATGATTGTTAATTTTAGTGAGTCTTATGAATTGATGCTTAAACAAAGACGTAGTGAGTTTATGAATATAATTAATGCTAATTTAGATAGTGCTTTAAATCATATAAGATGTACAATAGATCGTAACTTAGAAAAGATAAGTATGAAGCATGCTTATATAACATTAAGTAAACAAGAGGATGTCATAGAGACCGGGGTGGATGTTTATAGCGAAGAGGGAGAAAAGAATGAGGAAGCTATAGAAGATAAAGATATGGTGGTAGATTTTGATAGTTATGTTAATAGTTTAGAAGAGAAGTGTAAATATACTGAATTTAAAATTAGTAATATGATAGAAGATAAACAAGAGATAGAAGTAAAAAAAGATAAAAATAAACATAAGGTGAAGAAAAAACATAAAAAGAGGGTATAATAGTATAAATGTAAATGGTTACATAAAAGTAAGTGAATTTAGGTGTTGTAAAAGTGCATGATATTTAGTAGAATTATAAGGTAAGTTAATAAATAACTTTCTAGTTTGGATTCAATCCACATTCAAACAAAAGAAAACTTTTTTAACGAAGAATTTAAAAGGCGATAAAGAGGTTTGGCAGCTATTGCAACACTCACGCTTTTTTTATTTTTATAGGAGGCAGATAGTATGAAAGCAACATACAGGAATTCTATATCAATATCAAATTTAAACGATTTTTATGCTACATATTGTTGATTTTTTGCAATATGTTTTTTTAATTAGGAGGACATGAAAATGATCGAAGTAAGCGTAATTATGGGTAGTAACTCAGACTTAGAATGTATGAACCAAGCAACAGCAATGCTAAAAGAATTTGGCATCGGCTATGAAGTAAGAATATTATCAGCACACAGAACACCTGAACAAACACTAGCCTATGCAAGAGAAGCAAGAGGACGTGGTATTAAAGTAATTATTGCCGGTGCTGGAGGAGCTGCTCACTTAGCAGGAGTTATAGCCTCATCAACAACACTACCAGTAATTGGAGTACCAATTCAGTCTAAAGCATTAAACGGACTAGACTCATTATTATCAATCGTACAAATGCCAGGAGGAATACCAGTAGCAACAACAGCTATCGGAAACGCCGGAGCAAAGAACGCTGCAATCCTTGCAGTAGAAATGATGGCAATATATGACACTAAACTAGCAACTAAGCTAGACACATTTAGAAAAGAACAAGAAGATAAAATATTAGCAATGTCAAACGTGGAGGTTTGTGAATAACACAAACAAGGAGGTCACTATGAACTATCGTATATTTGTAAGTAAGAAAGCAGCCTATACTATTGAAGCTGAATCTCTTAAAAAAGAAATTGTAGCCAATCTAGCAATTAATACTTTAAAAGAACTAAAGCTAATAAATACTTATGATGTATTTAATGCTGATGAACAAGATATAGCACTACTAAAAACTAAAGTAGTAAGTGAAGCAGTAACTGATGAAGTATTTGATACATTAGAATTAGATCCAAATAAGTCATATATTATATATGAATGCTTACCAGGACAATATGATCAAAGAGCCGATTCAGCAGAACAATGCTTAATGCTATTAAACAATAAAAAAGATGTAGTAATTAAGAGTGGAAGAATAGTAGAACTAACAGGGACACTAACTAAAACTGAAATTGATAAAATTAAGAACTATTTGATTAATCCAGTTGAAATGAGAGAAAAAGATCTAAATGTATTAGAATACAATGAAGATGTAGAAATAGAACCAGTAGAAACAGTTAAAGGATTCATAAATTATAGTGAAGAAGAAATTGAAAACTATCGTAATGAATTAGCATTAGCTATGAGTAAACAAGATCTATTACATATTCAAAAGTACTTTAAGGATGAAGAACATAGAGAACCAACATTAACAGAAATTAAAGTATTAGATACTTACTGGAGTGATCATTGTCGTCATACTACATTTGAAACAATTTTACAAAATGTTAAAATTGAAGAAGGTAAGTTACAAGCTGATATACAAAAAGCTTATGATTTATATACTAGTTTAAGAACTTCTGTACATAATAATAAAAAGGTTATGACACTTATGGATATGGCTACTATTGGTGGTAAACATTTACGTAAGATTGGTAAACTTGATGATATGGAAATATCTGATGAGATTAATGCTTGTAGTATAGAAATAGATGTAGATGTTAATGGTACTAATGAGAAATGGCTATTAATGTTTAAGAATGAAACACATAATCATCCTACAGAGATTGAACCTTTTGGTGGAGCTAGTACTTGTATTGGTGGAGCTATAAGAGACCCATTATCTGGTAGAAGTTATGTTTATCAAGCTATGAGAATTAGTGGTGCTGGAGATATTAATGCTAGTATAGAAGAAACATTACCTAATAAATTACCTCAAAGTAGAATATCTAAGGGTGCTGCTCATGGTTATTCATCTTATGGTAACCAAATAGGTTTAGCTACTACTTATGTTAATGAAATATATAATGATGGTTATGTTGCTAAAAGAATGGAAGTAGGAGCTGTTGTAGGAGCTGCACCTAAAGATTGGGTAATGCGTAAACAACCAGCAACTAAAGATATAGTAGTCCTTCTAGGAGGAGCTACAGGACGTGATGGAGTAGGTGGTGCTACAGGTTCAAGTAAAGAACATAATGAAACATCACTAACTAAATGTTCAAGTGAAGTACAAAAAGGAAATGCACCAATTGAACGTAAACTACAAAGACTATTTAGAAATAAGAAAGCAACAAGTCTAATAAAGAAAGCTAATGACTTTGGAGCTGGAGGAGTAAGTGTAGCAATTGGAGAAATAGCAGATGGAATATCAATAAATCTAGATGCAGTACCAACTAAATATACAGGACTTAATGGAACTGAATTAGCAATCTCTGAATCACAAGAAAGAATGGCAGTATTAATAGAACCTCAATACTTTGAAGAATTTAAACAATACGCTTATGATGAAAACCTAGAAGCTACACTAGTAGCTGAAGTAACAGAAGAAAGAAGATTAGTATTAAGTTTTAAAGGACAAAAGATAGTAGATATCAGTAGAGATTTCTTAGACACTAATGGAGTAAGACAAATCCAAGACGTAATAATGAAAGCTAATACTGAAACAGCCAATCCCTTCACTAATACTACCATCAAGAAATCGTTAAAAGAAGATTTCTTGATTAATCTACAACAACAAAACACTGCATCTCAAAAAGGATTAGTTGAAATGTTTGACGCATCTATTGGTAAATCAACAGTATTAATGCCATATGGTGGAAAATACCAACTATCTAAAAGTGAAGGAAGTGTACAAAAGTTACCAGTACTAGGATTCACAAATACAGTAAGTATGATGACATATGGATATAATCCAGAAGTATCAATCTATTCACCATACTTAGGAGCAAGCTATTCAGTAGTAGAAGCACTAGCAAGAATATGTGCATTAGGAGGAGACTATAAGAAAACTCGCCTAACAAACCAAGAATACTTTGAAAGATTACATACTGAACCAAGCAAATGGGGACAACCAATGCAAGCAATGCTAGGATTAGTAGAAGCACAAATAGCATTTGAAACACCATCAATTGGAGGAAAAGACTCAATGAGTGGAACCTTCAATGATATAAGTGTTCCACCAACATTAATAACATTTGCAGTAGGAACAGCAGAAGCAAAAGATATTGTATCAACAGAGTTTAAACAAACTAGTAGCTACATCTATTTAGTTAATCATAATCCTAAAGATAGTGGAGTACCAGATTATGAACAACTTAAAAAGAACTTTGAAACTATACATGAATTAATGCAAGACAATAAAATCTTAGCAGCAAGTACAGTTAAATTCGGAGGAATAGCAGAAACAATAGCTAATATGAGCTTTGGAAATAAAATTGGAGTAAACATTAATACTAATGTAGACCTATTCAAATTAAGAATAGGAAGCATAATATTAGAAGCAGAAACAATGATAGAAGATCCAAAACTAATACTATTAGGAACAACAACAGAAGAAAATACAATAATTATAAATAAAGAAACAATAGCAATAGAAGAAGCAATAGAAGCATGGGAAAGTAGATATCAAAAAATCTATCCAACAACAGTAGATAAAGATAAAAAGAATATTACAACACCGACCTATGCAACAGCATCAAGAGTAAAAGCAAGTAAAACAATAGAAAAACCAAAAGTAATAATACCAGTATTCCCAGGAACAAACTGTGAATACGACTGTAAACAAGCCTTCGAAAGAGAAGGAGGAGAAGTTGAAATATACGTATTCAATAATACTAATGTTCAAAGCATCCAAAAATCATTAAAAGAACTATCAGAAAAAATAAGTAAAGCTCAAATACTAATGCTAGCAGGAGGATTCTCAAGTGGAGATGAACCAGATGGAAGCGGAAAGTTTATAGCAAATGTACTAAGTAATGAATCAATCAATAATGCAGTACAAACACTATTAAATAATGATGGATTAATACTAGGAATATGTAATGGATTCCAAGCACTAATTAAGTCAGGATTATTACCATATGGAGACATAACAAAATTAAACAGTGACTCTCCAACATTATTTAGAAATGATATAAACAGACATGTATCTAAAATAGCAACTACTAAAATAACAAGTAATAAGTCACCATGGTTAGCAGATATAGAAGTAAATGAAGTACATAAAATTGCAATGTCACACGGAGAAGGAAAATTTGTAATTAGTGAAACTAATGCAAAAGAACTATTTGAAAACGGACAAGTAGCAACACAATACACAGATCTAGAAGGAAATCCAACAATGAATGGAGAATACAACATAAATGGATCAAGCTATGCAATAGAAGGAATAACTTCAAAAGACGGAAGAATATTTGGTAAAATGGGACACAGTGAAAGATATGAAGAAGGACTATTTAAGAACATAGAAGGAAACGCAGAACAAAACATCTTTAGAAACGGTATAAATTATTTTAAAAAATAAAAGGAGCGGCATATATGAAACTAGAAAAAGACTATTTTTTATCAGGTAAAATCAATGAGGAATGTGGAGTATTTGGAATTTACAACAATCAAGATGCAGCATCATTAGCATACTTTGGTTTACACGCATTACAACACCGAGGACAACAAGCAGCAGGGATAGCAGCAACAGACGGTGGAGTTATAAATTGTGTTAAAGATAAAGGATTATTAGCAGAAGTATTTAATCCAAGTATATTAGAAACATTACCAGGTAAACATTCTATAGGACATGTTAGATACTCTAAACAACAAGATAATCTAATAGAGAATGTACAACCAATTATGGTAAGAGCACATACTGGAGAATTTGCAGTAGCCCATAATGGTCAAATAGTTAATGCAGCAGAATTAAAAGAAGAATTAGAAAAAGCAGGAAGTATCTTTCAAGGAAACAGTGATTCTGAATTAATAGCACATTTTATACAAAATGAAACAGGAACATTTGTAGAAAAGATAATGAAAGCATGTCAAAGATTTGAAGGAGCCTATGCCTTTATAATAATGACAAAAGACTGTATGTATGCAGTAAGAGATAAAAATGGATTAAGACCATTAGCATTTGCTAAACTAGAAGAAGGATATGCTATATCTTCTGAAACATGTGCATTTGATATAGTAAATGCAGAATATATAAAAGATGTAGAACCAGGAGAAGTAATAAGAATAGCTAAAGATGGAGTTAAATACTTTAAATATACTAAAGAAACACAACATAAGATGTGTGCAATGGAATATATATACTTTGCAAGACCTGATTCTAATATAGATGGAATTAATGTACATACAGCAAGAAGACTATCAGGAAGAACATTAGCAAGTGTAGAAACAGAAGAAGCAGATATAGTAATAGGAGTACCAGATTCATCTTTATCAGCAGCTATAGGGTTTGCAGAACAAAGTGGATTACCTTATGAAATAGGATTAATTAAAAATAGATATGTAGGAAGAACATTTATACAACCTACACAGAAACAAAGAGAACGTGGAGTAAGAATGAAACTATCAGCTGTTAAAAGCATAGTTAGTGGAAAAAGAGTATTTATGATAGATGACTCTATAGTAAGAGGAACTACATCAAAAAGAATAGTACAATTATTAAAAGAAGCAGGAGCTAAAGAAGTACATGTTAGAATTGGATCACCAGCATTAACAGATCCTTGTTTCTATGGAGTAGATACTTCATCTTATGATGAATTAATATCTGCTAGAATGAGTTGTGATGAAGTATGTAAGTTTATAGGTGCTGATTCATTAAGATTTATGACTATTGAACAAATGGAACAATCATTCTTAACTAAGAATTTATGTACATCTTGTTTTAATGGTAAATATTGTACTTCATTATTTAAATATGGTGATATAATAACAGAAGAAAAGAAAAGAAGAGGAAAATAAAATGAGTAATAAATATGCTGAAGCTGGAGTAAGTTTAGAAGCTGGTTATGAATCAGTTAAAAGAATTAAATCACATGTAGCAAGAACACAAACAAAAGGAGCTATGGACTCTATAGGTGCCTTTGGTGGAATGTATAACTTAGCATCAATGAATTTAAAAGAACCTATTTTAGTTTCAGGTACTGATGGTGTTGGTACTAAACTAATGGTAGCATTTGAATTAGATAAGCATGATACTATTGGTATAGATGCTGTTGCTATGTGTGTTAATGATGTATTAGTACAAGGAGCTGCACCAATCTTTTTCTTAGATTATTTAGCAGTAGGTAAGAATCATCCAGAAAAGATTGAACAATTAGTTAAAGGTGTTGCTGATGGTTGTGTATTATCAGAATGTGCTTTAATTGGTGGAGAAACTGCTGAAATGCCTGATATGTATAATGAAAAACATTATGATATAGCAGGTTTCTGTGTAGGAGCTGTAGATAAAGATAAACTTATTGATGGTTCTAAAGTTAGTGTTGGAGATGTATTAATTGGTTTACCATCTAGTGGTTGTCATTCTAATGGATTCTCTTTAATTAGAAAAGTATTATTTAAAGATAATAAATTAGATATGAATAAATTCTATCCTGAATTTAATAAAACTTTAGGAGAAGAAGTATTAACTCCTACTAAAATTTATGTAAAAGCTATTAAACATTTATTTGATAAAGTTCAAATTAATGGTGGTTCTCATATTACTGGTGGTGGTTTCTTTGAAAACTTACCTCGTATGTTAAAAGATGGTCAAGGTGTTAGTATTGATATTAAGTCTTTTCCTAAAAAACCTATCTTTGAATTAATTGCTAAATTAGGTAATATAGAAGAAAAAGAAATGTACAATGTATTTAATATGGGTATTGGATTTGTAGTATGTGTTAATCCTAAAGATGCACAAAAAACTATCGACCTATTAAAAGAAATTGGTGAAGAAGCTTACCAAATTGGTACAGTAACTGATAGTGGAAACGTAGATTTACAATGGTAAAAATAGCAATTTTTGCAAGTGGAAGCGGAACTAATTTTGAAAACATTGTTAATTGTATTAACAATGAAACAATTACTAACGCTTCTGTTGCATTACTAATTGTTGATAAAGAAAATTGTTTTGCTATAGAAAGATCTAAAAATTTAAATATACCCTATTGTTATGTTAATCCTAAAGCTTTTATTAATAAAGCAGAATATGAAAAACAAATATTAATTAAACTAAAAGAATTTAATATAGATCTTATAGTATTAGCAGGTTATATGAGAATAGTAGGTAATACTTTATTAGATGAATATCCTAATAAAATATTAAATATACATCCAGCTTATTTACCTAGTTTTCCTGGTAGACATGGTATCTTAGATACATATGAAGCTAAAGCAGAATTTGGTGGAGTAACTGTTCATTATTTAGATGAAGGAATAGATACTGGTTGTATTATTAAACAAGAAAAAGTATATATTAAACCTGAATGGACATTAGAAGAATTTGAAAAGCATATACATGCTTTAGAATATGATCTATATCCAAGAGTTATAAATGAAGTATGTAATAAATTTAATTTATAGAAAGTGAGAAACAATATGAAAAGAGCATTAGTATCTGTATCTAACAAAGATAACCTAGTAGAATTTGTTAGTGGACTTGTTGAATTAGGTTATGAAATTATTTCAACTGGAGGAACAAAGAAAGCTTTAGAAGCCAATAATATTAAAACTATTGGTATTTCAGAAGTAACTAATTTCCCAGAAATTATGGATGGAAGAGTTAAGACTCTACACCCTAATGTTCATGGAGCACTACTATGTGTTAGAGATAACCCTAGTCATGTACAACAACTATTAGATAACAAAATAGATTTTATAGATTTAGTATGTGTTAACTTATATCCTTTTAAAGAAACAGTATTAAAAGAAGGAGTATCACATGAAGAAATTATAGAAAATATCGATATCGGTGGACCAAGTATGTTAAGATCTGCTTCTAAAAACTATAAATTTATACCAGTAATTTGTGACCCTAAAGATTATGAATTAGTATTAAATGAATTAAAAACTAATGGAGAAACAACATTAGAAACAAGAACAAATCTAGCAGCTAAAGTATTTAGACATACAGCTAGCTATGATACTATGATAGCATCATACTTAACAGAGAAAACTAATAATAAGTTTCCAGAAACTTATACAGTTACTTATGATAAAGTACAAGATCTTAGATATGGAGAAAATCCACATCAAGAAGCAGCATTCTATAAGAATATGAATCCTAAATATTCTATGGCTAATGCTAAACAGTTACATGGTAAAGAATTGTCATATAATAATATACAAGATGCTAATGCAGCTATTGAAATATTAAAAGACTTTAAAGAACCAGCTGTTATAGGATTAAAACATATGAATCCTTGTGGAGTAGGTATAGGAAAGAATATAGATGAAGCATGGGATAAATGCTATGAAGCAGATCCTACTAGTATATTTGGAGGAATAGTAGCTACTAATCAAACTATTAATTTAAATACTGCTAATAAACTACATGATATATTCTTAGAAATTATTATTGCTCCTAGTTATGATGAAGATGCTTTTGAAGTATTAGCTAAGAAAAAGAATATTAGATTATTAACATTAGATACTAATTTAGAAACTAGTAATAAGATGAAGATTACTAATGTTAATGATGGTTTATTATTACAAGATTTTGATCTTAAACAAACAAGTCCTGAAGAATGTACATGTGCTACTAAACGTGTTCCTACTGAAGAAGAAATGAAACAATTAATGATGGCTTGGAAGATAGTTAAACATGTTAAATCTAATGCTATAGTATTAGTTAAAGATAGTATGAGTGTTGGAGTTGGTGCTGGACAAATGAATAGAGTAGGTGCTGCTAAAATAGCTATAGAACAAGCTGGAGATAAAGCTAAAGGATCTGTAATGGGATCTGATGCATTCTTCCCTATGGCTGATACAGTTGAAGCAGCAGTAGCTGCTGGAGTAACTGCTATTATACAACCAGGAGGATCTATTAAAGACCAATTATCTATAGATGTATGTAATGCTAATAATATAGCAATGCTATTTACTGGAGTAAGACATTTTAAACATTAATATAACTAAGAAGATGGTATACCATCTTCTTTTATTATATAGTAAGGAGTAACTATGAAAACTAAAGTAATTAATATTCTAAACCTATCTTTTATAACAATATCTATAATTATACTATTATTAACTTATAATTATATTCCTAATAAACTACCAACTCATTATGATTTCTTTGGTAACCCAGATGCGTGGGGAGATAAATCAAGCATCTGGGTTATAATAATAGTAGTTATAGTACTTAATATAATTCTTCATATAGTAGGAATGTTCCCTCAAACTTGGAACATTCCTATAGAACTTAATGATAGTAATAGATCTATAGTATATGAATTATTATCTAATATGTTATCAGTACTAAGATTAGAAATGACTATTATGTTTATTAGTTTCTTATATTTTGAGATAACATTACTTAGGTTACCTACTGTTAGTCTTATATTCTTTTTAGTATTAATCTTTTCTACAATAGTTTTATATATGGTTAAGATTTATAAACATAAGATTTAATATTATAAGTAATTATTTATAATATATTCCTTTTATAAGATTGTATACAAGAATACATGGTGTGTGTATACTATGCTCTTAACTATTAAATGAAGTATTGTGCATCACTTTATGTCCTCCTTATTATCTTTTTTAATTTTACAATATTAATGTTTTATCTCCCATAATATTTGTTATAATGTATTCAGTGAGGTAATAATATGAATAAAATTAATAAAT
>JAVWHP010000008.1:0-71429 GCA_036639955.1 Erysipelotrichaceae bacterium
TAGAATTTAATATTCTTGGAAGAGAAATAAAAATTAAAGTACCACTAGAAATAATTAAGAAGAATTAACTATTTAGTTAATCTTCTTTTTTTGTTTTATATTAAAAGGAAAGTTATTATACAATATATAGTGAACTTATCTTTTTAATAAAATATAAATGTGCTATGCTCACTTTAACGCAATCTAAGTGTTCTTTGTGAAAAAAATAGATTTATTTTAGTGGAATTTCAATCCATGATTTAGGTTAAATTAGACGATGATAAAAAATAGCTGTAATAGCTATTTAAAATAAGGAGAGACATATGAATTATATAATATTTGGAGGATCTGGCTTTATAGGTACTCACTTAATTAAACTATTAAAGGAAGAATGTTTAATGGAAACTGATAGTATCTATGATATAGATATTGTTATGCCAGGAGAAGTTGGTGTTGTTCCAGGAGTAGTTGAAAACATTGAAGGTGTTAAATATATTAGAGGTGATGTAAGAGAACCTATTGTTGTAGATTTCAAACCAACCAATAAAGACATTATTTTTAATTTGGCTGCAGTTCATAGAACTCCTGGGCATAGAGATGAAGAGTACTTTGAAACTAATATAAAAGGTGCAGAAAATGTTACGGCATTTGCAGAAAAATATGGTATAGTTAAAATATTGTTTACTAGTTCAATTGCACCATATGGGGCAGGAGAAGAATTAAAAACAGAAGTAACTTTAACAACTCCTAACACACCTTATGGAATAAGTAAATTAGTTGGTGAAAAGATACATGAAAAATGGCAAGCTGCTGGTACTGGAAGAGAACTAACAATTCTTAGGCCAGGAGTAGTATATGGTAAAGGAGAACATGGTAACTTTACAAGACTATACTGGGGACAAAAGAAAAGATATTTCTTTTATCCAGGAAGAAAAGATACTATCAAAGCGTGTATCTATGTTAAAGAGTTGGTCAACTTTATGAAATTTAGAATGATTGATAATGACTTTATAGGTACAGATATCTTTAACTGTACATTTGAACCAGCATTTAGCATTGAACAAATTTGTATCCAAATGCAAGAAGCAACTGGAATGAAGCGCCATATTCCAGTAGTACCTTCTTCATTATTAATGTTCGCTGCAACAATACTAGGAGCATTAGGTGGAAAAAGAATTGGTCTTCATCCAGATCGAGTAAGAAAATTAATGGTGTCTACTAATATAACTGGTAAGAAATTAGCAGAGAGTAAATATAAATTTAAATATGATTTAAATCAAAGCCTATCAGACTGGTTTAATGATTGTGATAAGGAAGGTCTTAAATAGTGATGGATAATATGAATCAACCGATAAGAATTGCTCAAATGATGACTGAAATGAACTATGGTGGTGTAGAGATGGTAGTAATGAATTACTATCGTCATATTAATCATTCTAAGGTTCAATTTGATTTCTTTGTACTTGAAGGATCTATCATTCCACAAAGAGAAGAAATTGAATCACTTGGTGGAAGAATATATGTGGTACCACACTATAAAAAATTATTATCTTATGAAAAAGCAGTAATTGCGTTATTAAAAGAAAATAAATATAAAATCGTTCATTCTCATATGAATAGTTTGAGTGTATTCTCACTTCGCGCAGCAAAAAAAGCAGGAGTTCCTATAAGAATAGCTCATAATCATTCAACATCCGGAAAAGGTGAATATAAGAAAAATATCTTAAAATATGCTTTAAGACCTTTTGCAAAAGTTTATCCAAATCATTTAGCTGCATGCTCACATTTAGCTGGTGACTGGTTATATGGTAAAAATGCTAATTACATAGTATTTAATAATGCAATTGACCTAGACAAATATAGTTATAATGAGAACATGAGAAATATACTTAGGAAAGAATTAAGGCTTGAAAATAGGCTTACTATTGGCCATATTGGACGCTTCTGTTATCAAAAGAATCATGAATATCTAATAGAAATATTTAAATGTATTAAGCAAATAAATAAAGACGCTGTTTTACTATTGATAGGCGATGGTGAAAACTTTGATAAAATTAAGTTACAAATTAAACAACTAGACTTAGATAAATCGGTTATATTAATGGGTTCTATTAATGAAGCTTATAAATATTATAATGCAATGGATGCATTTGTATTACCATCTCGTTATGAGGGGTTACCAGTAGTTGGTGTTGAAGCACAGGCTTCTGATTTGCAATGTTTTTTCTCTGATGAAATAACAAGTGAAGCTAAGATATTAGATAAAACTACATACCTGAGTTTAGGTAAAAGTCCGAATAAGTGGGCTGAAACTATTTGTGATAAGTGTAAGGATGTTAAAAGAAATGACAATTCATCAATAATGAGCGAAGCAGGATTTAATATAAAACTCGCTTCAAAAAATTTAGAAGATTATTATTATGAACTTTTAGAAAAAGAAGGAGGTATTTTATGAAAAAAATTGGAATTGTATCATGTTATTTCAAACATAATTATGGTAGTATGCTTCAATCATATGCCACCCAAAAAGTGTTGGATAATCTAGGCTATGAAAATGAAACTATTAATATTGATGGGTTTAACCATGAAATTAGTAAAGCTAAGAAGAAGTATTTTATAAAAGCCGCTTTTACTTCTAACATATTAAGTTCTAAAATTGGAATGGTAAAAAATGTAGTTTTAAAGAAAAACCCATTTAGTGAATATGCGGAAAACGCAAAAATTAGAGATAATAAGTTCAATTCATTTCAAAAAAGTATGTATAAATTATCTGAGAAATATGAGTCTAAAGATGCATTGGGTTTAGAATGTCAAACTAAATATGGGGCAATTATTGTAGGGAGTGATCAATTATGGCTTCCTGCTAATATTGCAGGAGATTATTATACGCTTAATTTTGTACCTGAAAGTGTAAATACAATTTCTTATTCAACTAGTTTTGGACAATCACAATTACCTGATAATATTACAGAAAAAGCAGAAACTTTTTTGAAAAAAATTAGATATATCGGAGTAAGAGAAGAAGCTGGTAAAAAGTTGATAAAAAAAATATGTGGGAGAGAGGTGCAAGTGGTTTGTGATCCTACATTGTTGTTAAATGCTGATGAATGGATGAAGATTCAACCAGAAGAACCAATTATTAAGCAAAAGTATATTCTATGTTATTTTCTTGGAAAAAATGAAAAGCACCGAAAATTTGCCTCAAGATTGAAGTCATTAACTAATACTAAAATAGTGGCATTGAATCATTTAGACGAATATATAAAAAGTGATGATAGCTATGCAGATGAAACACCATATGATATAGGACCAAGTGAATTTCTAAATCTTATAAGAAATGCCACATACATATGTAGCGATTCATATCATTGTGCTATTTTCTCGATGATATTTAAAAATGAGTTCTTTTCATTTAAAAGATATTCTGACAAATGCAAGCAATCTACAAATAGTAGGCTTGAAACTTTACTAAACAGTGTGGGTATATTTGATAGACTACTAAGCGGTGATGAAAATGTAGAAGAATGTATACATGATAAGATAAATTATGATGAAGTACAAAGTTCTATAGATGCAATTAAGAATAAATCACTTGTGTTTTTAACTAATGCACTTGAAGATAAAAAGGTGAAATAAATGATTAAAATTACTAACAAAGATGAATGTTGTGGATGTGGTGCATGTGCAAATATATGTCCAAAAAAATGTATAACAATGACTGAAGATCAAGAAGGGTTTTTATATCCAGTAGTTGAAGAGTCCGACTGTATAGATTGTTCATTATGTGAAACAGTATGTCCAATCTTAAACAGTAGTAAAGGCAGTACTTTTGAAAAGCAAGGGTATATAATTCAAAATAAAGATCAACAAACACTAAAAGAGAGTACTTCTGGTGGTTTCTTTACAGCTATAGCTAATTATACCCTAGAAAAAAATGGAACTGTTTACGGAGTTGCTTTTGATGAAGATTTTAATGTTAAGCATGAAAGAGTAACTGATTCAAAAGAATTATACAAATTTAGAAATAGTAAATATGTTCAAAGCAATACTAATGATACTTATTCACAAGTTAAAAAAGATTTGTTTGAAGGTAAAGAAGTTTGTTATAGCGGAACGCCATGTCAAATAGAAGGGTTAAAGAAGTTCTTAGTAAAAAAATATGATAACTTAATAACCGTTGATATTGTATGCCATTCTGTTCCATCCCCATTGATTTTCAGGAAATATCTTAAAATGCAAGAAAAGAAATTTAATATTAAGCCAACAGAAATAAAGTTTAGAGATAAAGCTAAGTATGGTTACAAATACTCGAATATGACCTTAGCTAATAATAATGACGTTTACTATTCTGCAGGTATTGATACAGATCAATTTATGAGATCGTTTTTTGCTGATATGAGCGTTAGACCATCTTGTTATAATTGCCATTTTAAGAAGATTGAAAGAGTTAGTGACTTCACTATATGGGATTGCTTTGTAGAGAGTAAATTCGATAAAAACTTTGATGATAATAAAGGTACAACAAGAGTGCTTGTACATTCTGAAAAAGCTGGAGATATATTTGAAAATATCAAAATTAATTTCAATTATAAGGAAGTTGAAGTTGATAATCTAGTAAAAGGAGTTACAGAAATGTTTGAATCTGTTAAATGTAATAAAAAAAGAAGTGATTTCTTCAAGGATGCTATTGTCTTAGAAGATAAAGAGTTGTTCGACAAATATTTCCCAATAACAATGAAAACAAGACTAGCACGCCAAGTAAGAATATTTTTATGTAAGACAGGTTTGACACAACGTGTAAAGAATTGCTTAAATTTCATTAGGGGTAAATAAATTATTGATTTTAAAAAGGAGATTAAGATGGAAAAAACAAAAGTGTTAATATTTATAGATCGACTACTTGCAGGGGGAATACAGATATTGCTATTTAATCTCATTAGCAAAATGGATAGAAATAAATTTGATTTTGATATTTTAACTCTTGATGATGGAATGACCTATTCTATGGAAAAGAATTATAAAGAAATTTGTAATAAAGTTTATAAACTTGATGGTGTTTGGTTAAATTCACCTAAGGATATAATGAATTATCGAAAAAAAGTGAGTGAATTTTTTAAAGAACACCATGATTATTCAGCTGTCCATTTAAATTCATCTAGTAAAAATTACATGATTTTGAAGTATGCAAAGAATTATGGGATTCCGATTAGAATTGCACATTCACATAGTTCAGGTTTTTTAACTGAATCAAAAATTAAAATCGTTCTTGGGAATTTACTGAAAAATAAAATAATGGCATATTCAACTGATTTATTTGCTTGCTCTGAAGTCTCAGGTAGATGGTTATTTGGAGATAAAGCAGTTGATGATGGAAAAGTGATAATAATTAAGAACGGAATAGAACTTGATAACTATAAGTTTTCAATAGAAAAATATGATCGTATGAGACTTGAACTTGGGTTATGTGATAAAATAATTTTTGGGCACGTAGGAAGATTTTCTATTCCTAAGAATCATAAATTTCTATTAGAAATTTTTTCTTGCTTAGCCAATCAAGAAGATAAGGCGGTTTTATTATTAGCTGGTACTGGAGACCTAGAGGATGAAATTAAACTATATGCTAAACAACTTGGAATTGAAAATAAAGTCATATTTTTAGGTTTTAGAAATGACATTGCTAATCTACTCCAAGCGTTTGATTATTTTATAATGCCTTCTTTATATGAGGGATTCCCCGTTACTGGCGTAGAGGCGCAAGCAAATGGGCTTCCATGTATTTTTTCAAATACAATTACAAAGGATATTAAACTTACAGATAATGTAGTATATTATAATCTAGAAGATTCTGCTGAAAAATGGAGAAATGATATTATTGATTTTATGAAACATGCTAAAAGATCTGATCAAATTAGTTCAATTAGAAAACAAGGGTATGATATTGACGATATTGCTAAGGATTTAGAGAACTTTTATATAGTTAAATAAGTCATATGTAAAATATATTTTAAAGGAGATAATTAATGAAAAAGTATTGTGCGAAATTTGAACTACTAGATTTCATATTAGTTTTTATGTCAGTTTTATTAAAATATTTGAAATTTGTTTTCTCAATAAATCCTATGTTTATGAATATTTATTTTGCTATATTAGTTCTAATATGCATTGTAAAACTTAATGGAATGACATTTAAGAAAAAAATTGTAATGAGAATTTTTGTGGTTTTCGTTTTTAGCGCATTCGCAACATTTGTAGCAAATTCACTAGATTTTGTTATGCCATTTCTATTTGCGCTAATTTTTATGAAAAAGGATTTCAAGCAGTATTTATTTTATCTGTTAATATCATCAGCAATTTGTTTTTCATCAGTAATTATTTTATCAAATTTGAACATTATTAGCTCTCACGAATTGAACCGTATAGTAGATAATGATATTACAGTGAGAACATCTTTAGGTTTTGAACATGTTAATGCAGCTTTTCTACACTATTTTATCATTCTTACCTTATGGTATATTCTATTTGACAATAATATGAAATTTTATATTTTTAATATAATCATCATAATGTTTTTGATGCAAAAAACATTATGTAGAACAGGATTTTATTGCTCAATAATATTCCTAGTATTAACTTTTATCAAAAGCAGGTATTTTGAAAAATTTATCTTAATGTTTACTAAGTATATATTTCCAGTATTTTCATTTATTTCTTTTTATATAGCTATTAATTATTCAGTCTATAATGTTTCATTCAATAATGCACTGTCACAACGACCATTATATTGGAATTATTGTTTTGAACATTTAAACCAATTCAGTTTAATTGGAAATGAAATTAATTTAAATGTAACTATAGATAATATGTTTATAAACATTTATTTTAGTTATGGAATAATAGTTTTTTTAATGTTCTTAGTTGTATATGTTTATGGGCTTAAAAATATACGTGATTATAAAATGTGCTTAGTTATGATTACGTTTGGTATATATGGTCTTTTTGAAAGTAATCATTTTTACTATTTAAATTATACACTTTTTATAATATTCGGCTATTTGATAAATTCAAATATAAATTTTAAACGTTATAAAAATAGTAATAGAATAATGAATAAAACATAAGTTAAAAGCTAAAATATCATGTTAGTTAATATAATGTTTATCAAGATGTAAACTATAAAAAATTGAAGTTAAATGGAGGCTACAATGACAAATGAATTTAAAGATAAGATAAGTATAATAGTACCGGTTTATAATGTTGGTTGTTACTTAAATAGATGTGTTGATTCTATTTTAGCACAAACATATAAGAACATAGAAATAATCTTAATTGATGATGGATCAACCGATAACTCAGGAGAGATATGTGATGATTATTCAAAGAAATATGATATTGTGAAAACAGTTCATAAAGAAAATGGAGGAGTTGCTAAAGCTAGAAATCAAGGTATTACGTTAGCTACGGGTGATTATATTGGATTCGTTGATGGTGATGATTATATAGGTAATGAGATGTATTCATTTCTTTATAATAATCTAATTAAGAATAATGCTGATATATCTATTTGCAGTTACTATGAAGTTTATGGAAATAAAACTATAAGGAAAAATAACAATGATGTTAAATTTGTTATGAATACAAAAGAGACTGAAATTATGTTGTTTACAGACGGAAATTTTGAATCCGGGGTCTGGGATAAACTTTTTGCGAAAAAAGCCTTAAAAAATTCATTTTTTAATACAAATGTCAACTATGGTGAAGAATTACAATTTCTGTTTAACTGTATAGAAAATGCGCAAGTGATAGTCTATGAATCTAAACCTCATTATTATTATTTTCAAAGAGAAGATAGTGTAACTCATGTGCTAGAAGTAAATGAAGGTCCTATCCAGTCTATTAAGTATTTATTAATGTATTTAAAAGAAAATAAATATGATGAAACGATAATTAGATTAGTAAATACTAGATATGTTTTATCGATGTTCAGAGCATTCAATGTTAGTTTGCAAATTAAAGAGAATGACATTGTTAATAAAAGATTAAAGAAAGAGCTATTCTTAAATAGAAAGTTTGTGTACTATAAGTCTTTAAATAGTAAAAAAATGTTGCAATTGAAATTATTTTTTAATTGTCCATTTGTTTACGTAAAAGTAGCGAAAATTGCGTTATTTTTACGAAGGAAATAGTCCTAGGTATATAGTGATCTTTACCGATAGAATAGGTAGATTTAAGGATTAGAAAAAAATACGAAGTGTGGAATTTGATTATTAACTACAATTTAAAAATAGTAAGAACAGTTTGTCATATAAATAGAAATTAAAGAGGATATGTGAATGAGAACAAGTAGTGCTATAAAAAATTCAATTGCTGGGCTGATTGCCAGTTTAACAGCGATGCTATTAGGGTTTATAGCTCAGGCTATATTTATTAGAACTCTGGGCGTAGAGTATCTTGGTATAAACGGATTATTTACAAATATATTACAGATGCTTTGCTTTGTAGAACTAGGCATTGGCTATGCAATTGTATTCAATTTATATAAGCCTATTGCTGAGGGGAATATAGAAGAAATCAAATCCTTGATGTACTTCTATAAAAAGACATACAGAATATTAGCTATTATAATTGCTGTATTAGGTATGTTTGTTCTTCCATTAATACCCATGATAGTAGGTGAAGTAAGTATTGAAGTGAATATATATTTAGTATATTTTCTATTCTTAATGAGTACAGTTGCTTCATATTTAATTGTATATAAAAGAAACTTTATTATCGCGGATCAAAAAAACTATATTGTTAATTACATACATATTTTTTATCTATTTACGATTAACCTTTTACAAATATTGATTATTGTTATTTATAAAAACTATTATGCATACTTGATAACCAAGATTATATGCCAATTAGGAGAGAACATAGTAGTCTCTGCAATTGCTAATAAAAAGTATCCATTTTTAAAAGAAAAAGAATATTCTCCATTAGAACCAAAAATTAAGAAAGATATTTTCATAAAAGTAAAAGCACTTATATATCATAAAATAGGTACAATAATGGTTATTGGTACTGATAATATTATCATCTCCGCTTTTTTCGGTGTAGCAACTGTCGGATTATATTCGAATTATTACTTAATAATTAATGCATTAACTATCGTTTTTTCTCAACTAATCAGCGCAACAGGAGCGAGTGTTGGCAATTTATTAGCAAAGGAGACTCAGGAAAAATCTCATTCAATCTTTAAAAGGATGTTTTTCTTAAATTCATGGGTTTCTATTTTTACTGCAAGCAGTTTATTAATAATGATACAACCATTTATGAAAATTTGGGTAGGAGAGCAGTATATATTTAGTATGTCAATTTTAATTATTTTAATAATGAATTACTTTCAGAAAATGCAAAAAGTCAGTTATGTTACGTTCAAGGATTCAGCTGGTATATGGACTGAAGATAAATATGTTCCGTTAGCAGAAGCAGTATTAAATATAACTTTTTCCATTTTCTTTGCTAGAATATATGGAATAGCTGGAGTATTTATTGGAACAATCTTATCTAGTTCAGCATTATGGTTTTTTAGTTATCCAAAATATGTATACAAAAGCATATTAGGAGGAACATATAAAAATTACATAAAAGAAAGTGCAACTATAATTGTTGTATTCATAATATGTTGTGTTTCATCAGTAGGTTTGTCTATGCTAGTTTGTTTTGATAATGTAGTATTAACATTGTTTGTGAATGGAATAATAGCATTGATAGTACCCAATTTAATACTTTTTGTTACATTTAGAAAAACTGATGAATTTAAATATTTTTTAAATTTATTATGTAAGATAATATTTAGAAAGAAGAAAAATGAAACTATTATTTCATAGTTTTTTGCTAAAAATATGTGTTATTTTTATTTGATCGTTATTTAAGATATGAAAAGAAGTGAAATATTCATATTTAATTTTGCTAAGAATAAATTAAGAGAACTTGTATATTGAAAAGAAAGAGATATTATAAAACTAATATAATACAATAGGAGGATACTATGATTAAACTCTCGTTAAACAAAGCGTTCTTAAGAGAAGATATATATGATTATCAAGAAAGAGTAGACGTTGCTCATGATAAACTTATGAATAAAACAGGAGCCGGAAATGAATTTACTGGGTGGGTAGAACTACCAGATTCGTATGATAATAAAGAAATTGAACATATAAATGAAGTAGCCAAAAGAATAAGAGAAGACTGTGATGTGTTTCTAGCATGTGGAATAGGTGGATCTTACCTAGGAGCTAGAGCTGCAATAGAAATGATTAATGGTTTATATCCTAATAAGAAACCTGAGATAATCTATATTGGAAATGGATTCTCAAGTACATACCTCTTACAGGTATTTAATTATATACAGGATAAGAGTGTAGTTATGAATGTTATAAGTAAGTCAGGTAGTACTACTGAAACTCAGATAGCTTTAAGATTATTTAAAGATCATATTGTTAAGAAGTATGGTAAAGAAGAAGCTAAAAGAAGAATAGTGGTTACTACTGATGCTAAAAAAGGATTTATTAAGGATATGGCCATTAATGAGGGCTATGAGGCCTTTGACTTTCCTGAAGATATTGGTGGTAGATATTCAGTTTTAACAGCTGTAGGGCTGTTGCCGATAGCTGTAGCGGGTATTGACATCAATGAAATGATAGAAGGATCTAGAATAGCTAAAAAAGAGTTAAGCTCAAGTGATTTACATGATAACGCAGCTTATCAATACGCAGTAGCTAGAAGAATATTAGAAAATCAAGGTAATCATGTAGAGATGCTAGTAACCTATGAAATGCAAATGAGTAAAGTAGCAGAATGGTGGAAACAACTATTTGCTGAATCCGAAGGAAAAGAAAACCAAGGAATACTACCCATAAGTGCTAATTATTCAGCAGACCTACATTCAATAGGACAATTTATTCAAGAAGGAACTAACCTAGTATTTGAAACAGTATTAGTATCTAAGAAACCCAATCTAGATAAAGTACTTTATTCACCTAAAGTAGAAATAGAAGAATTAAACTACATATATGGAAGATCACTACACTATATTAATAAAATAGCCTGTAAAGGAACTTTACAAGCCCATGCTGATGTAGGTGGAGTATCTAATATAGTGATAGAATTAGAAGACATGAGTGCTAAATCATTTGGTTACATGGTATACTTCTTCTTTCTAGCATGTTCTATAGGAGTATACTTATTAGATTTAAACCCATTTAACCAACCAGGTGTAGAAGTTTATAAAAATAGGATGTTTAAACTATTAGGAAAAAAGCCAAAATAATAACAAACGAATATAAGGAGCTAATATGAAAAAGAAAGATAATAAAAAGTATATTTATTTATTATTACTAGTGTTAATAATGTCTATAATATTTTTATTTTCATCCCAAAGTAATGATAAAAGCCAAACTATAAGCAATAAAGTTATAGAAGTAACTAAACAAGATGTCGTAACAAATGTAATCAATGAAAATTTAGACATTAATATTAATCCAGTAATATTAGTCAGAAAAGGAGCTCATGCTTCATTATATTTTATATTAGCTATAACCTGTTTCTTAACCTTAAAAGAATTTAAGGTTAAGAATACAGAAACTATATGTATTCTACTATGCTTATTATATGCAAGTAGTGATGAAATACATCAAATTTTTATAAGGGGTAGAACAGCATCTATATTAGATGTTATAATAGATATGTTAGGAGCCACATTTGGTGTACTACTTATCTATACAATAAAGAAAAATAGGATCAACTAGGAAAACATTATATCCATTTGGAGGAAAACATGATAGAAAATTTGAAAACAATGAATAATGAAGAAGAAAATGAATTAGATTTAAGTCAACTATATAAACTATTTAAAAAGAATATAAGACTAATAGTAATTACAGCTATTATAGGAGCCATTATAGCTTTAGTAGTAACTATCTTCTTTATAGATAAGAAGTATGCAAGTGAAACTAGAATATATCTAACACCTAAAGTAAGTGATCAAGGAATAGTTGATAATACTACAATAAGTTCTAATAACTTATTAGTAAATAGTTATGTATCTATTATGCAAGGAAAGAATATATTAACTAAAGTAGCAGATGATTTAAATTTAAGTAGTGTTGCTGAAGTAAGTAATAGTTTAACAGTAACTAATGAAAAAGATACACAGATTATTAGTGTAGTTGCTAAAACAGACAATCCTACTAAATCTAAACAAATAGCAGAAACAACAGTAGAAATATTTTTTACAGAAATGAAAGATAAACTACAAATAAGTAATATGACTATCGTTGATGCAGCAGAATTAAATGCAATAGAAGTAAGCCCAAGTAAAAAGAAAAATCTATTAGTAGGTACAGTTGCCGGTGGATTTTTAGCAGCAAGCTATGTAGTAATAAAATTCTTATTAGATAAAAGATTAAGAAATAGAAGTGAAGTAGAAAATTTCTTAGAAATACCAGTTCTAGTAGAAGTACCTTTCTTCGATAAGGACTAGCTATTATGATAGATGTACATAGTCATATAGCTTGGGATATAGATGATGGTATAACTAATAAACAAGATTCTTTAAATACAATTAAAAGAGCTAAACAAGACGGAATCACTAATATCATAGCAACCCCGCATATAAGCTTAAGTAATGTAAATAACAAAGAAACATTTAAGGCAATAAATGAAAGAATAACAGAATTACAAACATTAGGAATAAAAGAAAATATAAATATTATTAAAGGATCTGAAATTCTTATAAACCACGATTATCAAGAACTATTTAAAAATAAATTATTTAATACTTTAGGAGATACAAATTACATATTAATAGAATTTGATCTAAGTAAAGATATAAAATTTATAGAAGAAGTAGAAGACTGGTTATATGAAATTAAAATGCTAGATTATAAAATAGTTATAGCACATGTTGAAAGATACTTTAAAGAATCATTAGATATAGAAAGAATAAATAACTGGATAAGTAATGGCTATTATATACAAGTAAATAGAACATCTTTGTTAGGATTAGATACTAATGTAAGTAAAACTAATGCAAAAGAACTTATTAAACAAGGATTAGTACACTTAATAGCAACAGATACACATAGTTTTGAAGGAAGAAGAATCTGTAAATTAAGTGATGTGAAAGAATATCTTAAAAAAGAGTATGGAATAGAGTATGCAAATAGTATTTTAGAAATTAATTCAAAAAGATTATTAAATAATGATGAACTGGTATTAGTAAAACCAGTTAAAAGAAGTTTACTACAAAGAATAATAGGAGCGTAAAATATGTTTAAAATAAAAAAATCTAATAAAAAAATAAGTAGCGGATATAAAAAATTTGACTACGGAGAAATATGTAGACAACTTAGAACTAATATAGAGTATTCATCATTTGAAAAGAAACTACAGGTAGTAAACTTTACTAGTACAAATCCTGGCGAAGGTAAATCAGATGTTATAAGTAATTTAGCTATAGTTAGTGTACCTAAATATCAAAATGTATTATTAATGGATTGTGATCTAAGAAAACCAGTGCAGCATAAGATATTTAATGTATCTAATAAAACAGGAATTAGTGATATTGTTTTAGATTTAGATAAATTTGATGTTAATGATGATACATTCTTTCAAAAATTCAGACAAGATAAGATTGATGGAACATTATTTTTATTAACTTCTGGTACTAAAGTACCTAATCCACAAGAACTATTAGCAAGTGATAAATTCAAAGAACTATTAAGTATCTTAAGAACTAGATTCGAATTCATACTATTAGATTGTCCACCAGTATCAGCTGTAGCCGATGCAATTCCTTTATCAGTTGTAGCTGATGGGACTGTATTTGTTATATCAGCTAGAGAAACAAATAAGAATGAAGCTAAAATAGCATTAACTCAGTTACAAAGAAACGGAGCTAATGTATTAGGAGCGGCTTTAACTAACGTTGAACACGATGGTGATTCATACTATGGTTATTACAATTATTCAGAAACAGAAATAAAGTAAGGCCAGGTGAATATAATGAAAAGACTAAAAATACAAAAAGAAGAAAAAATTATCTTAGCAGTAGGTCTAATAATTATTATAGTTTTAGTATGTACAGGTTTATATAAACAATCTGTAGAACCTAAAAAAGTAGACCCAATTTCAACTGTTGATAAAAAACCTATAACTGATTTAACTTTAAAAAAAGAGAACTTTCCTGTTGAAATAAATACTGACTTGAAAAAAGATGCACGTATATATTTGAAAGGTAGTGAAGATGCTTTAAATAAAGTTATGATTGATTTTAGAAATGTAGATAATAAAAAAGCAGGAGAATATAAAGCTAGAGCAAGTTTAAATGATCTAGTAATAGAAATACCTATAGTTGTTGCTGATACTAAAGCACCAGTAATAGTGCCTAAACATGATAGTGTATTGTTTACTGTAAATAAGGATTCTAAAATATCTGAGATTGCTGAATATTTTAAAGCTACTGCAACTGATGAATATGATGGTGATAAAACTAGCTATATAAAAGGCTATCCGACTTCTTTCCCAAGTAGTGATGGAGTAGTTACGTATAAACTTACTTGTAAAGATTTAGCTGGTAATGTAGGAGAATATAATATTCAAGTTAATTATGTTATAGAAAAGAAACCATAATATTTATATTAAATAATTATAATGGTATAATCATTAAGTAATTGCATAACCTAATAGCAATGTATGGAGGATTATATATGGTAATAAGTGATGAAGAAAAGAATTTATTAAAGTTAGTTGGAAATAATATTAATAGAATTAGATTAGAACATAATTTAACTATTGGTCAATTATCTACTTTAACTAATATAAGTGAATCTATCATATTAGCTGCTGAAACAGGTAATATAAATCTTTCTATTAACCAATTATCTTCTATATCTAATTCATTAGATATAGAAGTAAAAGAATTACTTACTATTAAATAAAAGCGTTGCTATGACATAAAGGTCTAGCAACGCTTTTTAATTTATATATGTTTATTATACTTAAATTTATATGCTATAGGTTATTTTTTGAAATTTTTAATTATAGTAAAACTGCTTAAATCCAGTTTTATTAGTTAATTCACATACTATAATATAATTAATTATAAGAATATGATAGATATTATAGAGGATTTATTATATACTTAATGGGTAAATGATATCTAAAAGCATAGTGTTGAATATACTAGTACTATGTAAGAATATAAAGGAGAATTAAATGGAAGAGGTAATAAAAATAGAAGGTCGTCATCCTCTAAAGGGTACAGTTAGAATTAGTGGGTCTAAGAATGCTACTGTTGCTTTAATTCCAGCAGCTATTTTAGCTAATGGACCTGTGTGTATTTGTGGTGTTCCAGATATTTCTGATGTTGCTGCCTTATCTCTTTTATTAAAAGATTTAGGAGTAAATGTTCAGTGTAAGTCTGATGATGAGTTAATTATTGATCCAAGCGAAATGGTTAATAAACCTATGGTAAAAGATGCTGTTACTAAATTACGTGCCTCTTATTATTTTATGGGTGCTTTATTAGGTAAGTATGGTAAAGTAGAAATAAAGATGCCTGGTGGTTGTTATTTAGGACCTAGGCCTATAGACTTACATCTTAAGGGCTTTGAGGCCCTGGGTGCAAGTGTTAAGTATGTTGGTGGTTGTTATAAGATAGAAGCTAAGAAACTAATAGGTAATAAAGTATTTTTAGATATATCTAGTGTAGGAGCTACGATTAATATTATGATGGCTGCTGTTTATGCTAAAGGTAGAACTACTATTGAAAATGCTGCAAAAGAACCTGAGATAATTGATGTTGCCACTTTACTAAATAAGATGGGAGCAATTATCAGAGGTGCTGGTACTAATGTTATTACAATCGATGGGGTAACGAATCTTACTGGTTGTGTACATGAAATAATACCCGATCGAATTGAAGCAGCTACTTATATAGTTTTAGCAGCTACAGCTGCTGAAGATGTTACTATTGAAAATATTATACCTCAACATTTAGAATCTTTATTATCTAAATTAAGTGAAATTGGAGTTAACTTAGATATTGAAGTGGATAAAGTAAGAATAAGAAAAAGTAAGAAAGCTCTAAAACCAGTAGAAATTAAAACATTACCATACCCAGGATTTGCTACTGACATTCAACAACCTCTTACGACGCTACTAACCCAGGCTCATGGCCAATCAGTAATAAGCGAAACTATTTACCCTGAAAGATTTAAACACTGCTATGAACTAGGCAAAATGGGTGCTGATATTGATGTCCGTGCTTCAAGTTCTTTTATTAATGGCCCTACTAAACTTATTGCAAGTGTAGTGGAAGCTACTGATTTAAGATGTGGAGCTGCTCTTGTAGTAGCTGCCCTAATAGCTGAAGGAACTACTGAAATCCACTCTATTTATCATATAGATAGAGGATATGAAAATCTCGATGGAAAACTGAAAACATTAGGAGCTAAGATCTGGCGTGAACAGGTCGAATAAAGGAAATGAAGGAATATATGAAACATTATATTGAAGGCATTGATATACTTATCAAAGATAAGTCTATCAACGAAGATTCTATAAGGTTACATCGAGAGAAGATATCTGAGTTTCAACATGAAAGATTAATACATCTCATTGTAACAGTGCTATTTGCACTGTTAACAATGAGTATGTTTATAATGGTTATGATTAAACCAAGTATAATGATGTATTTGTTATTATTTATGTTTATAGGACTATTAATACCCTATATTAAACATTATTATTATTTAGAAAACAGTGTACAATATACTTATAAACAATATGATAAAATGATAGAAATATATAACGAAAGAAGGATTAGTAATGAAAAGACTAATAATTAATGCGGATGATTTTGGATATGATGAAGCAATAAACTATGGTATTATAAAAGCATATAAAGAAGGTATAGTAAGCAGTACTAGTATGATGGCTAACATGCCCGGCTTTGATCATGCAATAGAACTATATAAGAAAAATAATGATATTGGAATAGGTGTACATTTAACATTAACATGTTATAAACCATTATTAAAAACTCATAAAAACATAGTTAATAAGGATGGCAATTTTGATCGTCCTAACCTAGAGCAATATGATTTAGAAGAAGTATATAATGAACTATGTGCCCAAGTAGATAAATGCCTAGAAGCAGGACTACCAATCGATCATTTAGATTCACATCATCACATTCATACATTAGAATACTTTAAACCAGTAATAACTAAACTTATAGATAAATACAAATTGCCTATCAGAGGAGGATTTGAATATACAAACAATTATAAGAATGTAGCTATATTAAATGATAAATTTTATGCTAAAGACACTACTTTAGAAGGTCTAAAGAATATATGTGAAAGCTTAGAAAATAATATATATGATTTAATGGTACACCCAGCTTATGTAGACGCCTTCTTAAATAACTCAAGCAGTTATGCTATAAACAGAATTAATGAATTAGAAATACTAACAAGTAAAGAAGCTAAACAACTAATAAAAGACAATGATATTGAATTATCTACATATAAAGTTTTTAAATTATAATACAAATAAAAAAGAATTAAAAATATTTAGGAATAATTATAAACACATCATAATAAGAATTAGGTATAATAATACCCTATCTATTCTTATTAAAGACTAGATTAAAGGAGGAAACATGTTTACAAACAAAGAAATAGATTCTATAAAAGCACGTACAACTTTCTTGTTAAACAAAGATTTTAAATTTATTATAAAAGATACTAATATATTATTAAAATCTTCTAATATTTGTTTTCATATTTATATTGAAAAAGAAATAGCTTTCTATTCAGATATCCTAGTAGAATACAATAAAGAAGTAAGTTTTTATAGTTTAACAGTAATGGAAGTATTAACAAATACTTTTATGAAACCAATCTCTTTATTTGATCATGTACTTAATCTTTTAGATTATTTAGAACAAGACTATGAACAAATAACAAGCTATAAGTACTGTACTAGTCTAGATTATGATATAGAAAAAAATGAATTGAAAATAGAAGAAGCTTATAATGTATTAGAAAAAGTATTTAAAGAAGCATTACCAATTAATAATGTATTAAACTAATATTATAAAGGAGTACTTATGAATTATAAAATAGAAATAAAAGAAGAAGGACTAATATACTATGAAGAAGATAAAGTACTATTAGTAGATATAGATTTTAAAGATATTATAAAGTTTATAAGTATTAATCTTATAGAAAACTATGAATATCCTAATAATAACATTATCATAAGTAAAGAAGATAAAATAAGAATAATAAGTAATATATATAATGAATTACTAAAGACTAATGATAAAGATAGTTTATATTTAGATATAGATTAATGCCTCCCTAATAAGGGAGGCTTTTTAATATATAAATAAAAAGATAATATAAGAGCATAAACTAATAATATATGTTAAAATAATTGAATAGAAATATTATGGAGGAATAAGAATGGACATATATGAAAAGAGTTTAGAATTACATAAATTACATAGAGGTAAGATATCTATAAATAGTAAAGTTGAAGTTAATAATTTAAATGATTTAGCGCTAGCTTATAGTCCTGGTGTTGCTCAACCTTGTAGAGAAATAGTTAAAGATATTAATACTGTATATGATTATACGAATAGAGGTAATAGTGTAGCAGTTATAAGTGATGGAAGTGCTGTATTAGGTTTAGGTAATATTGGTGCAATACCAGCACTTCCAGTTATGGAAGGTAAGGCTGTTTTATTTAAAACTTTTGCTAATATAGATGCTACTCCTTTATGTATTGATGTTCATACGACTGAGGAGATCATAGCTGTAGTTAAAGCTTTAGCTCCTACTTTTGGTGGTATATTATTAGAAGATATAGCAGCACCTAAATGTGTAGAAATAGAAAGAAGATTAAAGAAAGAATTGGATATACCTGTATTTCATGATGATCAACATGGAACTGCTATAATAGCTTTAGCTGCAATTATTAATGTAATGAGATTAACTAATAAGACTAAAGATAATATAAGAGTAGTAATGAGTGGAGCAGGAGCTGCTGGTAGTTCTATAATTAAGTTGATGGCAGATTATGGAATTAAACATATAGAAGCTTTTGATTATGATGGTCAAATTAGACAAGTAGATCGTTTATCTTATGATTTCTTAAAGAAAGAATTATTAGAAGTAGTTAATTTAGAAGGAATTAAGTATGATAGTTTAGCTGATGCATTAGTAGGCGCAGATGTATTTTTAGGAGTATCTGCACCTAATATAGTAAGTAAAGAAATGGTAGCTAGTATGGCTGATAAGTGTGCAGTATTTGCTATGGCAAATCCTACACCAGAAATAATGCCAGAAGATGCTATAGAAGCAGGAGCTTATATAGTAGGATCTGGAAGAAGTGATTATCCAAATCAAGTTAATAACGTATTAGCATTTCCTGGTTTATTTAGAGGAGTATTAGATGCTAAAGCAACATGTATAAATGAAGAAATGAAAATGGCAGCAGCTAATGCATTAGCATATTTAATAAGTGATGAAGAACTAACTAATGAATATATTATTCCAGGACCATTTGATAAAAGAGTAGTAACAAGTATTGCTCAAGCAGTAGCTAAATGTGCGATAGATAAAGAATTGGTACGTTAAAATGCGTGAATATGATGTTAAAGAACTAATACCAATCATTTCTAAGATGGTACAAGATATTAATTTTGCTTATCCTAAAGATGTATATAGTAAGTTAATGGATGCTAAAAATTTAGAAAAGAATGCAATAGCTAAACAAACATTAGAATTACTAGAGAAGAATGAAGCTATTGCTAAGGATACTAGAATACCAGTATGTCAAGATACTGGGATGGTCATAGTTTATATTAATGTTGGTCAAGATATACATTTAGTTAATGGAGATTTAAATAGTGCTATTAATGAAGGTGTTGCTAAAGGTTATAATGATGGTTATTTACGTAAGTCTGTAGTAAGTGATCCTTTATTTAATAGACTTAATACTAAAGATAATACTCCTTGTATTATATATACTAATATAGTTCCTGGTGATAAAATAGAATTAACATTGAATGCAAAAGGTTTTGGTTCTGAAAATATGTCTGTTATAAAGATGTTACCACCTAGTGCTTCTTTAGCTGGAGTAAAAGAAGTAGTATTAGAAGCAGTTAAGAATGCTGGTCCTAATGCTTGTCCTCCGATGGTAGTAGGTGTTGGTATTGGTGGTAGTTTTGATTATTGTGCAGTATTAGCTAAAAAAGCTATTAGTAGAAGTTTAGATATTAATAATAGTGATCCTTTATATGCTAAATTAGAAAATGAATTACTTTTAGCTATTAATGAACTTGATATTGGGCCTCAAGGACTTCATGGTAATACTACTGCTTTAAAGGTAAATATAGAACAGTTTCCTACTCATATAGCTAGTTTACCTGTTGGTGTTAATATTTCTTGTCATATAACTAGACATGCGAGGATAATCTTATGATAAATTTAAATGTGCCTTTAGATAGGAATAAACTTAAGGAATTACGTGCTGGTGATAGTGTACTTATATCTGGTATAATTTATACTGCTAGAGATGCTGCTCATCAAAGAATGTTTGAAATGAGTGAGGCTGGACTAGCACTACCGTTTAATGTCGTTGATCAAATTATATATTATGTAGGTCCTTCACCAACTCCACCTAATCATATAATAGGTAGTGCCGGTCCAACGACCTCTAAAAGAATGGATAAGTATACTCCATTGCTCTATTCGCAAGGCTTAGCAGCTACCATAGGTAAGGGGTATAGGAGTGCTGAGGTAGCGGCTGCTATTGTTGCGAATAATGGAATATACTTAGTAGCTATTGGTGGGGCTGGAGCCCTTTTAGCTCAGTGTATAAAGAAGTGTGAAGTAATAGCTTTTGATGATTTAGGTACTGAAGCTATTCATAAATTAGAAGTGATAGACTTTCCTTGTGTTGTAGCTATAGATACGTTAGGTAATAATCTATATGAGTAATATAATATTTGAAGTATGTGCAGGTAGTTATGAAGATGTAGTTAATGCTAGTGATGGGGGAGCTTCTAGAATAGAATTAAATTCAGCTTTATATTTAGGAGGATTAACTCCTAGTTTAGCTGAATTTAATTTAAGTTATGCTTATACTAAGCTCCCCATCATAGTTATGATTAGACCTAGACCTGCTGGTTTCTATTATAACCAATATGAATTTAATACTATGTATGAAGATGCTAAAATTTTAATTAATCATGGTGCTGCTGGTATTGCTTTTGGTTGCCTTAACTTAGACTGCTCAATTGACATTGCTAAATGTCAATCGCTAGTGAAACTAGCTCACGATAATAATCGTGAAGCAGTCTTCCACCGTGCCTTTGATCTAATTCCTAATCAGTTAGAAGCCATTCATCAATTAATTGATTTAGGTTTTGATCGTGTTTTAACTAGTTGTGGAGCAACTAGTGCTCCTTTAGTACCCAATAGTTTTATAGATCTTATTAAGGCTTCTAAAGGCTCTATTGATATCCTAGCAGGATGTGGTTTTAATAAAGATAACATTAAAGAATTTATAACTAAAACTAATATTAAAGAAATTCACGCATCAGCCAAAACCTACAAGTTAGATCCAACAACATCTAATAGTAACGTAAGCTATTCTTATTCTAATATTCAAGACAGCTATGAAATTTGTAGTCTATCTAATATTAAAGAAATAACTAAACTTCTTAAAACTATAAAATAATATAAAACTAGCCATTTTGAATGTGGCTAGTTTTATATTATATAATATTATAAATACTATGCTATAATAAATAATATAAGGAGTGATAATATGCGTATAGTTATAATAGATAATTTAGATTTTACTTCTAAATTAATTATAGGTCTATTAAGTTCTACTAAAGAAGAACTTATCTTTAATCATTATATTGATTTAGATTCTTTTATTAATTCTAATAAAGTAGATACTCAAGTGCTATTTCTTCCTATAATATATAATAATCATAATATAGATATTATATTAAATAGAATTAGTTCTAATATGAGTATAGTATATACTCATGCTTTTCTTTCTTTAATTACTCCTAATAATTTAATATATTATTTACCAGATAATAATTTAAATAGTCTTAAGTCTATTATTACTAATATTAGTAAAACTGATAATATATTTAAAGAGTATTTCTTAAATTATAATGGTATTAAAGCAGTTTTAAAATACAAGGATATTATATATATTGAAAAGTTAGAAAAGAATTTAGTTTATCATACTACTAGTGGTATCTTTTATGAAAGAGCTTCTATTAATAAAAAAGAAT
This sequence comes from Erysipelotrichaceae bacterium, assembly GCA_036639955.1. GTDB lineage: Bacteria > Bacillota_I > Bacilli_A > Erysipelotrichales > Erysipelotrichaceae > JAVWHP01. The sequence goes on from JAVWHP010000008.1 coordinate 22,361, forward strand.
TGGCTTTAGTTAATTATAATTTTATTAGAATTCATGTTTCTTATTTAGTTAATTTTAATTGGGTTTTTAAGATTAATGATAATATTTTAACTTTAACTAATAATGAGGAATTACCTATTTCTAGATCTAAAAAGAAACTAGTTGAGAATCATATTAGATCATTAACTAAGTTGGACTAATTCTATACTAGTCTTTCCACTTCTATAGACTTATTAGATATATGATATATAATGTAAATGTAAAGAAGGAGTAGTAAAAGAAAGAGAGCGGTGGTAACATGGGAACATCAGTTACTAATAGGTTGTAAGCTAATAAAAGCGTAATAAAACAATCTATTTAGATAAACAGGAAAACTTTACAGATTGAGTAGGTAAGACTTTGCTAATTGTAAACATCTTAGGTGAAAGCTAAAAAGAGTTTAAGTAAACTAAAGAGCAAAGATAAGTAAGGTAAAGTGGAACTGACAACAGAATGTATCTAGTAGTTTAAAATAAAACGAAGGATACGAAGGACATGTTCAATAAAGTAAGCTAGAACATGTAGTTACAAAGAAGTAAAGTTTAGAATGATTGCGACGATTAAATTAGATTGAAGTTGATTAAAGTTTCGGCTTGTGTTGGAACGAGTAAAAAGCCCCTAGTAATAGGGGCTTTTAAATTATCTAATGTAATAAGAATTTTACTTATATAATATCATAATAGTAATTATTCAATCATAAAAATACTCTGTATTTTAGTATTTACTTTACCTTAATAATAATTATAAAAAATTATTAAAATATCTGTTTAGTTAAACCATAATATTTGGTATAATAAACAGTACCCGGAGGTGAGTATAGATGAATAAATATAGTGATTACTTTGTTAAAAGTTTAGAAGGGCATGGAATAGTATTGAGTGATCTTCAATTATTACAATTTGATAACTATGCTAAACTTTTAATAGAGTGGAATAATAAAATGAATTTAACTGCTATATTAGACTTAGAAGATATATATGAAAAGCACTTCTTAGATTCTATATTACCTAGTTTTTATTATAAGATAGAAGGTAAACTTTGTGATGTTGGTGCTGGTGCTGGTTTCCCATCTTTACCATTAAAGATTATATATCCAGAATTAGAAGTAACTATTGTAGAACCTTTAGGAAAACGTTGTTTATTTTTAAATGAAGTAGTAAAACAATTAAAGTTAAATAATGTTACTATAGCTAATGAACGTAGTGAAGATTATGTTAAACTACATAGAGAAGAATTTGATATAGTTAGTGCTAGAGCTGTAGCTAATCTAGCTGTATTAAGTGAATTGTGTATTCCTTTAGTTAAAATGAATGGTACTTTCTTAGCATTAAAGGGTATGCATGGTGATGAAGAATATAATGTAGCTAAAAAAGCAATAGATATATTAGGCTGTGAATTAATAAAACGTTATGAATATAAATTAAGTGATGACTCCTTAAGAATAAATTTTGCTTTTAAAAAAATAAAGCATACAGCTATTAAATATCCAAGAGTATATGGAAAAATTAAGAAGAGTCCTTTAGGAGGAAATATATGAAAGAATTTGTAAAGATAGGAATAGATGAAATTGTTGCTAATCCTTATCAACCTAGATTAGATTTTGATCCTGAATTATTAATGGATTTAGCACAATCTATAAGGGCTAATGGTTTGATACATCCTATTTCCGTACGACGTACGGATAAGGGGTATGAGATTGTAGCTGGAGAACGTAGATATCGTGCTATGAAGATGATAGGTATACAAGAACTACAAGTTAATGTAATGGATGCTAATGAATTACAAATGGCAGAAATGGCTTTAGTAGAAAATATACAAAGAGAAAATCTAAGTGCAGTAGAAGAAGCTAAATCTTATGTTCAAATTATGAAAGGATCTAAGCTAACACAAGCACAATTAGCATTAAAGATTGGTAAGTCACAGTCTTCTATAGCTAATAAAATAAGATTATTAAATTTAGATGAAGATGTACAAACAGCAGTAATAACCCATAAAATTAGTGAGAGACATGCTAGAGCATTATTAAATGAAACAAAAGAACAACAAAAAGAGTATCTAAAATCAATAATTGATGATAAACTAAAAGTAGCACAAATAGAAACTATAGTTAAGAAGGCTCACCAACCAGTTGTAGCTAAACCAAAATTTAAAGCAGTAACAAAGAATGTTAAATTAGGAATAAATACAGTAAAACAAGCAGTAGCAATGAGTAAGAAAACAGGTATTACTGTTAATATGCAAGAAGAAGAAAATGAAGAAGAATATAGAATAACAATTGTATTTCCAAAATAAAAGATAGGATGTGTTAAGATGGGAAAAATAATAGCTGTTTCAAATCAAAAAGGTGGAGTAGGTAAAACTACTACTAGTATTAATTTAGCTGCTGGATTAGGCTACTTAGGAAAAAGAGTTCTTTTAGTAGATTTTGATCCACAAGGAAACGCTACTCAAGGAATTGGAACTAAGGTTAATAGTAAGTTTCCTTGTGTATATAATTTAATAATGGAAGATTGTGAAGTTAAAGATGTAGTATGTCACTTAAATACACCTCCAGTAGACATTATACCTGCTAGTATAAATTTAGCAGGGGCAGATCTACAAATGGCAAAATTTGAAGTAGGTAAAGAAGAATTACTAAAGAAGAAATTAGATGTAGTAAGAGATGATTATGATTTTATCATTATAGATTGTCCACCTTCATTAGGTTTATTAAATACTAATGCTTTAACAGCTGCTGATTCAGTAATTATACCTGTTCAATGTGAATATTATGCATTAGAAGGGGTTACTCAATTATTAATGACTATAAGATTAGTACAGCAGTTATTTAATAAGAATTTAATAATAGAAGGGGTAGTACTTACAATGTATGATGCTAGAACTAAACTTAGTGTAGAAGTTCAACAAGAAGTAAGAAAGCATTTTAAAGATCGTGTATATAAGAGTTTTATCCCACGTAATGTTAAACTTAGTGAAGCTCCATCTCGTGGAATGTCAATCTTTGAATATGATGTACAATGTTTAGGTGCAAAAGCTTATGCAGGATTAGCTAGTGAATTAGTTAAAATGAATAGATAGTAGTAAACAAGGAGGATTATATGAGTAAAAAAGAAAGTTCTCATTTAGGTAAAGGATTAGAAGCAATCTTTGGTGAAAGTCTATCTGATGTTTTAGAAGATATCCAACAAGGAAGTAATGATGCCTATGTGAATGGTAAATGTGAAGTGCTAGTTAAGGATATTAAACCAAATCCTTATCAACCACGTAAAAAATTTGATGAAGCTAAAATAAAAGAATTAGCAGATTCTATAGTTATGCATGGGGTATTTACTCCAATCTTAATTAAAAAGACGATTAATGGTTATGAATTAGTTGCTGGAGAACGACGTTTACGTGCTTCGAAACTTGCTAAATTAGAAAAAATACCTGCTATATTAGTTGATTTTGATGATCAACAAATGATGGAAATAGCATTATTAGAAAACATTCAACGTGAAGATCTTAATGCTATAGAAGAAGCAATAGGTTACTCAAAACTTATAGATAAGTTAGGTTATACTCAAGACCAATTAGCTAGTAGAATAGGTAAAAGTAGAGAGTATGTAGCTAACTTATTAAGATTATTAAAGTTACCTACTAAGGTTCAAGAATATGTTATTAATAAAAAATTAACTATGGGACATGTACGTGCATTATTAGGTTTAGATAATAAAGATGATATAGAAATAGTAGCTATGCAAGCAATTAATCAAGGCTTATCTGTACGTAATGTAGAGAAACTAGTTAAATCTTTAAATGAACCTATAACTAATTCTAATTCGAAGAAGAATTATACTGAATTTGGAAATGTTGAAGCTATAATTCAATCTCGTCTACAAACACAAGTAAGAATTGACAATAAACAAATAGCAATTCGTTATAATGATGTAGAAGATTTAAATCGTATTTTAGAACTAATTGGTTGTTTAGAAGAACAATCATAACGTCCTTATATAACTATTATAATGTTGTAGCTATGCTACAACATTTTTATATAGGTAACAGTTTATATTAGGATAATCATAAATCATTACATACAAGTAATTAGGAGGTATGTAATGGATATAACAATGTTAACAAATTTATTAAAGCAAAGTGATAGTTATAATAATATTTATGATTGTGAATGCTGGGATTCTTTATGGAAGTCATATATTAATGAAAAAGAAAAGGAATACTGTATTTTAAGTGTAAAGGAAGCTATTCATCGTATTATAAGTGAGGAAAATTTTCGTAATAAATCAAATTTTACTTCTTGTGAGGATAGTGGTGTTAATATAAGGGTTGGGAATATTTGTTATGTAGATTTTGGTTTATCTTATATTAATGAAGCTGGTTATCAGCATTTTGGTCTAATTATGAGCATAAAACATGGGAAAGCTTTAGTTATTCCTATGACTAGTAATCATAATACTTATTTAAATGCTAATCTTCGTGATCATCTACTTCCTATTGGTTTAATTAAAGGGATGAATCGTCCTTCTGTATTATTTTTAAATGATGCTCGTTTTATTAATACTGCTCGTATTATTGATGTTAAGGCTTATATTCCTAAGTCTAGTAATTTATTTAAAGACATCCAAACTAAATTATTTAATTGTATGATGTAACAAGGTTCGACACTTTCTTTGATTAATATTTAATATTATATTATGGAAAGAGGTGTTTAACTTGTATAAGGATGTTGTTTTAAATTCTACTGCTACTAATAATACTAAAGATATATTAGTTTATTTTTTAACTATAAGTTTTTCAGTTATGTTAGGAAGTGTTTCTAATGTTTTTGTTTCTTCTATTGTTTTTATTTTTATTGGTTGTTTATTTCTTCGTAATTTTAATTGTTTCATATTAGCTTGTATCTCCATTATTCTTAGTAGTTTATATATTAGTTTATTTAATGCTTATGCTTATTTTATGTTATTCTTTTTATACGTTATAGCTTTAAAGATTCTTAAATTATTAAATTTTAATACTTATAAATATAGCCCTTATGTATCTTGTGTATTGGGTTTTATGTTTAGTATATATTTAACTTATGATTATAATTTAGCTTTTAGTGTAGTCATTGTTTCTTTATTACTTGTAAGTGTTTTATCAAATGACTATCATTATTCGATACCTAATATACTCAATAGAAATATTATTAGTTTAATAATATTTTCTATTGTCTTAGTATTTAATGTATTAACTAATAATTATTATATAATGGAGAGTTATTTTATATTCTTAATAATTATAAGTTTATTATTAAATACTAAGGATTACCTATTACTTTTACTATGTATAGTATTGCTAAATATTAATGTGCCTAGTAGTTGGTACATTATATTTAGCTTAGTAAATGTGTGTAAAAGTAATAAGTTAATCTGTATATTAGGTATTGGTTATATAGGGTATTTATATGGTAATAGTTATAATGATATATTATTATATGCTAGTGTTATGATATTTAGTATGTTATATAAAGAGAAGGTTATCGAGAAAGATGAACACAGTGAAGTTAATAGATATTTAAATGCTCAAATAAATAATTATGCTAATATTTTCTTAAGCTTATCACAGTTTTATAAACATAAAAGTGATTTAGAATCTGAAGTATTAATTAGTATGAGTGATGCTTTATGTTATAGTGCTTATACGATAAGAAATAATGAATATATTTATCAAGCTAATGAGAATAAGCTGATCAACGTACTAAAGGCTTATCATTATGAATTTACTAGATTTAAATATGAAGAATCTAATAATATAATAACTTTAAATATTAATTTAAAGAATATAAGTAGAAGTGAAATAAGAGATAACCTTATTCCTCTATTGGAGAATATAATAGATAATAAATTCATGATTGAAGAGGATACTGGAAACAGTTTAGGAAATAGTTTTCATCGTTTAAAACTAAAAACCATTATGCCATATAAAGTAGAAACTAGTGGAAGTTCTTTAAAGAATTATAACCATGAGAATGGAGATAACTATAGTATATTTAATTATAAACAATACGCTGTATGCATTATATCTGATGGTATGGGGAATTCATTGATAGCTAATGAAACTAGTAGATGTATAACTAATATATTTCAAAGAATGATACAAAGTAATATCGCGATTGATCAAGCGATTAAGTGTATAAATAAGTTAATACATAGTGATGAATATGCAACAGTTGATATAATAAGTTTTGATCAAATCAATGGTAAAGCATATATATGTAAATCTGCAGCATGTCCTACTTATTTAATAAGAGATAATAAGATAATTAAAATAGATGGAGCTTCTTTACCTATAGGAATAATAAATGAAATCCAGCTAGATATGTATATAGTAGATATTAAAATTAATGATTATTTTTTAATGATAAGTGATGGAGTAGAGGCAAATGAAGTAGAAGAATGGATCAAAACAACAAAAGAATATAAGATGAAAAATGATATAAATACATTTATTAATATATTAGAAAATAAACAAAGAAAAGATGCATCAACTATACTATTAGCATTAGTAAAATAATAAATCATGTGTTATAATTAGTAAGAATAAAGCAATTCTGAGGTATAAAATGACTAATAGTAATATAAATAACTTTATAGATAAAACATGGGTAGTAGCTGTATCAGGAGGAGCCGATAGTATGGCTCTTTTAAATATGGCTTACGAATTAAAACTAAATATAAGTGTAGCACATGTGAATTATAAAAAAAGAATAACAGCAGATAGAGATATGGAAGGAGTAATGAACTACTGCAAACTCAGGGGAATTCCCTGCTTTGTACATATTGTAACTGAACATGCAGAAGGTAATTTCCAAGAGTTTGCACGTGACCTTCGCTACAATTTCTTTAAAGAAATAGTAGCTAAGACACGAGCACATGGTGTGCTAGTAGCTCATCACTTAGATGATTTGATTGAAACCTATATTATACAAAAAGAAAGAAAAGGAATAGTTAAATACTATGGGATTAAAGAAGAAGCCATTATAAAAAAAGTATTAGTAAAAAGAGTATTGTTAAGTTATACTAAAAAAGAATTAGAAAATTATTGTAAAGAAAAGAATATAACTTATTATAATGATGAAAGTAATTATAGTAAAACTTATACTAGAAATAGAATAAGAATAGATTATATAAATAATTTAAGTAAGAAAGAAAAATTAAGCAAGCTAGATGAAATAAATTTAGCGAATAAAGCTTTAAGTGAATTTAATACACAAGCTAAATTTATTTATCTAGCATGGGATAATAAGCTATCAAGTTTAAGGAAATATGATGATAATATAATAAGCTATGTAGTTATGAAGTGGATAAATAAAAATTTAAATGTGTATAGAATAAGTAAAAAGAATATAAATGAAATAGTTAAATTGATAATTGGTAATGAAAAGAATTGGAAACATGATATTAATAAAATATATCAAATATATAATAACTATGATCAATTAGATTTTATTAATATCAACAATATAGGGTATAATGATATATATGATGAATTAGAAATAATAAAGAAAGATTATTATGAAATAAGAAAAGAAGGAAATACTATAGAGGGATTCAATTTATATGAAGAAGACTATCCTATAAGTATAAGAAATGCTAAGACTGACGATGTAATTGAGATGAGATACGGAAAGAAAACGTTAAAAAGATTTTTTATAGATAAGAAAATATCTTTAAAAGAACGCAAAATATGGCCTGTAGTTGTGAATTCTGTGGGAAATGTTATATTTGTACCTGAATTAGGGTGTGATGTTAAACATTACTCTAACAATATGAGCTGGTTTATGATAAAATAAACTAGTATACCTGGAGGAATAAAATGCAAAATGATATAGAACGAATACTAATAAATCAACAAACAATTGAAGATAAATGCGAAGAGCTTGGTAATAGGATTAGTGTTGATTATGCCGAAACTAAAAATAAGCTGTTAGTAATATGTTTGTTGAATGGATCTATACCGTTTTTCGCACAGTTAATTAAAAGCATTGATATAGAAATAGAATATGATTGCATATCAATAAAAAGCTATGAAGGAACTAAGTCATGTAATATTCAAATATTAAAAGATATTAATGCTGAAGTAAAGAATCGAGATATACTATTAGTAGAAGATATTGTAGACACTGGAAGAACCTTAGGATGTGTAAAAGCGTTATATACAGATAGAGGTGCTACAAGCATTAAAATTGTAAGTTTATTAAATAAGCCATCAAGAAGAACAGAAGAAGTGTTAATTGATTATTGTGGGTTTGACATAGAAGACGAATATGTTGTTGGATATGGGATGGATTATAATCAAAGTTATCGAAATCTTCCTTATATAGGAATACTAAAAAAAGAAGTTTACCAGTCAAATGGAGGTTAGAGTAAATGAATAAGAAAATGAATGTATTAAAATTTTTACCTTATGTATTTGTTTCATTTATCATAGGAGCATTAATTGTTTCTAGTATGCAAAGTGGAGCAAATAACTTTGCCGCAAATGAATTTAGAGCAAAAGCTGATAAAATGACATTTGGAGATGTAGATATAACTGTAGGTGGAGTAATGTTAAACGTTACTGGAATTTATGTAGAAGAAGGAAAGAATGTTTCCTTCAGTGTGAGCCTTCCAAAGACTGAAACAAATATCCAATATTTAGATAAAGTATTGAATGAGAATGGAACTAATAAAGTTACATCAATTGATGGTACTCAAAGAAATATTTTCTTAGATTTAATTACATCATTTTTACCTATAGTAGTTATGCTTGGTTTAGGATTCTTCTTAATTAGTAAGATGAATTCAGGACAAGGAAGTAAAGCGATGGATTTTGCTAAATCTAGAGCTAAAATTGAAGGCGATATTAAAATTAGATTTAAAGATGTTGCTGGATGTAAAGAAGAAAAAGAAGAAGTTAAAGAAATTATAGATTATTTAAGAAATCCTAAGAAGTTCTCTGATATGGGAGCTAGAATTCCTAAGGGTATGTTATTAGTAGGTCCTCCAGGAACTGGTAAGACTCTACTAGCTAAAGCTGTGGCAGGAGAAGCAGATGTTCCTTTCTTCTCAATTTCTGGTTCTGATTTCGTAGAAATGTTTGTTGGAACCGGAGCAGGAAGAGTTAGAGATATGTTCAAGAAAGCTAACCAAACTGCACCTTGTATTGTATTTATCGATGAAATTGATGCCGTAGGACGTAAACGTGGTGCCGGTATTGGTGGAGGTAATGATGAACGTGAACAAACTTTAAACCAATTACTTGTAGAAATGGATGGTATTGGTGAAAATAAAGGTATAGTAATCATAGCTGCTACTAATAGAGCTGATGTTCTTGACCCAGCCCTATTAAGATCTGGACGTTTCGATCGTCAGATAACAGTAGATCTACCAGATAAAGAAGGTAGAACAGAAATCCTTGCGGTACATGCTTCTAATAAGAAGTTTGCTAAAGATGTAAACTTTGAAAATATCGCTAAAAGAACACCGGGATTCTCGGGTGCTGATTTAGAAAATGTACTTAATGAAGGTGCTATTCTAGCAGTTCGTTCAGAACAAAAAGAAATCCATATGGTAGATTTAGAAGAAGCTATCGACCGTGTTATGGGTGGACCTGCTAAAGTATCTAAGAAATATAGTGAAAAAGAAAAGAAACGTGTTGCTTTCCATGAAGCTGGACATACAATTATTGGTTTAAAACTTGAAGGTGCTTATGCTGTAGAAAAAGTAACTATAGTTCCTCGTGGAAAAGCTGGTGGTTATAATCTAATGACACCTAAAGAAGAAACATATTACGAAACTAAAAGTGATCTTCTTTCTAGAATCGTTGGTTCTATGGGTGGTCGTGCAGCTGAAGAAATTATGTTTGGTGATGTAAGTAATGGTGCTACTGGTGATATTCAATCAGCTAGTGAAGTTGCTCGTAATATGGTTAAATTATATGGTATGTCAGAATTAGGACCAATCCTATTTGATAATCGTTATAGTGAAGACCAAAATATGTATTCACCTGATCTTGGTAAAAAAATTGATGATGAAGTACGTAAAATTATTAATGATGCTTTAGATCGTGCTAGAATTGTTATTAAAGAAAATAAACCTTTACTAGAATTAATAGCTAACACACTATTAGAAAAAGAAACTTTAACTAGTGAGGAAATTCAAAACCTAGAAAAGTTCGGTCAATTAAATGATCCTAATGTATTCATTGAACCTACTAAAACACCTGTTGATGAATTAGTTGAAGATAATACTACAGAAGAAGGGACTACAGAAGCAGTTAATGAAGATCTTAGTAAACAAGATGAAACAGTAGTTGATACTCAAGAAAAAATGACTACAGTTATAGTAGAAGAAGAACCTGCTAAAAGCAAAAAGACTTCTAATGCTAAAAAAAATAAAGAAGATAAAGAAGAAAAAAAAGATAAAGAAGTAAAAGAAGATAAGTAGATAAATACGGACCGGCTAAAATGACGGTCCTTTTATTTAGCTTATATATATAGTAGGATGAATTATCATAAAAAATATGTTATACTTATGCAGAAATAGTGAGGTATATATATGACAAATAATAAACATCAAGATAGATTAATTAAAGCTATGGCAAGACAAGGCAGAGTAATGATATACATTAATGAAACTACTAATCTAGTCGAAGAAAACAGAATAAATCATGACATGTGGCCAACATCAGCGGCAGCTTTAGGAAGAACATTAAGTATCGGAAGTATTATGGGATCTATGCTAAAAAATGAAGAAGAGAAAATAATTATTCAAATTAATGGTGGCGGCCCAATCGGAACTATCATGGTAGATGCTAAAAGTAATGGTGAAGTACGAGGCTTCGTCGGAGATCCTCACCAATACATGACATATAATGATACAAAAAAATTAGCTGTAGGAATAGCAGTAGGTAAAGAAGGAACCCTAAAAGTAACTAAAGATTTAGCAATGAAAGACAGTTTTGGAGGAACAGTAGCACTTCAAACAGGAGAAATAGGCGATGATTTTGCCTATTACTTTGCAATGAGTGAACAACGCCCTTCAGTAGTAGCACTTGGTGTATTAGTAAGTAAAGAAAATACTATATTAGCAAGTGGTGGGCTACTAATTCAAATGCTACCAGATGCAACAGAAGAAGATATCCAAATAAGTGAACAACTACTAAAGAAACTTAAACCAATAACAACATATTTAAGTGATGGTTTAACATTAGAACAGATATTAGATGAATGCTATGATGACATCAATATTTTAGAAAAGATAGATATTAATGGTTACTGTAATTGTGGAAAAGAAAAATTTAAACGTGTTCTAACAACCCTAACTTCAGAAGAAAGACTAACAATGATTAATGAAGACCATGGATGTGAATGCGTATGTCAATTCTGTGGAAAGAAATACCAATTCTCAGAATCAGAACTAATCGATCTTAATAACTTTGTTGAGAGGTATAAAAAATAATGTGGAAAATAGGCAACATAGAAATAGCTAATCAAGTAGTATTAGCTCCTATGGCTGGAATAAGTAATGAAGCATTTAGAACTATCGCTAAACAATTTGGTGCAGGCTTAATATATGCTGAAATGGTAAGTGACAAAGCTTTAATGTACCAAAACGTAAAAACATTAGGTATGACAAACGTTAATAAAGATGAACATCCTTTAACTATGCAACTCTTTGGTAAAGATGTAGATTCTATGGTTAAAGCAGCTATTCAAATTGATAAAGACTGTGACTGTGACATCATTGATATTAACATGGGATGTCCTGTAAACAAAGTTATCAAAGCAGGTAGTGGTAGTGCTTTAATGAAAGATATTCCTTATGCTACTAATTTAATAAAAGAAATAATAGCTAATGTTAATAAACCAGTAACGGTTAAAATGCGTTCAGGTTGGGATAATGATCATATAAATGCAGTAGAACTAGCTAAATCTTTAGAATCCATAGGAGTAGCTGCTATAGCAGTTCATGGTAGAACTCGTAAACAAATGTATGAAGGAACTGCTGACTGGTCTATCATTAAAGCAGTAAAACAAGCAGTAAATATACCAGTAATAGGTAATGGAGATATTAAAACGCCATTAGATGCGAAAAGAATGCTTGAAGAGACAGGATGTGATGCTGTCATGATAGGTAGAGCAGCCCTAGGTAATCCTTGGATAATAAAGGAAACAGTCAATTATTTAGAGAATGGAATAATAACTGATGAAGCTAATATAGAAGAAAAATTCAAACTAGCAAGATTACATGCTAATAAACTAGTAACTTTAAAAGGAGAAAAAGTAGGAATGAAAGAAATGCGTGGACATGGAGCCTGGTACGTTAAAGGATTACATGGATCACACCAAATTAAAGACCAATTAGCTAAAGTTAATACTTTAGAAGAATTTAATAATATACTAAGTAAATATGAGGAAGAATATGGTACAATGAATATAATAAAAGATTAAAGGTGACTAATTATGCAAATCTATTCTTATGTATTTATATTACTATTCTTTCCTTTAAGTGTATTATGTTATTTTATAGCATGTAAATTTAATCAACGCTTTGCAGCTATAACCTTATTACTATTTAACTTGTTCTTTTATGGTTATATAAATAAGAAGTTTATATTATTTATATTATTAAGTATTTTAATAAATTATATTATAGCCAATATACTTATTAAACTTAATAATAGACGTAAACTATTATTAACTATAGGTTTAATATTTAATATAGGTTGTTTATTCTATTGTAAGTATTCTAATTTTTTTGTATCTACTTTAAATGATATATTCACTTTAGATATAATGTTTAAGAATGTATTTGTACCTATGGGTATAAGCTTTTTTACTTTCCAATATATAGCTTTATTAATGGATATCTATCGGAAAAAGGTAGTAAATATAAATTTATTAGATTTTTCTGTTTTCACTACCTTTTTCCCAAAGATTGTACAAGGACCTATTATGTTATATCAAGATTTTGATGAACAATTTAATAATCCTGATAATCATAAAATAAACTTTGAAAATATGTCTGCCGGTTTATATTTACTTAGTATTGGCTTTACTAAAAAAATATTAATTGCTGATGTTTTAGCTAATCTTGTTAATGCTGGTTATACTCAATATGCTACTTTAAATACTACTATGACTATTATTGTTGTAGTATTATATTCTTTCCAAATATACTTTGATTTCAGTGGTTATAGTGATATAGCTTTAGGATTAGGTAAGATGTTTAATATTCATTATCCTCATAACTTTAATTCTCCTTATAAAGCTACTAGTATTGGTGATTTCTGGAATAGATGGCATATATCTTTAACTAATTTCTTTACTAGATATTTATATATCCCATTAGGTGGGAATAGAAAAGGGAAAACACGTACTCTAATAAATATTATGATAGTATTTTTAATTAGTGGTTTATGGCATGGAGCTGCCATCACCTTTATTATATGGGGGCTAATCCATGGTATATTAAGTGTTATAGATAAACTTATAGATAACCCCTACCAAAGATTACCCCATATAATAAAGTGGGCTATAACCTTTATTTGTGTAACCCTAGCATGGATATACTTTAGATCCCCTAATCTAGAAGTAGCTAATACTATGATATCTAATATCTTTAGTTTTAATAACTTTAATATAGATTATGAACTACTCAAATTATTATTACTACCAGAAATAACTTTTATAATAACCCAATACTCTTTAGAACCTTATACATTTAGATTCATCCTTATCTTTATTCTTTCTATCTTCTTCGCAACTCTATTCACCAAAAACACTACGCAAATAGTAAGCGAATGGAAACCTAAACTATCAAGACTATTAATATGTTCCTTTTTATTATGTTGGTGTATATTAGAATTCGGTAAATCAGCCGTATTCCTATATGAAAGATTCTAGGTGATAATATGAAAATAACAAATAAACTATACTTTATTATAGGGCTATTAACAACAATACTATTATTAACAATATGTGCTATATTTGTATATGTAAGTGATCCTAAACTACAATACCATCCTATAGATACTATGTTAAATCATACAATGAAAAAAGATATGTACTATTACTTTAATGCAGGAATAGCAAAGAATGAAGAATACGATACAATTATAACAGGATCAAGTATGACAAGACCAATGCATCCAAGCTATATAGATGATAAACTAAATGTTAAATCAGTCAAACTATCAATGGCAGGAGCTTATGGAAAAGACATTAAAAATATAACAGAACTAGCTCTAAAGAATCAACCAATTAAAAAAGCAATCATATCATTAGACTACTTTGGCTATACAGTAGATAAAGATGAAGTACATACAGGATATCCTGCCTATTTATATAACAATAGTATATTAGATGATTCAGAATATCTATTAAGTATGGAATTTATATTAAATGGACACCAAACAATATTAGATACTAAAAAAGGAATTAAAACTACTACTTTAGATGACTATCAAAACTATGCATTAGAAGACAAATTCAATGCAGAACAAGTAATTAAAATAGCTAATAGTGAAGAAGTAAAAACAAAACAAAAAGAAAAAGAAATAGATCAATTCATAAATAAAACATTTTATGATAATGTTCAACAAAATCTAATAGAACTAGTAGAAAACAATCCTAATGTAAAATTCGAATTCTTTATACCACCAGTAAGTATGGCATCTCATTATAAAGAAATAAATCAAGGAAATGAAAAAGGAAACTTTGCTATGATAGAATACATAGTAAGCAAACTAATACAATACCCAAACGTTAATATACACTTTATACAAGAAGATAAAACTATAATAACCAATTATAATAATTATACAGATACTATACATTATAATATGGAAGTAGCTAATACTATAATAGATTATATAAGTAATAATAAATATAAATTAAGTAAAGAAGATTATAAACAAAGAATAAAAGAATTTGAAGAATATGCATTAACTTATGATTATAATAAGGATTATAATTAGATTGACAAAGATGCTTATAATCAGTATAATTAGCAATGTTAATAGCGTAGAAGAGAGAAGTAATATATTTATAATGTTAAGAGAACCAAGTAGCTGAGAATTGGTCATTATAAATATATGAAAATAAAGACTCTGAGCAATCCTAATATTAGGCGAATAATTCACGTTAAGAATAACTATAAGATTAATCTAATAGATTAATGAATTAGGGTGGTACCACGATGAAGCTCTCGTCCCTATAATGAGGAGAGCTTTTTATATTGTAAAATATAACATGGAGGATATTATGGAAAAACTAACAGAACAAGAAACAGTAAGAAGAGCTAAGTGTGAAGAACTAAGAGAAATGGGGATAGAACCATTTGGACAAGCTTATAAAAGAACACATAAATCAGGAGAAATAACTAAGTTATATGAAGAAGCTACTAAAGAAGAATTACATGATTTAAATATTGTAGTTAAAGTAGCTGGAAGAATAATGACTAAAAGAAGACAAGGTAAAGCAGGATTTATGCATATACAAGATTTAGATGGACAAATCCAAATATATGTAAGAAAAGATGTTATAGGTGAAGAACAATATGAAATATTTAAAAGAAGTGATTTAGGAGATATAGTAGGTATAGAAGGAACAGTAATGAAAACTGATCATGGTCAATTATCTATTAAAGCAAGTGTTTATACACATCTTACTAAAGCTTTAAGACCTTTACCAGAAAAGTTTCATGGATTAACAGATATTGAAGAAAGATATAGAAGAAGATATGTAGATTTAATAGTTAATGAAAGAAGTAAAGAATTAGCAATGCTTAGACCTAGAATTATAAGAGCTATACAAAACTATTTAGATGGTGAAGGTCTAATGGAAGTAGAAACACCAGTATTACAACCTATATTGGGAGGAGCGTCTGCTAGACCTTTTATTACACATCATAATACTTTAGATATGCCTTTCTATTTAAGAATAGCTACTGAATTACCATTAAAAAGATTAATAGTTGGTGGTTTAGAAGGAGTATATGAAATAGGAAGATTATTTAGAAATGAAGGTATGGATACTAAACATAATCCTGAATTTACTACAGTAGAAGCTTATGTAGCTTATAGTGATTTAAATGGTATGATGGATCTAATGGAAGGTTTAATGGAAAGTGTAGCTATGAAAGTATGTAATACTACTGAATTACCTTGGAAAGATACTACAATATCTTTAAAAGCACCATTTAAACGTATACATATGGTAGATATTATTAAAGAGAATACAGGAGTAGATTTCTGGAAAGAAATGTCTTATGAAGAAGCTGTAGCTATAGCTGCACAACATCATATAGAAGTTGCTAAACATCATAATAGTGTAGGACATATTATTAACTTATTCTTTGAAGCTTTCTGTGAAGATAAGATAGTACAACCTACTTATGTATATGGACATCCTATTGAAATATCTCCTTTAGCTAAAAAGAATATAGAGGATCCTAGATTTGCTGATCGTTATGAATTATTTATTTCTGGTAGTGAGTATGCTAATGCTTTCTCTGAATTAAATGATCCTATTGATCAAAAGAACCGTTTCCTTGATCAGTTAGCTCAAAGAGAACTAGGTGATGATGAAGCTAATGAAATGGATACTGACTATGTAGAGGCTCTAGAATATGGTTGTCCTCCAACTGGTGGTGTAGGTCTTGGTGTTGATAGATTTGTAATGCTTCTTACTAATAGCGAGTCTATTAGAGATGTATTACTGTTCCCTCATATGAAGAATAAGTAAAGAAATGTATCAAATTGGTTTAGATAAGGATATGCTGCTATATCAATTAGATATTCAACAGTGTTTAAACCTCATTAACTACCAAATTAGTATAATAGAAAGTTTATATAGAACTTAATTAATTGGAAAAGACATCGTTTTTAATACGATGTCTTTTTAGTTGATTAATATACTATTATTTGTAATAGAAGTATAAAACGCTAATTTATAATAAGAGTATATTTATTTAATATTAGGTGTCTAGTAGAAAACTGATAAAAGAATTTATTAGGGTTATCGAATATTGTATACATTCCATTAAGTATATCTATATGAAATAATTATTTATATATTGCTACAATATTTATTGATTTATTTCAACTTTCTAAATTCCACAATAATTCTATAATTGAAAGGCAGTGGTTGGTTGATGATAATTGATGAAAGGTATGTTATAATGAAAATCAAGAAAGACATATTGTTTAAAAAATGTTTAATAGAAAAGGAGGACAAAAATTAATGAAATATAGATTAATGAATAAGGATATAGAAATATTGGATTTTTCATATGATGAAGAAACACATAACATCGAAAAAATAATTAACTTGATTCATCCTGAGTATGCACCTTTGGGTATCATTGATGATAAGACTGGAATTTCAAGAAAGTCTTTTAATAATTGGTGGAGAGACAGAGCTATTCCAGCATCACGAAGCAAATTAAAAGAGGTGCTTGAACAGTTGGATATAACTAGTTCTATTGAATTATTGGAACGATGTTTCGGTCTTAGTTTAAGTGATCAATATTGGATAAAGGAAGAAGATTCCCTTGTTTCGTGGTCTGATTTTAACTTCTTTACCAATGATTTTAGCGAAGATATGGGTAAACTTTTAATGGGCCAAAGAAATTGTACAGATAGTCTTAATATATTTAGTCCTGATAATTCAAGTGATGGGAATCTTAGAAAGAAATGGAAGATAATTAATGGAAAAAGATGTCTGATCAAAAGTGGAAATACATTGAATAATCAAGAGCCATTTAATGAAGTCATTGCAACAAAATTGTATGAAAAAATTTTGCATGAGGATGAATTTGTGCCATATTATTTGATTGAGGAAAATGGCATTACATATTGTTGTTGTGAAACGATGGTTGGTATAGATGAGGAATTAGTACCTGCATTTTATATTGATGCTTCAAAGAAGTTACACGGAAGTGATTCTTTATATGAACACTATATAGAAGTATGTAATGAACTAGGTATTCTAGAAGCAAAAATTAAAATTAACAAGATGCTGGTATGTGATTATATACTTGGAAATTATGATCGCCATTATCGTAACTTTGGTGCAATAAGAAATGTTCTTGATTTGAAATGGAAAAGGATAGCACCAATATATGATAGTGGAAGTTCGCTATGGGCAACAACTCCTGTTCAATTGATTGGTACTGCATACAAGAGTAAGCCATTTAAATCAAATGCAGAGGAACAGTTGAATCTTGTTAATGACCTATCTTGGCTGAATATAAATAATATACTAGACTTTGATAGAGTAGTGTATGATATTCTTGATAAAAATATTTTCATGGATGAAACGAGAAAATCAGCAATTTCTAATCAGGTTAAAATCAGAATACAAAAAGTTTTAGAAAGACAATTGTTTCTAAATAATGAGGAAATAATATCTAAAAAGCAAGATGTTCTAGAAAGATAGTCATGCCATTTCACAAGTATAAAAAATTTAGTTCTTATAGATAATACAAATTAAAAAGCCAACACCAAACTTCAAAAGTTATCGTGTTGGCTTTATACGTGTATTCTATACGTGTTTTGTAATTGTTACTTTTTCTTAATTTCGTAGTTCCTAGTAAAGAACCATAAATAAGAAATGACTAATGAAATAACAATAACATCTCCCATTCTCGTAGAAGTATTGTCAGGATAAAAGTAATTAATAATTAAGTGAGCAATTATAGCTACTATAGTTATAGATACAATTACTATATTAAAAATTCTCTTATCTGCTTTAAACTTTGCTTCTTTTCTCTGCTGTTCTAAAAGATTAATTTCGGCATTTTCTTTATAGTTTTCCATATTTAATTTTTCACCAGTTAACAACTCATTTACAGTGATATCTAATATTTCACAGACTTCCAACATAATTGAAGGATCTGGAATAGACCTACCTGTTTCCCACTTAGATATAGCTCTATCAGTTATATTAAGTTTCTCAGCTAGTTGAATTTGTGTAAGCTTCTTTTCTTTTCTACAAGTTGCTATAAATTTACCTGTTTTTTCTTGATTCATTTAGGTGATCTCCTTCCTAATAAAACTATACTATATATTTATTGTGATTAACACGAACTAACAGTTGAGTTACCTATATTTACTTTTACAACGTTATTATAACATGAATTATTATAATTTATTAATTACTTATGAGGTATGAAGTTTATATTAATAAGAGAATTCTTTTTATATTATAATTATAACAATAAAAGTTAATTAACTAGACGTTTTAATCTATTGTAAGCGCTACAATTTAGTACTATAATAATAGTATTAAAGCGAAAGCTAGAAAGGATTTATATGTATGAAATTAGAAGGTAAAATTGCAGTAGTAACTGGTGCTAGTTCAGGAATGGGAAGAGAGATTGCTAAACTTTTTGCTAGTGAAGGTGCTACTGTTATAGCAGTAGCTAGAAGAAAAGAAAGATTAGATGAGATAGTAGAACAGACTAAAGGGCTTAAAGGAACTGTTGTGGCTTTCCCTGGTGATGTATCTAGTAAAGAGATTAATGAAGCCATGATTGATTTTGCTGTTAAGAATTATGGTAAAATTGATGTTCTAGTAAATAATGCTGGAATTATGGATGAGATGACACCAGTTCATGAGTTAACTGATGAACTTTGGGATAAAGTACAGAAGGTTAATGTATATGGACCTATGTGTGCTTGTCGTAAAGCAGTAAATGTTATGATGGAACAATCTAATGGTGGTGTCATTGTAAATGTTGCCTCTGTTGGAGGACTTCACGGTGCTCGTGCTGGTCTTGCTTATACTGCTAGTAAACATGCTTTAGTAGGTATTAGTGAGAATATAGGATTTATGTATGCTAATAGTAAAATACGTTGTAATGTTCTTTGCCCAGGTGGTGTAGATACAGAAGTAGGAGTTAATATTTCAAATCCTAGTACATTTGGGATTGGAAGAGTTATGACTGGTACTGCTTCTAACCCTCGTTCTGGTCAAGCTTCTGAAATAGCAACAGCTGCTTTATTCCTTGCTTGTGATGATTCTAGTCTAATTAATGGTACTACTTTGGTAGCAGATGCTGGTTGGACTGCTTATTAGTAGATATATGTTTACATAATGCTAGAATGATTGTATAATGGTCTAGTCGTGAGCCGACAAATTGTCGAAAAGGTAGAAGCAATGCTTCTGCCTTTTCATTTGGTTTAAAGAAAAAATGCTGAATATCCTCCATAATAGGATGAAAAATCAATTAGTGTTGTTAGTTTATTTAAACTAACAAAAATTATAGAAGTATCTTCATATGTTAGGCTATTTATCGGCTTTTCTTTAATTTTTTTGATTAAAACACTAGTAATCGCTGCATAATTAACATATAATAAAAATGCAATTAGGATTAACATTGCAAGAAAGAGGTCTATATGGTTAATAAAATAAGAATTGGTATTGTAGGTTATGGAAACCTTGGTAAAGGTGTATGTAAAGCTGTAACACAAAATGAAGATATTGAATTAGTAGCCATCTTCACAAGAAGAGATCCAGCTACTTTAAATAATCCTGATGGATTAATGGTGCACATAGATGAAATAAATACATATAAAGATAAAATTGATGTAATGATACTATGTGGAGGAAGTGCTACTGATTTAGCAGTTCAAGGACCAATGATCGCTGAAAACTTTAATACAGTAGATAGCTTTGATACACATGCTAAGATACCTAACTACTTCGCTAAGATGGATGAAGTAGCTAAGAAAAATAATCATTTAAGTATTATATCTGTAGGATGGGATCCAGGTCTATTCTCATTAAATAGATTACTAGGATCTGTAGTATTACCCGAAGGTAAAGATTATACATTCTGGGGTAAAGGAGTATCTCAAGGACACTCAGATGCAATAAGAAGAATTAAAGGCGTAAAGAATGCCATCCAATATACTATTCCACTAGATAGTGCATTAGCTAGTGTAAGATCTGGATCTAATCCAGAACTATCAACAAGAGAAAAACATTCTCGTTTATGTTATGTTGTAGCTGAAGATAATGCTGATACAGCAGCTATAGAAAAAGAAATAGTAAATATGCCAAATTACTTCTCAGATTATGATACTACAGTAAACTTTATAACTGAAGAAGAATTAAATAAGAATCATAGTGGTATGCCTCATGGAGGATTTGTAATTAGAACTGGAGTTAGCGCAACAGGAACTAAACAAAAAATTGAATTCTCATTAGATTTAGGAAGTAACCCTGAATTCACAAGTAGTGTATTAGTATGCTATGCAAGAGCTATAGCTAAATTAGCAAAAGAAGGAAAAACAGGAGCATGTTCAGTTCTTGATATTCCATTTACATACTTATCTAATAAAACACCTGAAGAATTAAGAAAATCATTATTATAAAATTAATAAAGCATCTCTGTAGAGATGCTTTATTTAGTTATAGGGATATGGTAGAATAAAAGAAATGTGAGGTGTTTATAATGGTCTTAACTGATGAGGAAATAGTATTCTTTAGTGAACAAATAGATTCTGAACCAATACAAGGAATAGATCCTAGTGTAATTGATAAAATGAATTATGAAGAAGTTGTTAAATCTCTAAGGATTAAACACTTACTTGATGGTAATACCTACACAAGAGAGGGTAATTATTATTTAGAAGTTATAACTGGTTATAAACAATGTAATACACACCTAGCACTTGATCAGATGTTCATGGCTATTAATGATACCTATGTTTATATTTTACATAAGGTAGATTTTGATTATAATGTTCTTTATGTACGTAAAGAAGTGATTGTAGATGAAATTATGAATTGTTTAAAGTTCACTAAATATAGTTCATTTGAAACAATTCTAAATAATAAAATTTGGCAGGTTTCAAGAGATGCTGCTATTAATTTAATAAAAACTAAATTCCAATTTGAATTTAACTTAGGTAAATTTGTTGATGGTCATATAGTATATTCAATAATTGTAGTAAATTATAGAGGTTTAAAATTCATGTATAATGATCTTAATGAAACATTCAGACAAATTCAACCAAAAGAGTTTAGAAGAGAAATAGAAAGTGTATTTGAAATAGTAGATAACAGTAAACTGAATTAAAAAGAACGTTCCTTAGAACGTTCTTTATTTAATTCTTTTTCTTTTTAATGATCGCTTTATAACCAGAGTAAGTAACATAGAAATAAGCTAAGTATATAACTCCTATAATACATCCAGTAATTAAACTAGCACTTAATACACTAGATCGTCCCATCATAACAATTACATCATTCATACTTGTAATACCTACATAGCAATGTGCAATAGCTAATAGTAATGGTAACATAAAGTAAATTCCTATTTGTAGAAGAATAGTATGATTAATCATTTTTTCTTCAGTACCAATTTGTCTTAAAGTGTTATAACGTTTAACATTATCACTAGCATCACTTAACTGTTGAATAGCTAATATAACAGCACTACTAATAATAAATATAATACCTAAATATAATCCTATATAAATGAATGTAATTGACATTCCTTTATTAGCTTCAAAAATTTCTGTTTTGTTATTTATCATAAATCTACCGATATTATTATTACTATCAGCACTTATAATATCACTTAATTTATTTTGATAGTTATCAGTAAGAGCAATCATATCTGTATTTGGTTCTACATTAGCATTATAATAAATAGTATTTGGATTAATATTAGCAGGTATAATATCATCATTAACAATTATATATAATTCACTACTAACTTGAGAAGTAATAAATGGAACTTCTGAATATTCTTCTACTAATTTAATGTCTTTATTGAATATTTCAAGTGTATTATTATAATCAAAATCTATTAATATATCTTCTAAGAAACTACGATACAATGTATTGATTCTTGCTTCATTACTACCCAAAGTGAGTTCATCTTTACCAGCGTTTCTAGCTTGTTTATTGAAATCTGATAATTTGATAATTTCTAATGGTTCATCCATTAAACTAGGTGGAATTGTTTCGATATCTTTCACATCAGTAGAGAATCTTTTCATTAAATTACCTAGTGTTGCTTTTTCACTAAAATAACTATATATATAATGTTCATCTTTAGTTTGATCACTAATTGATTCATTATATTGTTCTATTTCATTTAAGAACTCATTATTTATAGAATTATCTACATTGAAAGTTGTTATATAACTGCTAAAATCATAAGGAGTCATATTTTTTAAACTAGCATTTGATGAACTATTTAAATTAATACCTGTAGATAAAGCACCAATACTAAGTAATAGCATAATACAAACTACTGACATAGAAACAAAGTTAGAATTCATTTTACTACTAATTTGTCTTAAAACAAACATATTTAGATTTTTAAAATATAGCTTTTTACTACATTGAGCAAATTTAAGTAGGAAACCTGCTAATGACATAAAGAATAATAAAGTTCCTACTGACCCAATTATAATAACTCTAAGGATGTTAACTTTCATGAATCCAAATTCTAACATTTGATAGTAATCCCATCCTAATAAACATATTGATATAATAAATAGTATTACAGATAATTGAATATTTAATATTTTAAGAGATTCACTCTTACGCTCAGCATTTAATAAATCAATTAATTTATATTTGTTAAGAATTAATGTATTAAATAACATTACAATAAAGAATATAATAGCGAATGCACATATTGTAACAATAGTTGCATGCATAGAAAACATAAATTTATAATTTAAAGATACTTCAAATAATGTAGCTGTAAATACTGTTAAAGCTTGTGAGAATATTACTCCAATAACTAAACCAGTAATTAAAGAAAATATACCTATTAAAACTGTTTCATATATTAATATTTTAGACATCTTACCTTTAGGCATACCTAGAATTGTATAAAGACCAAGTTCTTTTTTACGTCTTTTAATTAAAAAGTTATTGGCATATAAGATTAAAATCACTAATACTATAGAAACAAATACAGATAGTATACTCATAACTTCAAATAACATTTTTACCATCCCTCTAGAACTATTAGATAATGATAATAATGCTTCTTGATCTTCAAAAGAATTAAAACTATAAAATAAAGCTACTGAAAATACTATAGTTAAGAAATATACAAGATAATCTTTATAGCTTTTCTTAACGTTAGATAGTGCTAGTTTAAAGTACATTGCTATTGTCACCACCTAATAAAGTTACTACTTCTATAATCTTGTTAAAGAATTCTTTACGTGTATCATTTCCTCTTATTAATTCATTAAATATTTTACCGTCTTTAATGAATAAGATACGATGTGCATAACTAGCAGTAAATGCATCATGAGTTACCATTAATATAGTTGATTCATCTTGTTTATTTAATAGTTCTAAACTATCAAGTAACATTCTACTAGATTTAGAATCTAAGGCTCCAGTTGGTTCATCTGCTAATACAATACTTGGATTAGTAACTAATGCACGACAACATGCAACACGTTGTTTTTGACCACCTGACATTTGAAAAGGGAATTTCTTTAATTCGTTTTCAATCTCTAATTTAGCAGCTATTTCTTTAATTCTTTTATCTATTTCAGAAGGTTTTACCTTTTGAATAGTTAAGGCTAAAGCAATGTTTTCATAAGCTGTTAATGTATCTAAAAGATTAAAATCTTGAAAGATAAAACCTAATTCTTCTCTTCTGAAAGCAGATAAAGATCCTCTTTTTAATTTTGTAATATCTTTATCATTTATAACTATACTACCTGTAGTTGGGTTATCTATTGTTGCTATACAATTTAATAAAGTTGTTTTACCAGAACCACTAGGTCCCATAACACCAATGAATTCACCTTTAGAAACACTAAAACTTATGTTATCTATAGCTTTAGTAATGTTAGAACCTTTACCATAATATTTCTCTATTGAGCTTACTTCCAATATATTTTTCATATTTACCTCCGTAGCCCTTGCTACATGAACATTATATTATTAATGATAAAACTGAACAATCGATTTATATTACAGTTGTCTTACAATAGTGTAATAAACTATCTCATTAATATATGATTACTTAAAGGGAAATTAATTGTTATACAAAGACCATTATTATCATTAATAGAAGCACTAATATTTAAGTTTAATTTAGTACATAGTTTTTTACATAGATACAAACCCATACCAGTAGATTTAGCAATATTACGACCATTACTACCAGTAAAACCTTTATTAAATAATCTATCTAATTCTGATTCTAATACACCAATACCATTATCATTAATCTTTAATAATAGGCTATTAGAAGCTATAGTAGTATTAATATCTATCTTACCATTATTTGGTACATATTTAAGACTATTACCTATAATTTGATTAAGGATAAAAGATAACCATTTCTCATCACTAAAAACATTAACATCACAGTTAGTGATGTTAATAGCTATATTCTTTAAAATGAAAGAACGACTATTCTTCTTAATAACATTATTTATCTGTTTCATTAAATTTAATTCTTTTATTATATAATCTTTTTCTACTGAATTGCTTCTAGCATAAAATAATGCTTGCTCAACATAATCTTCTACTTTTTCAATTTCATTATTTATAGAAATAGTAGTATCATTTTTAGAATTCTCTATGATTAATTTACTAGCAGCTAAAGGGGTTTTAATTTCATGGACCCACATTTCAATATATTCTCTATATTCTCTATTATCTATTTCATAAGCATGAATTTTTTCATGGAAATAACGATCTGTAATTCTTATTGTATCAAATAATCTAATACCATCATAAAAACTAGGTTCATCTACTATTTCATGAATAAGTACTTTATTATCAATTCCTTCAGAAGTCTTATTTAATTCTTTATAAAAGCTATAACGTCGATAATATTCTACTAGTAATACACATACATCGATAGATAATAAAGATATAATTATCATTAAAGTTACACTAGATGGAGTATTAGTTACTTTACAAAAAAAATAAAAAAATATAACTATAAATATAGTATATATAATTAGATATAGTTTATCTAATATTAAGTCTTTAATTTTCATATATGATATATCCTAAGCCTCGCTTAGTAGTAATTAAATCATCTAGTTTTATAAACTCTAGTTTCTTTCTTAAACGATTAATATTAACAGTTAAAGTATTATCATCAATAAATAAATCACAATCCCACATATATTGCATAAGTTCTGTTCTAGATACTATCTTATTCTTGTTTATAAATAAACAGTGAATTATTCTTAATTCATTCTTTGTAAGGTCTGTTACATTACCATTAGTGCTTAAAGTACTTTTAGATATATTTAATTCTATATTATTTAATTGTAGTATATTAGCATTATTAGCATCATAACTTCTTTTAATTACTCCAGATATTCTAGCTAAAAGAATTTGAGGATTATAAGGTTTAGTAATATAATCATCAGCACCTAAATTAATACTTAATAATTCATCAAGTTGTGAGTCTCTACTAGTAACTACTATTATTGGAGTATTACTAGTTTTTCTTATTTCTTTACATATATAATGGCCATCATAATAAGGTAGGTTTAAATCTAATAAAATTAGATGTGGTTTAACTTTAGTAACATCTTCTATGATGTTACTAAAGTTAATAGGAGTAATTACCTCATAATTATATTTAGTAAGGTAAACACTTAGTTCATTCCTTATTGTATTGTCATCTTCTATAATCATTATTTTATACATATCTTCACCTCCCCTTTATTATAAGGGAATATTGATTAAATTCAAGGGGGGGATGAAGGATAAGGCCATAAAACCTTTATAAATGAATATAAAATGAAGAAACTTTGTAAGTTTAAATAAACTAACAAACATTTAAAGGGGAAGATAGGGGAGGAAGGGATAATAAGAAGAAATGACATATAGGAAGATGAGATAAAAAATAAGGAAAGAGGAGAAGAAGTGAATAAAGAAATAAGCGGGGGAAATGATGGAATATATAAAAGAAGAGCAAAAGGAACAGGATCAATATATAAGTTAAGTGGAATTAGAAGAAACCCTTGGGTAGCATGCATAACAATCGGGTATAACAATGAAAATGGAAAACAGCAACAGAAACCTATAGGATACTTTAAGACACGTGATGAAGCAGTAAAAGCATTACCAAGTGTCACAGTAAAAACAAGATATATAACAAATATGCATAAAGAACCTAAATTAATAGAAATATGGAATAGTATATATGAAGAGGAAATCCAATATCTTTCATCATCATCAAAAACAGGGTATAAAGCTGCCATTAATAATTTTTCAGAACTATTTGAACTGAGTATAGTTGATATAGATATCCGTAATATACAACCAATATTCACAAAAATGGTAAGAGAAAAAAGTGGAAAATCAAAGTTAAATAAAGCTAGAACAGTTATTTCAAAAATTTATAGCTATGCAATAAAATATGATTATGTAGAAAAAGACTACTCTACTTATATCAAGTATACAAGTATAAAGGAACAAACAGAACTTCATGTTCCTTTAACACATAAAGAGATAAAATTGTTATGGGAAATTGGATCTTATAGTTCTTTAATATGTTTATTATTAATTTATACGGGCCTTAGACCTAAAGAACTATTTGAACTTGAACGTATAAATATCCATCTTAGTGATAAATATATTATTGCTGGTTCAAAGACAAATAATGGGAGGAATCGTATTATACCTCTTCATGATGAAATTGTTCCAATTATCAAACAACTTATAAGTGTTAATAATAGTTATAAATATTTGCTTTCTAATTCTGTTAATTCTAATTCTTATAATAGTTTTAGGTTGAATATATTTGAACCTTTAATTCCTTTTTATGTTTTTAAGTATTGATACAAAAATTCGTGCTAATAATATAATGTGTATTTTTTATAAAAAAATTCCAAATCATATTGACAATTATTAACAGTTTTTATACAATAGTTAATAGAAATGAAAAAGGAGGAGATCAAGTTTGTTTTCAGATACTATGGAGTATTACAATGATACAGAAGAACAAAGAGTTCAAAAAAGATACAAACAAAAAGCTAATTATTATGAAATGAGAAGAGATTCTTTAGAAGTGGCCATAAATAAGATTGAAACTACATATTCTGAACTGAACACAAATGTTTTTAATAATATAGAAATTTCATCAACACCAAGTGATATAGTAAATTTCACATATGATGAAGTGGCTTATAATAATGAAGTTGAACTTAAGCTAATTATTTTGCATGTGGAAGAATCAATCTCTATTTTAAAAATGGAATTGGCAAAAATAGAGGATAGTTATTATTTATATTATGGTAAAGCAATTAATGGAGGTGACTAGTAATGGGGGTAAATAAACCAAGCAATTTTGACATAACATTTAGTTCTGAGTTATTTACTATTGCTGACAAAGCGAATAAGCTGTTCTTAACTGATTTTATTGATAGTAAAATTGCTTTAGAACGTATTTTAAATAATATTCAATCTGAAGATGGGTTCAAAGGTAAGGCTTGTTTTGGCTTTGTAGAAATTTTTGAAATATTATTAATGTATCATAATGATTTAATTTTGGAATTTCCAGATTTATATAAAGCTTTTTCCGATCAAAGTGATAAATTAGCTGAAATTGATTATCTCAATATAATGCTTCAAAAGCACAAATGACATCTTGTAAATACAAAAGAGAATTAATCTATAATTCATATTATCGATACCAAAGTTATAGTTAATTAAGATTAATTAGTAATCAATATTTAAAGTGTTTTGAAAGGAGAAAACATGTGTAATGAAATTAAAATAGATCTTAGAATGATAGAATATGTAAAAGCAATTTTACCCGAAATTTCAAGGATAAACAATTTTATAGGATTTCAGGCAATACTATTAAAGAAAACACAAGAAGAAAAAGGCAAATATGCATTAATTTTAGAAGATAAAATAGAAATGTCCATAAATCAGTTAACTACATTATCTCTTTATTATAGCGGTTTAGCAAATAGTCTAATAACAATTGTTTCACAATATGAAAAGTTAGATGAAAGTTTATGCTTACAGATTGAACAATTTAATATCAATTTCGCAACGCTGAATAATACGTATAAGATAAATTATGACAAATAGATATAATTTCAATGCATATTACTGGAGCGAAGAGGTAGAGTATTGTAAACGAGTGAAAAATATGCTTTCCACTTTAGCTATTATAGATGCACAGATTGTTAATGCTTATTATCAATTTCAGTGTGAAGGCCTGTACAATAACCATAGATGTTATGAATATTCAAGTATTGAAACAAGGATCAATTATTGCTATCAAACTATTGAGATAATGCTGTCTTATTGTTTTGTGCTTTCTAAAAAATTTATAGAATCTGAAAACGCATTTGCCTTAAGTATTTCTAAAGCTATTGAAGAGACGTCTCTTTTAGATATCAACTCATATGAAATAAGTAATTCATTAAATATTACAGAACCAGAATCAATAACAACGACAACTTATGCTAATTATAATCCTAATCAGATAAAGACAAAAAATATTTTTATTCAAAAAAATAAAATCAATCTGACAGATATAAATGTCTTTGGAAGTATGTTCTCTTTCACGAATAATAAGCAAATTAAATTAAATGAAAAATTGTTATGCTCGATTCATATAACTGAAGAAGAACGACTAAAACTTTATAAAGAACAAATTGAATTTTATAATAACATATTACCTACGAAATTTGATAATGATGTTATATCCTCTAACGAAGAATTATCTAATATTTTAAATTTAGTGCCTTTTATAGGTAGTGCAAAAAATATTATTGAGGGGGTTGCTGGAAGAACTCTAGATGGCGAGAAACTCTCGAGAAAAGATCAAGCCTTTACTTTAGCTAATGGAACAATTAATGGTCTTGTTGACAGTTTTACTTTTGGCACAGTTAAAATATACTTAAAGATGCCCAAAGCTAATTTCAAATCTAAAATAAAGAAAATCACTACTGTAATTAGAAAAGATTTTACAAATAACATAGTTAAAGAATCTGTTTTAGGCACATTAGAACAAACTACAAAAAATGAAACTCTTATTAATAAGTTAGACTTAGCAGTATCTCTATATGGTATAATTAAATAGAAAGAGAGAAAATTTCAAATGAAAAATAAAATTAAAGCAGTTCTTTGTGTATTAATAGCTATAATTTTTTCTGTGCAATTGAAAAGGGCATTCTTAAACTATAGCCCTTCAGCTATAGAAAAAAGAGAATTAGAAGAATTCAACGAGAAAATGGAAAAGAACATACAAATAGCTAAGGCAGATGGTAGTTATGGAAGACCGACATATATTACGGCAATGATTGAGGCAGGTATAGACGAAAAAAAATATGTTCTTAACGATAGTGAGTATTTTCACTGTGATTATCTATTTGACGAAAATGGTAATAAGTTGCTTGATTTTGCTATTAGGAAGTTTATTCCAGTTTCACGTCATCATATATTGATTATAGATAAAGCTAATAATAAGCATTTATTTAATGTTAAAGAAAACAGACTATCTAATCTTGAATTTATTGATATAGGTATAGTTAGTGAGTATGAAATAGTGAATGGAAAAGAGGTATTAAAACCATATACAGATTTAATACAACTAAAAGGTAAAGATAATCAAGTAAGCTATTATAACCAAGACGAAGAAGTAGTAGCAAAATCTATTTCTAAATGTTGTTTAAGAGTTAATGTTTTAAAAACTAAGGATGGTTACAAGGAAGATGAAAAAAAGCTTTACGAAGTTATGGATTGGGAAAAATATTCATAATTAATTATATTGAAAAAATGGGAGGTTCATAATGAGCAATAAAAGTGTCATAGGTGTTATTTTTTTTAGTGCTATTATTTTTCCAGCTATATTTATGGAAATGTATAATGATTATGGTAATAGAAATTCAGATGTTAAAACTGATTCACCTACAAAAGAGGAAGTTGAACAAGGAGAAAAATTACTTAGAATTGAAACGCAAAACGAAATAGATAGAAGATATCTAGATTTAATAATAGAAAATAGCAGAGTAGGATTAAGAGTAGAAGAA
The DNA here is from genome assembly GCA_036639955.1 of Erysipelotrichaceae bacterium. Taxonomy (GTDB): domain Bacteria; phylum Bacillota_I; class Bacilli_A; order Erysipelotrichales; family Erysipelotrichaceae; genus JAVWHP01. Next base: position 53,420 of record JAVWHP010000008.1, read on the forward strand.
AAAGTCAACCAAGATAAGAAAAGTAAGACATATCTGTTAATGGATAATAATGATAAAGTAGTGGATTTTGATATTAAAAGAATCATAGCTATTTCAAATAATCACATTGTTCTTATAGATGTTGATAAGAATATGCATTTGTTCAACGTTAAACAGAATAAAATATCGAATCTAAATTTTAAGGATATAGGTAAGGTTATAGAATATTCAGAAATAGATGGAAATCAAGTGCAAGAACCCTATACGGATATAATACAAATTAAGGGAATTGATAACAAAATATATTACTATAACAAAGATGAAGAAATAGTTGCTTCTTCTTCAGATAAAAATTGTACATATGCTACAATAGTAAGAACCAACAACAGTTATAAGGAAAAACCTATAGCCAATTACAGTATTATGAACTGGGATTACTATAAAGATTAATAGAGTGTTATTAAAAAATAATATCTGTTACTTCCTATTATTTCAAGTTTTATATTAATTAAATATTTTAAAAATCTATCTAAATTGAATGACTATTTTATATAATAATTAATATGTTTTTATGATCGAATGAGAGACTACCAACCATCCCCCTTCGATATTTCTAGTCATTAAATGCGTATTCGTGTATACTATAGGGGAAAGGTTGGTAGTTATGGAAAAATTTAAAGAATTCAAGTTAAGTGAAAATATAAATAAAGCGGTTAATAAGTTGGGTTTTGTTGAACCTACTGCAGTACAACAGAAGGTAATACCAATATTAAGCGAGTCAGAAGATATCATAGTACAAGCACAAACAGGAAGTGGGAAAACATTATCATATGGGATTCCGTTATGTATGGACATGGTATGGGAACAAAATGAGGCAAGTGCACTAATACTAGTACCAACAAGAGAATTAGCAAATCAAGTTCGTAAAGATATTGATGCTATAGCAACATATGAAAGATTCAGATTAGTAAGTGTTTATGGACATGCAAGTTATGATGCACAAAGACAACAACTAAAAGGTAAAGTACATGGAGTAATAGGAACACCAGGAAGAGTACTAGATCATATAATTCAAGGTACTTTTAATTTAGATAATATAAGATATGTTGTGTTAGATGAAGCAGATGAAATGCTAGACATGGGTTTCATAGAACAAGTAGAAGAGATACTATCTTATATAAAGACAGAACATACTACAGCACTATTCTCAGCAACAATGCCAGAAAAAATAAAAGCTTTAGCATTAACATTCTTAGATCATCCTAAAACATTATCAATAAGAGATGAAAATAAGGTTGAAAGTCGTATAAAAATTGATAGTTATGAAGTAGAAGAGGAAGATAAACTTGATATTCTTTATAAAGTATTGTTAAGTGAAAAACCTGATAGTGCTATAATATTTGCTAAAACTCAAGATAGAGTTGATCAAGTATTCAATTTCTTAAATAGGAATGGTATGTGTGTTGGAATATTACATGGTGGAATGGACCAAAAATCACGTACTGCTAGTATTGAACGTTTTAAAGCTGGAAAGAAACGTATCTTAGTAGCTACTGATGTTGCTGCTCGTGGATTAGATGTTGATGACGTAACACATATTATAAATTATGATTTACCTAATGTTGTAGAAAACTATATACATAGAATGGGTAGAAGTGCACGTAAGGATACTTATGGTAAACTTATTAGTTTAATTGGTTATGGGGATAGAGATGAACGTTATAAAATAGAAGAATCTACTGGAATACCATTTGAATTTAAAGATACCGCTACTATTAGAATTAAAGACGAAGAAGCTGCTTTAGAAACATTAAGTAAAATATTTGCTCTTCGTAATGATAAAACAGATTTAGTTAAAAAGGATGTTACTACTTTATATGTTAATGCAGGTAAGATTAAAAAAATGCGTGCTAAAGATATAGTAGGTGCTATAATGGATTGTCCTAATATTGCTTTTGAAGATATAGGTATAATCGATATACGTGATAATGTAACTTATGTAGACATACATAATGGTAAAGGACAACGTGTTCTTAAGTATTTAGAAAAGAATTCTATAAAGGGTAAAACAGTAAGAGTAGAAATAGCTACTGGTTCTAAATCCCAATATTAAAAAAGTTAACCTTTACGGTTAACTTTTTTAATATTTATTTAGATGTAGATAATGATTCCATAAACTTTTCAATTCTTGTTAATGCAACCTTAATCTCTTCTATACTGTAAGCATATGAAACACGAATAAAGCCTTCACCAGCTTCACCAAACGCATCGCCAGGTACACAAGCTACACGTTGTTCATTAAGTAGATTATTACAGAATTCTTGCGATGTCATTCCAGTACTTTTAATACAAGGGAATATATAGAATGCTCCTTCAGGAACATGAGTTTCTAAACCGAGTTTATTAAAGCCATCTACTATGAAGTTACGTCTAGCCAAATATGCTAACTTCATTTCTTCAACTTTTTCATCACAACATTTAAGACCTTCCAAAGCTCCATACTGAGCAGCAGTAGGAGCTGACATAATAATATACTGGTGAATCTTTACCATTGCATCAGTAAATACTTTATTAGCACAAACATAACCTAAACGCCAACCTGTCATAGCATATGCTTTAGAAAAACCATTAATTATGATTACTTGATCTTTGATTTCTGGAAAATGAGCTAAACTTACATGGTTGTCATTGTATGTTAATTCAGCATATATCTCATCACTAATAACAATAAGATTATGTTTCTTAATAATAGGAACGATCTTTTCATAATCCTCCTGAGTCATAATGCCTCCGGTAGGATTACTAGGAAAGTTAAGGAGGATTGCTTTGGTTTTGGGAGTAATAGCTGCTTCTAGTTCTTCAGGAGTTAATTTAAAATGGTTAGAATGCTGTAATTTGATAATCTTAGGAATACCATGAGCTAATACTACTCCTGGTTCGTAAGCAACATAACATGGTGTTAAAATAATTACTTCATCACCTGGGTTAACAACAGCACGTAAAGCAATATCAATCGCTTCACTTCCACCAACAGTAACTATAACATTAGATTTCCATTCATAATCTAAATCAAAACGACGTTTTAAATATTTACATATTTCTTCACGCAATTGAGGTAACCCTTTATTTGCAGTGTAAAATGTTTTACCACTTTGGATAGAATAAATAGCAGCTTCACGAATAGACCAAGGAGTGTCAAAGTCAGGTTCACCTACCCCTAAGGAAACAACATCCTTCATTTGAGTAGCTAAATCAAAAAACTTTCTTATACCACTAGGTTTAATTTCCTTAGCTGTATCACTTAAATAGTTTTCATATATCATGCGCTAATAATCATCCTTTCTTTTGTTTCTTCTTCTTTTTCATAAATTACACCATCTACTTTATATTGTTTTAAAATAAAGTATGTAGATGTACCTACTACTTCTTCAATACAAGCAAGCTTAGTACCAACAAAGTTAGCAACTTCTTGCATAGTCTTACCAACAACTAAGACAGAGAATTCTGATTTACCACTCATAAGATACATAGTATCAACTTCAGAATACTTATAAATCATTTTAGCAATACGATCATAACCAAACTCTCGTTCTGGTGTAACATCAACTTCAATGATAGCCATAACCTTATTAATATTAGTTTTATCATAGTTTATTAAAGTATGATATCCTAAAATAACATGGTTATCCTCAAGTTCTTTTATAGCTAATTCAACGTTTTCAGCACTATCTGCTAAAGCGCTAGCTAAATCAGTAGTACTGTATTTAGCATTTTCATCTAATAATGTTAATAATAGTTTATTGTTCATACGTTCACTCCTTCTTGTTGTACATCTATTTTATATCTAATTATGATGGTTGTAAACAACTATCATTCGATATGCACAAGTTATCAGTTATTATCATGTGCTTATCGCTTAAATATTATGTAAGTTTACATTAAAGAAAGCTCATTATTAGGTTCATAACTAAATATCTAAACAGTTTTTCTTTTGCTTCAATGATTTGCTTAGTAATAAACAAAATATGAGTCTTAAATATCCTGTTTTTGTTAGGTAGCGTGTTTGTATAAATGTCATTTAATAATGGACAATCCGAATTGTGTAATTAAAATTTATTCTGAAGTTTCAAAATAAATATAATTTGAATATCCTTTATGTTTAATATTTGATTATGTTTCATGAATGATTCTAAGGTGAGAATCATAATTTCTAATCGTCTTGTATGTCTTTATTGCGTAGAAAACGATACTTGGATATTTAATAGCGATGCTAAGTTTTTATAACATCTTCATATCTTTCTTAAGGCTTTGTATAACATCTACCTAAAGAGCGATGATTTATTGCATATTTATGATAATTTATAATATTATTAAAATTTACAGTTTAACAACAAAAACATTCCAGTCCTAAATTAACCACAATGTCTTTAGATTAGCCTATTGCAAGTTGATTGGCGTGTATCTCTAGAGCTCTGTTACTAATGGCCACTATAAGGATAGTCGATAACACTCCAAACCAAGCCAATTTCCACGCTTACTCCTCGAACGCCTGTCCTACTGGTATACAGTGGTTTAAAGAAAAAGGACGGTGGGAACCTAGTGTTCATACACCTAACGCAGGTGATATCATTTTCTTTGATTGGGAACAAGATGGAATAAGTGAACACGTAGGGATTGTAGTAAAAATGGAAAATGGAATGGTGCACACCGTTGAAAGGAATAGCAATGATGAGTGTAGATTAATTGAATATATTTAAATTGGTATTTTTGTTATGGGTATGGAGTGATCAAATAAAAAAGTTGTAGTCATCACTAGTGGATGACTACAACTTTAAAAAAAGGGGCTACGTACAATTAAAGTATCATTCTCCAATACCCTTTTATAGATATATTTATTTGTTTTTTTTTAAATATATTAATGCAATTATAAAAATTACCAAAAAAATCGCACTTACTAAAATCCTAAAGTCCATAAAAATTTCACCTCACTCAATTAACTATTTTATTTACTGTCATTACACGAGTGGAAATCTCTTTAAATTCACTTACGTGTGTAACCATTATAACACATTTGTCTTTTTCTTTTGAATTTGCTTTAATTTTATTAATCATATTCTCTGTGTATTCTTATCTAATGCGGTGAAAGGTTCATCTAAAATCAAGGTATAAAACGGACTTATGTTGGCTTTATGCAAATAATGTACATTGTGGATCTTATGACTTAATAGGTGATAAATAAATTAAGATTGATGAAATTGAAAAAAGTGATTAGTCTAAACTTATAATATTGAGAGTGAAAATATCATAAAAGTTAGTGTTTTTAAATTCTATATGTGATTTATAAATAGGAAATTCAAATTCTTAATCAAGTCACTCTCGTCGTAAAAAGTTATAAGCATGAGAAACGGATTAGATTGAACGATAGTAATGCTATCCTATCATATACGTAAAGCAATTTTACTAGAATTTCTATAAACTTTACTATTCATAAAATTTGTAATAGAATTTATGAAATTTAAACAATATCGCAGTTGAAGCAGAACACTTCATAACAAAAAATTGCTATATAAACATTAATGTAATTTTGTTATAATAGACGAAAGGAGAATTAATATGAATAATAAAACAGTTATAGCTATAATGTATGATTTTGATAAAACTTTATGTAGTAAGGATATGCAAGAATATAGTTTTATTCCTGAACTTGGTGTAGAGGCTAGTGAATTTTGGGAGTCTGCTACTGCTTTAACTAAGGAAGGAATGGATTCTATATTAGCTTATATGTATCTGATGATTAAAAAAGCTAGTGCTAATGATGTATGTATTAGAAGAAATAGCTTTGTTAAACTGGGTAAAGATATAGAGTTATTTCCCGGGGTATCAAATTACTTTAAAAGAATTAATGAATATGGAGCTAGTTTAGGTTTGAAAATAGAACACTATATAATTTCTTCTGGATTAAAGGAGATTATTGAAGGTACTAGTATTGCTTCTGAATTTAAACAAATATTTGCTTGTGAGTTTTTTTATGATGTTAATGGTGTAGCTAAATGGCCTAAAATGGCAGTTAATTACACTGCTAAAACACAGTTTTTATTTAGAATTAATAAAGGTTGTTTAAAACAAGATGAAAATCTAAATAAGTTTACTCCAGATGATGAACGTAGAGTCCCTTTTAGAAATATGATATATGTTGGTGATGGTTTAACAGATGTCCCTTGTATGAAATTAGTTAAAGTTAATGGTGGTCAGTCAATAGCTGTTCACCAAGATGATAAATCAATGAAAATAGCTAAACAACTATTGAATGACCACCGTGTAGACTTTATAGCTAAAGCTGATTATAGTGATGGATCAGAATATGATCGTATCTTAAAGCTAATATTAGATAAGATGAAAAACGTAAATCAATTAGTAAATGAACATCATAGACAAGAAAAGATGGCAGCTAAAAAATAATTTATCTATAAAAAAACTTTGCTTATTAGAGCAAAGTTTTTTTATAGATTATTTATATAGGAGCAACCTAATAGAGAACTAACGATTTAATTGTTTAGCTAACTTATTAATAAGCAATTCTATAGCTATGAAAATAATAGCTTGAGAATCTACAAACATTGAATTAGAATCACACGTAGGTAAACACATAAGCGTAACTTGATCAGAAATACGAGTGTTATGGTTGTTCTCACTAATAAGAACAGTAGTTGCTTTATTATCAATACTATTTTGGATTGATTCTAAAATGATAGGTGTGTTTCCCGACAATGAGAGAAAAATATTTAAATCATCATTAGTAGATAAAGATGATTTTTCACTCATTGAAGAAGGGATACAGCAGGTTTCAGCATCAATACCTAGGGCTAGTAAACGATAGCCAAGGAATTGTGCTGATAAACCAGTTTCATGGACACCAAAGATTTTTATCTTTCTAGCAGTTTTAATGGCACTAGATAGAAAGACAAGAAGATCTTCTGTTATGCTAGTCGGTATTGAGTCAATCCGAGTAGTGTAGTGTTTAAGAATAGAAGCAGTAGTCGAAGATGTTTCTAAAGAGTGGTTCTCACCACTAATTAGAAACCTTGAAATTTCATATTTAAATTCAGAATAACCAGAGTAACCACATTTTTGACAAAATCTTAGTAAAGCAGATTTAGAAACCTTAGCTTTAGCAGCAACCTCTAAAATAGGATAACAAGTTATTACTCTTAGATTATTAAGTACATAGTTCTTAATTATTAGTTCAGATTTAGTGAATTCATTATGATGCAATTCAATTAATTCTATAGGATTCAAAGTTATCACCTCACAAGTAGTTTAACACAAAAAGGACCAAGATACCACAAGTTTGGGAAAAATATATAATTTTGTGGGAAAAAGTGTTGCAAACGGTTTCATTATGTTGTATACTTGGGACAGTTCCATAAAAGTTTGGGAATAAGTGGCAGTATACAGCCCGACCATAGGAGGTTAAAAGTATGAAAAAGAAAATATCTTTGCTAGATCGCATAACGAATTTTGTAGATGCGAAAATAGCCCCAACTCTAATTAAGATATCACAAGTAAGATATCTTGATGCGCTACAAAAAACATTTATGACATTAATGCCATACATGATATTAGGAGCAACAGCTACACTAATCCTAAATCTCTCAGGATTATTCGCCACAGGTAACGGTTTAAATTTACCTGAAGTAGCAGACTTCATTAACAAAATAGTAGATCCTTGTAAACCATGGCTATTCCAAATAGTGTTTGTTACAATAAATCTATTAGCTTTAATTACTACAGTATTCAATGGTTATAACCTAGGAATGTATTACAATAAAAAAGATTCTAAAGTTAATCCTTTAGTATCAGCAGTATTAGCCCTAATTTCATTCTTATGTTTCATAGATTTTGCTCAACTAAGTGCAAACTTTGATTGGCCAAACTATGTATTAGGATCTCCAAGTCTATTTGGAGGAATCATTATCAGTATTGCATCAGTAGAAATTTATCGTTGCCTAATCAGTAAAAAAATAGCAATTAAAATGCCAGAGGGTGTACCTCCAATGATTGCTGATGCCTTCACTAGTATGATTCCAGTTAGTATTATTGTAGTATTATTCTCAATCTTAGGAAGAGGATTTGCTGATTTCAATCTATTAACTGAAATTAATAAAGTATTCTCTTACCTAGTAATTGGAGGAAGTGGAGCTATAGCTCAATTCTTTGCCTTCATATTAGACCGTTTACTTTGGTTCTGTGGTCTTCATGGTTCTAATGTAGTAGGAAGTGTTATGCAACCTATTTGGACAACTATGATTACAGATAATGTATCTGCTTTCGCAGCCGGTGCAGAAATCCCATTCATGTTTACAGAACAATGGATTAATGTATACGTAAGATTATCAGTATTCCCAATCGCCTTACTATGCTGTATGTCAACAGTAAAACGCTTTAAAGTACTAGGAAAATTATCATTACCAGGAACAGTATTTAATATAGCAGAACCAGTAATCTATGGATTACCAATCGTACTAAACCCAATTATGTTCGTACCATGGGTATTAGGATTTGGAGCACTCTTCATCTTTAATGCAGTATTAGCAATATTAGGATTAACACCACCAATGGTAGCAATGACAGTCTGGACAATGCCAATCCCACTAGCAGCCTTCATTGGATCAGGCTTCCAAATATCAGCACTTATCATATCAATAATGAACCTAGTTATACTATTCTTTATCTTCCTACCATTCTTTAAAGTAATGGAAAAAAGAGAACTAGCAGAAGAAGCAAAACAACTAGAACTTATGAAAGAAGAAGCAACCATACATGAACTTAAATAACATTGAATATAAACAATATGATCAATGCTACTTAGAACAAATTATAGAATTATGGAATACTACACTAATATATGATCCTATAAATAAACAAAGATTTATAGACCTAATATTATTAGATGATAACTTTAATAAAGAATTAGTTCTATTAGCATTAGATAAAGATAAAGATATGGTAGTAGGCTTTATCTTAGGTATTAAAAGACAAGTCCCTTATCTAAATAGAGGTCTAGAACCAACTAGAGGATGGATAAGTCTAATGTTTATAAAGAAAGAATATCAAAGAAAAAGTATAGCAACTAAACTAGTAAATCTTATAGAATATGCTTTTATAGCTAAAGGTACTAAAGAAATAACTCTATGTGCATATAGTCCTAACTATTTCTTTCCAGGTATTGATAAAAGATATGAAGCAGCTAATATATTCTTTAATAAACTAAATTATATTAAACATAGTGAAGCAGTAAGTATGCAAAGAGATTTATGGGATTATAGTTTACCAACCAATACTATAAATAAAATTAATACTTTAAAAGAAGAAGGCATATCTTTTATAAAGTATAATGATAACTATATGAATGCTTTATTAAACTTTGTTAAAGAAGAATTTGATGCAGGTTGGATTAGAAATGTTTTAATATCTATGCAAAAACATATAGCTAAAGATACTATATTATTATGTATTAATTCAGATAATAAAGTACTAGGCTATTGTATGCGTAAAATAGATAATAATGATTCTCGTTTTGGTCCTATAGGAGTTAGTAAACAACTAAGATCTAAAGGTATAGGTGGTATATTATTAGATCTTATGTTATTAGATATGAAGGCTTCTAATATAAATTATATGTACTTCTTATGGACTCATGGAGATGCACAAAGATTCTATTTAAACCATGGTGTAAAAGTATATCGTACTTATAACCTATATAGAAAGGAAATCTAATATGAAATATAAAAGAATAATCTCTATCGGCGCTCACTCTCTAGATGCTGAATTATTAGGAGGCCCCTTATTGCTTAAATACTCTAAACTAGGAGCAAAATGCACTTATGTACATGTTACTAGTGGAAGATTAGAAGATCCTAAAGCTACTGAAATAGATAAACAGCTTTATATAAATAAAATTAAAGAAGAAAATATTAAAGCTGCCCATGCCCTTTTAGCTGATGTATATTCCTTTAATTACATATCTAGTGAATTACCAACAACTAATGAATTCATTAATATTATTAAAGACTACTTAATAAAAGAAAAAGCAGATTTAGTAATAACACATGCAAGAGGTACTTTACATCCTAGACATTATTATGTATATGAAACTGTAACTATAGCTATTAAACAATTAAGAAAAGAAGGCTATAATATTAATCTATTATATGGAGAAAACTGTGAAGATCTTATAGGCTTTATTCCTACATTATATATAAGTATTAGTGAAGAAGATAAAGATATTTGGTTTAAAGGACTATCTCAATATTCAATATTTAATGGTAAAGTAAATGATATGCCCTACATTCAATATTATACAGCAATGTTAAAAATAAGAGCAGTAGAAGCAGATACAAATAGTTATGTAAAAGCTTATATGCATGCTCCATTAATAGATAATGAATAAATTTGGAATATCACTATATCTATCTACAGGCTATAATACTAATAAAAGTATTATAGAAAAAGCAATATTAAATGGAGCAAGCTATGCATTTACATCTTTACAAATACCAGAAGAAAATATAAATAACTATAATATAGAAGTAAATAAATTATTAGAATTATGTAATAATAAACTAAATATTATAGTAGATATAAGTCCTGAAACTTTAACTAAACTAAATATAAATAACTATGATGAATTAAAAGCATTAGGAATAACTCATATAAGATTAGATTATGGATTTAGTTATGATCAAATTATAGAATTAACTAAACTATTTAATATAGTATTTAATGCATCAACATTTAGTGAACAAGACTATAAAGAATTAAAAGTAAGAAAAGCTAATTTTAAATCATTTATAGCATGTCATAATTTTTATCCTAAACCTTATACAGGATTATCTATTAATAAACTTATAAATATTAATAAAAGATTAAAAGGTTATGGAATGAAAACAATGGCTTTTATACCTAGTGATAATATATTAAGAGGACCTTTATATTTAGGATTACCTACATTAGAAGAACATAGAAATAATGATGTACTATATAATTTATTAGAACTTAAATACAACTCAATAATAGATATTCCAATGATAGCAGATATAGCTATAAAGGATGAAACCTACAGTTCTTTAAATAATTATATTAATGGATATATAACATTAAAATGTACATTAGATAATAGTTATAGTAGATTTCTAAATGTTATATTAAATGATAGGATTGATAGTTCAGAATATCTTATAAGATGTATAGAATCTAGAACTACTTTAAGTAGTGATAGTAGTATAGCAGTTTATAATACAGTAGATCGTACTATAGGTAGTATATGTATAGGTAATATAGATTATAAAAGATATAATGGAGAATTAGAAATATGTAAAAAGAATCTAGGAGTGGATTCTAAAGTTAATGTTATAGGTAATATTAATGCAGAATATATTAAGTATATAAAGTTTATAGGTAATGGAATTAAGTTTAAACTAATATTATGATCTCCTCATATTAGTTTAAAATATATAAACAATTTGGCCGTCGTTTATAACTAAACTCACTTTGTGAGTTTTTTTATTATTTTATAGTTTAATTATATTTTTAATTATAGTTTTAATTATGGTCTTACTCTTTCTTAGGTTGTTAGTATGTTAATGTTAAGTGTAAGACTTATATAGTATAGAGTATGTAAGATTTAATGTTCATATATCTTTAATAGTTGATATATAAATGAACACTTTTCATAGCAAATATAGGTTAAATACGTGTAAAACAACATGATATGTATAATAATATAACAAAATTTATGAAAAAGTGTTGATTTATTATAAAATTAAGAATATAATCTAAATTATAAGAAGTAACGTTCATATATGAATGCTATAACTTAGAAAAGACATTATAATATCTAAAATTTAAGGTATTTGTGTTCATAATTAGAAAGGGAGTAGTTAATATGAACTTAAAAGCAAAGAAACTATTAACACCAGGACCATTAACAACATCACCTAGTGTAAGAGCTGCTATGAATATTGATTTAGGAACAAGAGATGATGAATATGCATCTATTGTAGCTGGTATTGGAACTAAGTTATTAAAGCTTGCTAATGCTAATCCAAATGAATATAAATGTATATTCTTACAAGGATCTGGTACCTATGGAGTAGAAGCAGTCTTAACAAGTAGTATAAGTGATAAAGATAAGGTATTAATCTTAGCTAATGGTGCTTATGGAATTAGAATGTCACAAATATGTGAACATGCTAAAAAGAATTATACATTAAAGAGCTATTCAATGATTGAACAGCTAGATCTAAAAGAAATTGAACCGTTGATAGCATCTAATGAATATACACATGTAGCTTTTATACATTCAGAAACAACAGCAGGTATACTTAATAACTTAGAAGGGATTATGAAGTTAGTTCATAAGTACCATAAGATAAGTATTGTAGATGCTATGTCTAGTTTTGGTGGAGTAAATATTGATCTGAATAATCTACAAATAGATTATTTAGTAACTAGTGCTAATAAATGTTTACATGGAGTTCCAGGAGTAGCTTTAATTATAGCTAAAGAAGAACAATTGAAAAGATGTAAAGGTAATGCAGTATCATTATCATTAGATTTATATGAACAATATGAAACAATGTTAAATAACTATAGTTTTAGATTTACAAGTCCTACTCATGTAATGCTAGCACTAAATCAAGGTATTGATGAATTGATAGCAAGTGGTGGAATTAATGAACGTAATAAACACTATAAGAATTTACAAGCTTATATAGCTAAGTTTATGAAAGAACTAGGATTTAAAACATTAGTAGATGAAAATATACAATGTCCAGTTATAACTACTTATTTAAATCCAGAAGGATTTGATTTTAAGAAATTCTATGATCATATGAAAGATGAAGGATACTTACTATATTCAGGAAAACTAGCTGATTATGATGCTTTTAGAATAGGTAATATAGGGGATCTAAATATGGATGATATTAGAAAATTAGAAAGCTTAGTTAGAAACTATAGAGAGGAAAACTAAAATGGAAGTAGAAACACTAATTAAAGAAATAGAAGGACTAGGAATAGATACTTTTGCTGGAGTACCAGATTCATTATTAAAAGAACTATGTGAATACTTAAATAGTGATGGAATTGGAAAGTTTAATCATTATGTACCTGCTAATGAAGGTGCTGCTGTAGCAATTGGAGCAGGTACATATTTAGCAACAGGAAAACCTGCTTGTATATATATGCAAAATTCAGGAATAGGTAATACTGTAAATCCTATAGCATCTTTAATCAATAAAGATGTATATGATATACCTATGTTATTTATAGTAGGATGGCGTGGTGAACCTGGTGTTAAGGATGAACCACAACATGTATTTCAAGGGAAAATCACAGGTTCACTATTTGATGTCATGGACATCAAATGTAGTATCATAGATGATACTACAACGCCATCTAAATTAAAAGAGATTATGGATGAAGCAAATGTTGCTTTACGTAATAATTTACAGTATACAATTATTGTACGTAAAGGAACATTTGCTAAGCGTAGTTTTACTCCTTTCTATAATGATTATACATTATTAAGAGAAGATGCTATTCATATTATATTAGGAGATTTATTAGCTAATGATCGTATAGTTTCTACTACTGGTAAGATATCTAGAGAAGTTTATGAACAAGCAGATATAGTTAGAGGTCAACATGATGCTAATTTCTTAACTGTTGGTTGTATGGGACATGCTTCTAGTATAGCTTTAGGTTTAGCTAGTGCTGATAAAACTAAAAGAACAGTATGTATAGATGGAGATGGTGCTGCATTAATGCATATGGGTAGTATGGCTTTTATAGCTAAACAAGCACCTAAGAATTATCTTCATATATTACTAAATAATGATGTACATGAATCAGTAGGAGGAATGCCAACTGGAACTAATGGAATGAGTTATGCTCCTATTGCTAAAGCTTGTGGATATCCTAATGTATATACATGTACTAATGAAGAAGAACTAATTAAAACATTAAATGAAGTAAATGACTTAAATGAATTAAGTTTTATTGAAGTTAAAGTAAAAATAGGATCTAGAGATAATCTAGGAAGACCTAAAGAAACACCAATTCAAAATAAAGAGAATTTTATAAAATTCAATAAGGAGAACTAAAATGAAAACAATTTATATGTGTATGAGTACTGATGTATTACATGAAGGACATCTTAATGTAATGAAGAAAGCTAAAGAATATGGTAAATTAGTAGTTGGAGTATTAAGTGATAGTGCTATGGTAAGTTTTGATCGTTTCCCAACAATTAGTTTTGAAGAAAGAATGCAAGTTATTAAAAACTGTTCATTAGTTGATGAAGTAGTAATTCAAGAAAAAGTAAGTTATGAAGATATCTTAAAAGAATTAAAACCAGAATATGTTATACATGGTGATGATTGGAGAGATAATGCTTTAATTAATATTAGAGAAAATGTTATTAATACTTTAAAAGCTTGGAATGGAGAACTTATAGAAGTGCCATATACTAGAAATGAATCAGTAAAGAAAATTGATGCAATTGCTAAGGAAAAACTAGCAATGCCTGAATTTAGAAGAAAAAGATTAAGACAATTATTAGCTATGAGACCTATTGTTAAAACTATTGAAGTACATTCAGGTTTAACTGGTTTAATTGCTGAAAAAACAGTAGTTGAAAACAATGGTGAATTAGATCAGTATGATGCTATGTGGATTAGTTCTTTATGTGATTCTACAGCTAAGGGTAAACCAGATATTGAATTAGTAGATATGTCTAGTCGTATGAGAACGATTGATGATGTTATGGAAGTTACTACTAAACCTATTATTTTAGATGGAGATACAGGTGGATTATTAGAACATTTTGTATATAATGTTAGAAGTATGGAAAGAATGGGAGTATCAGCAGTTATTATTGAAGATAAAACTGGACTTAAAAAGAACTCATTATTTGGTAATGATGTAGTTCAAACACAAGATACTATAGAGAATTTCTCAATGAAAATAGCGGCTGGTAAAGCGGCATTACGTACGGAAGAATTTATGATTATAGCACGTATTGAATCATTAATATTAGAACAAGGAATGCAAGATGCATTAGATAGAGCATTTGCTTATGTAAAAGCAGGAGCTGATGGTATTATGATTCATTCAAGAAAGAAAGATCCAAGTGAAATATTTGAATTTGTAGATAAATTTAGAGCTAAGGATGCTAAAACACCTATAGTAGTAGTACCTACATCATTTAATACAGTAACTGAAGAAGAATTTGCTAAACATGGAGTAAACATAGTAATCTATGCTAACCAATTAACAAGAAGTGCATTCCCAGCAATGCAAAATACAGCAATAGAAATACTAAAGAATCATAGAGCTAAAGAAGTAGATGATTCATTAATGTCTATAAAGAAGATTATTGCATTAATAGATGAGATTTAAAAGAAATCAATACCTAGACACTTATATAGGTATTGATTTTTTATACTATATTGTAAAAAATATGTTTATTATAATTAAAATATGATATAATTTTAAGGAACAATGAATTGTAAAACAATTAAAGGGGAAAGTATGAATAAATTATTATATGTAGATTTAACTAAATTAATTAATAAAGAAGAAGTATTAGAGAAAATGGATGGTGGAGATTATAGAGAAACTTATATTAAATTATTAAAAGAAGAACTTGATGAATTGTTAAAGGATGAAGTAATATTTACTATGGAATTTAATCCTGATAATTATATAGAGGATGCTGATTATAATGCAATAGTTAAGTATTTGAAAAAGCATTATAACTATGTGTCTGGAGATAAGAGAGAAGAATTTTTTACGTTAGTTAAATCTGATAAGAAGAGTAAAACTTCTTCCAGTTTTATTTTGGTTATTACAATTATTGCTATATTTGCTGGACCTGCCATTAGAAATATGGCTAGATATAATTATACACATCCTAAAGAATATAATATACCAGTTAATTATAATAATATTTCAGAGGATGAAACTAGTATAACTATTCCAGACTACGAATTGGGAGATATGCTTGTTACTAAAAGTACTGTAAATGAGCGAATAGGAATTACTTTTAAAAATCTAGGGTATGTAGTTGATGACTTTGTTTTAGATATGCAAGATGATGGTAAATTTTTAATAAAAGATAGTGTTGGTAATGTGCTTATAGAGGAACCTGTAGATGGCTATAGAATTATGAGTGGAGGTTATATTGGACTTAATACAAATACTGAAAATATTATTTTATATAATGTTAAGCATCATAAAATAATTGAGGATTGGGTTAGTGTAAAAGGTGTGTCTATTTGTGAAGGAACTTCAAAGCGTGGTAATAAAGATAATACTTTATTGAGAATAAAAAGAAGTGATAATAGTGTAGAAATAGTAGATATTGATATGAATGTGATTATCAAAAGTAAATATACAATTGATGATAATGTCCGAGTTAGAGTTGATGGTGGTAAATTTACTGAAGAAAAAGTAGGTTAGGGGATCTTAACTATAAAATGTTATTCTTACATGTTATCTATATAGTATAGAACTTTATAAATATTTAGCATAAGTGAACAGCGTGTTAAAAGGTTATCTAAGAATTTTATAGTAAGTGGAATGGAAAAACTATTATAAATGAGACCATTTTATGAATAAAGAAATATCAATTGATATAGAAACTTTTAAGCTATATTTTGAGTTTGTACCTAAGGTAAAGTAATTAAGAGATTTTTCTAATAAACATGTAGTACTCTTCTTCAAGCTTTTTATGCTTATAGAGGAGAAGCTGGATCTGAGGTAACAGATAACATTGAAAAACTAACAAAACAGATAGAAGTGCTGGCTGATAATTATGAGAGATTAGCATATGATTTATGTACTATCATTAATAATTTTATACAAGTGGATAAGGAACAAGCAAATAAAATTACTGCTGAATCAGATAACTATTATGAGAAGGGATGATGATATTTATTCGTCTGATCCACTCAGATGGATAGAACTAAGATTATTGTTAAAAAAGCATAGAGACATGCTTGATGTTATGCAAGATACTGATAATTTATTTCAAGGTGCTGCTGAATTATTAAGTCGCATAGATGGCGTAAGACCCTTTGAGTATAATTCTATCCGTTATAAAATTGAAAAACATCGAGAAACTAATTATTGGTTTACAAGGTATGCTAGCAAGATACATGGTGAATTTGGAATGCGTGAAGCTGCTTTTCGAGATGACCTGAAGCCAGTAGTAGAACGGTTATCTATAATTACATTGGATGGCAATAAGATTAAGAATACTGATAGAACTATTAAAGAATCTGGTCCTCAATGGACTAGTTCTCATTCGGGAACATCCATGGACCAACATACGTCAGCTGTTCAGTTGGAGTACAGCTCTGCGATGAAGGAAGAAGTTTGCTTCTCTGATCTAGAAAAAGATGTTAAATTTGAAGATCTAGAATTAGCTTTCAAACAAATGAAAGAAGAACGTGAAATAGCATTAGGCAGAGCAGTAACTATTCAAGAAGAATTTAATCTAAGAGATAAATATTATAAACAACGTTCAAATACTAGCTTTGAACATAGTATGGATTCTGACCTTGAAGGTATATCTAAATTCTTAGATTATTGTCCTATTATTGGTGGTGTTAAACAAACACTTGAAGGCATAATCGGAACTACTCTGAGTGGAGAATTAATTAATGATCTTGAAGCTAAAAATATGGTAGTCATGGGTATATTTAGCACTGGTATCGATTTAATACCATTAGGTTCTATTTTAAAATCTTGTAATACTGTGAAATCGTTGGTTGTATCAGTTACTAAAGATATAGTAACTAGTGAAGCAATAGGTTATACCAATTCATTTATGGCTAGTTGTGGAGCGCCACCAAGTTCTTTAATAATTATGAATTTACTTGCAACCAGTGTTTTTACACACTATAATACAGTTAGTCCAATTAAAGACTTTGATGTAACACCACCTAAAGTGAATAGCACGGAT